>JAPLSZ010000210.1 GCA_026398385.1 Kiritimatiellota bacterium | reverse complement strand
GGTAGTTGCCGCCCAACTGCGCGTAGACGCCCCAGTGAATGAACATCCCGAAGTTCGCCTCGCGCCACCACTGCATGCGCGCGTCGTGTTGGGCGGGCGTTTCGTTGCGGTAGCGGACGGCCGCAGCCGGCTCTTGCGCCCGCGCGCCCGGCATGCCGAGGGCGAGGGCGAGGAGGGTGATGAGGATGTGTCGGTGTCTATTGCGGATCATCATGGACTTCCTTTCGGTTGAACGCCTTTCTTCAGCCCGATTCTCTCGAACGGGATTGGCTCGAAGCCCTCGATGCCGGTGTCCGCGGCCGGTTTCAATGCGAAATTACCGCGCGGACCATCCACGAAACGCGGGTCATCCTGTTTCGTCACGAGGTTCTTCTCAAGCACATTGTTGCGCGGCCGCTTCGCCGCCAGGTAGCCGGCAAACTCGGGATACCGCTCCGACCACGGCGGCTGGTTGTACTTCACCAACGCCATCCGTCGCGTGAACAGCCCCCCACTCTTTCTCCGGAATATCTCCCAATGAATGGGATGCCGCGCCCGCGGATGCATCTTGCTGTCCACGAAGATGTTGTTGGTAATGACAAAGTCACTGCCGCCGGCGACGACGACCGTGCCGCGGCTGCCGGCCTTGAAGAACACGTTGCCATGGATCTTCGTGCCGTCGCCGCCGGAATCGTCGAAGTACAAACACCACGTCGCGTTATTCGGCGCGAGGTTGTGCCAGTAGTTGTAGCGGATGACGTTGCCGCGCTCCGTCGGGTCGCGCCCCATGTAGAGCGCACCCATGTCGTCGCCCTCCAGCATGACGCGCGTGATTTCGTTGAACTCGATGACGTGCTCGTTGCCGTGCAGATACAACGCCAGCGCCGGCGCCTCGTGTATCTTGCAGTGCGCTACCCGATTGCCGACGCCATCAAGATTCACCGCGCCCTTGTAGGTCCGGTCCCACCGGTTGAAATGATGAATCTCGCAGTTCTCCACGAAGTTGCCGGCGGGGACAAGCTTCAGCCGGTCGCCGCCGCCGAGCGAGATCGCACCCGCGCCGATGTTGTAGATCTTGCAGTTCACGATGCCATGCCCTATACCGGCTTCCCGGTCGAGGGCAGGATTGTCGTAGATGTGCTCGTGCCATGACCCCAGCGCGCGAGAGATTGGCGTTCCCGTGAACGCATGCCGGTAATCGGGGTCGGGCGACACGCCCTTGCCGATGCATACGGCGACCATGCCCAGGTTGCGGAGCGTGGCGTTCCGGATGCGGTTGCTCGCGCCGCGCTCGATGTACACGCCCATGCCGCGCGAGCACTCGATGTTGACGTTGTCGAACACGACATCCGCCGCCCCCTCGATGGCGATGAGCGGGGCTTTCATTACGGACGCTTCAAGCCGGCACTTCGCGATTTCCTTTCCTGCCGGCGGCAGGAAGTACAGCTTGCCGGTCTTCTTGTCGGCCATGAATTCGCCGGGCTGGTCAATCTCTTCGAGCAGGTTCAACGCGACCCACCGGTTCCACGGCGCGCGGGAAGCGAAGCCGTACATGTGCGGATGCACCGTGGTCAGGGTTTTCTTTTCCAGATCAAATGATTTCACCTTCACCGTGTTGTCGGCGTAGCCGTTCTCAAAATAGCCGGTAATCCACACGTCGTCGGCCTTCGTCCATCGCGATGGGCGCTCACTGTTAAACCCGAAGGTCCCACCGCGTGTCGGTTTCTCGCCGTTGCGGGTGACCGGACCCTTGTCGAGCACATTGCCAATCGGCACGCCGGGCTGGCCGGGATTCGGCCACTGCGCCATGCGCAGCGGTTCGTCGTCCACGAAGAATTCCAACGGCGCCGGAATGTACGGCCGTCGGAATCCGCGCGGCCCGATGTCGCCGAAGTCGGTGATGCCGAGCGCCCGCAGATCAATCTCCATCACTTCTCCGTGAACCTCCGGTAAGAGCCGCTCCAGAATCGCTTTGTCCGTCACCGGTTTCACGACGCTGTTCGGAAGGGCGATGCTACCGGTGACTCGCGCACCTTTGCCGGTGTATGTCGTGCCGGAGTCGCGTTCGTCGAGTGCGAAGGTGTTGGTGAGGCGGTATGCGCCTTGGGCGAGCACCACGGTCGAGCCTTTCGCCTGCCGGGCCGCATCGCGGGCGCGTTCGAGTGTGGCGAACGGTTTGTCTTTCGTGCCGGGATCCGCATCGCTGCCACCCGGGGCCACATGGAATTCCCTGGCTGCGCTCGTGCGCGCGTCGCGCTCGGCGGGCGCAGCGTTGGCAAGGGGGTCGGGTTTGGCCGGTTCCGCGGCTCTCGCCAGCGGCACGGCCAGGGACAAAACAATTACGACAAAGAGAGTTCCGTATGTCAGAGCTTGTCTGAAAAATGAAAACTGTTCTCTTCCCGGCAGGCAGATTGGCGGTGAATTCACGGAAGAGTGTTCGGCAGGATGCCAAACACAGCCGGCAAGATGCCGGCGCTCCCCATTCTCCAGACAGGCTCTTAGACGGTTCATGGCTCTTTCAGTTTTCCCAAATGGATTTCAACTCGTGGGCTTCCAGAGACAGCAGCTTCGCGTTGCCGCCCTGCGCGGTGACTGAGACGGCGCCGGCCTCGATCTTTGCGGGACCGCCGCCGGAGATGCAGACGCGGCCGTCGTTGCCGATGATTTCGGTCAGCCACCGGTCCGCCAGCACCTGGATGCTGATCCTGCCCGTCCCGAGCTTCGTCGAGGGGCCATCCACCGGAGCGAGCGGCGCGTTATTCAGCTTCTGGCCTTTGACATCATAGCCGACCGAGCGGCCGGGCAACTCCAACACGATCCTATTGGCGGTGCCGACTTCGACGGTAAGGCGCACGTCTAACGAGTCGCTGCCGACCGGAACCGTCACGGCTTTGCCCGAGACCAAGTCCTGCGCCTCGGCCCGGTGGCTCTTGGCGCGCAGGGTTTCGATTTCCTTGACCGGCTTGGCGAACATGCGGATGCCGTCGGCCGTGGTGCGCAGCGTCAGCTCATGCGGAAAGCTGAAGTACTGGTTGAACGGTCCGGTGGGGGCATGGATCTTCAGCCAGGCCATCTGGATCTTACGGCCGTCGGGCGCGTTGTCGAACGTCTGCGACGCGTAGTAGGGTCCCCAGTGGACCTGATACTTGTCCTTGTGGTCCGGCGTGAAGACCTTGCCGTCGAAGCGACCTATCGCATAGCGGGCGTCGGCGGCAAAGATCACCCAGCGCGTCCCGGCGGAGTCTTTGGACGAAGCCGGACGTGTCCCGGCTTTTCCACCTGTCGCGCCGTAGCCGCCAGGCGAAGGCGGATCGACCGGCAGTTCAAACAGCTCCGTGCACTCGAAGTAGCCTGGCAGGTGGCTCTGCTCGGTCCAGTCTTTGAGATTGGTCGAAGTGTAGAACGCGGCGTTGCGCCCGTGCTGCGGGTGCTCGTCGTACACCACCATCACCCAGTGCCCTCCGAGATCCTTCGCCTTGTCGTCGAGCGGCGTGTCGCCCTCATCGTAGGCGTACCAGATCACCTTGGGATCGCGCCCCTTGTGCTTCACCACCGGGTTGCCTTCGTAATACGTGAAGGTGTCGCCGCCGTCGGTGCTGTAGGCCACGGCCTCGCCGCGGCTGGTGTCGGTAAAGAAAAGCACCAGGGCATTCTTACCCCACCCGGCCGTGTTCATTTTGTCCACCGTGCCGCCGCCGGAGAAGCAGGAGCCCGCGGCCATGGTCGCGGGGAACAGCTTGTCCCCCTGCTGTTTCCAGTGCACGAGGTCGGTGCTGGTGGCGTGCCCCCAGGTCATGTTGCCATGGGCCAACCCGGTCGGGTTGTGCTGGAAGAACAGGTGCCATTTGCCGTCGTGCCAGACCATTCCGTTCGGGTCGTTGTTCCAGCCCACCTTCTGGGAAAAATGGAACTGCGGGCGGTGCGGCTCCTTGTAGAAGTTCTCTTCGCCCGGAATGGTGTCGGACGGCCGGATCAGCGCGAATCCTTCCTCGGTGGCTCTTTCCACCTCCACTCGCGCTTGTTTGCCCTTGTAGTTTTCGATGGTGAAAAACGCGTACCAGTCCGTCTCCCCGGCCGACGGCGCAGCTTGCAGCTTGTACCGGCGGACCTCCTTGCCGTCGATGGAAAGGTGGATCACCGTGTTTCCCTTGCCCTTGTTCTGAATGGGCATGACGAGGTACTTGTTCTCGACGGTAAACGTTTTCTCCCGCCGGGTCGTGTCGCTGGTCTGCGGTTTCGCGTAGGTGCCCGTGGGGGACAGCAGAACCGTTGCCAGGACCGGCAGGATACCCAGCATCACTTTTCTTCTCATCGCGGTGCTCTTGAACATCATTTTTTCCTCTTTCCGGGTAACTACTCAGGTCCCAGGGTTCAGGGTTCAGGAATCTCCCGCGCGGACGATGGAGGCCAACGGCTTTCAGGCTCTGGGAATGGCTTCCCGATGTTTTCTTACCTGAACCCCGACCCCTGAACCCTCCCTACCCAAGCAGTTACCTTTCCGGCAGCACGTCTTTCGCATGGCTATACGCCGAGACGATCCACCGCTCCGCGGTTCATCGGCGCGCCATGCACTAAAACACCCTGTACGGCTGCTTCACATATTTGTTCGCTTCCGGCACGTTCGTGCACCGCAGGTTTTCGCCATCCCACTCGATCTTCTTCCCGGTTCGAATCGCGATGTTGCCGAGCAGAACCATTTCGGTCAGCGGCCCGGAATGATCGAAGTTCGATCCCGGCTTCGGACCGCCCTTGCAGGCCCGGATCCATTCCTCGTAGTGACTGCCTTTCATCCTTGGAATGGTCTTGGGCGGGAGTTTCGACCGCAGCGCCTGCATCTTCGCCTCGGGGATGAGCCTGGGGCTCTGGCAGTACGCCCCCGGTTCATAGATCGTGCCCTGCTCGCCCACCAGCAACTGCCCGTGCTCGGAAAACTTGCGCTCTGCTTCAAGCTCCTTCGGGCGCGGCGGCCGCTTCTTTCCGTCGTACCACACCACCTTCACCGGCGGCAGGCTGCCGCGCGCCGGGAACTGGAAGGTGACGATTGACCAGTTCGGTCCGGTTTCCGCGTGGCACCCGGCGGTTTCCGCTTCCACGCTGGTCGGGGACTTGAGGTCCAGCGCCCAGAAGGCCGCGTCCATGACGTGACAGCCCATATCGCCCAGCGCGCACGATCCGAAATCCCACCACCCACGCCAGTTGAACGGGACGTAGATGGGATGGTACGGCCGCTCCGGGGCCACGCCGAGCCACAGGTTCCAGTCGAGGGTCTCCGGCACCGGCGGGGTCTCCGCGGGGCGCTCATCCATGAATTTCTGGGCGCCCTTGCCGTGGTGACCAATCCAGGCGTGCACTTCGTGGACCGGCCCGATAACGCCGGCCTGCACCCACTCCCGGACCAGGCGCGTCCCCTCGCCGGCATGCCCCTGGTTGCCCATCTGGGTCACCACGCCGTGCTTCCGGGCGGCCAGCGTAAGTTCGCGGGCCTCCCCCACCGTGTGCGCGAGCGGCTTCTGCACGAACACGTGCTTGCCCATCTCGATGGCCAGCATGGCGGCCGGAAAATGCGTGTGGTCGGGCGTGCTGACCGTCACCGCGTCGATCTGCTCGTCCATTTCCTTGAGCATCTTCCGGTAATCCTTGTATTTTTTGGCATTCGGATGGCTTTTCAACGCGCCGGCCGCGCGCTCGGTGTCCACATCGCACAGCGCAACGATGTTTTCGCGTCCGAACCCATAGACATCCTGTCCGCCCTGCCCCCCGCAGCCAATACAGGCTATATTGAGTTTCTGGCCGGACGGAAGGATGCGCCCCATCCGGAGGGCCGGACGCTCGGCGCCGGCGTAGCCCCGCGCCACCAGCAGCGCCGCCGCGCCGAGACCGGCCGTCTTGATAAAATCACGCCGGTGCATGCTCACATCAGCGCTCCTCTCCCAGAAGGCCTTTCAAGCCCTTCAACGAAAGCGCCGAGCATTCGAGCGGCGTCTTGCCGGGCAGGTAGTTCTCCTGTTCGACGATGAACCATTCCGTGCCGCCAACCTCACGACAGGCGGCGATGACTTCTTTCCAGGGCACGGAGTCTTCCCCGATGATCGGCTTCCTGCTCTTGTCGCTCCCAACGACGGCCGGCTTGAAATGCACGGTCCGGGTCCGGCCCGGATATTTCCTGAGGTATTGGACGGGGTCGCGTCCCGCGTGCGTCACCCAGCCGACGTCCATCTGGAGCACCACGTCTTTCGTCGTCCGCTCGGCGAAAAGGTCCCACCAGGTCTTGTCGCCGTCGTTGGCCTTCTGGAATTCGGTGGGGTGATTGTGATAGCCGCAGCACAGGCCGTGCGCCTTCAAGCTCTCCGCCGCCTGGTTCATGAGGTCGGCGAATTCCTTGCTCTTTTCCGGATTGGTGAACCGCGGGTCGCCGGGCACCATCAGGTACTTGCAGCCTATGGTTTTGAGAAACGCGATCGCCTTCGGGTCCGACAACGCGCGGGCTCCGACGTGCGTGCCCGCCACCTTGAGGCCATGGGCGTCGAGTATTTTCCTGAGACCGGCCGGATCATCGCGGTACTTGTAGTAGCCGGCGAACTCGACGGCCTCATAGCCCATCTTGGCGACCTCGGCCAGAACCTTGTCGCAATCCTGGCCGGCTTGGTTCCGCGCGCTGTAGAGCTGGAGCGCGATTCCAATTCGCTTCCCGCTTTCGGCGCCCAGTCCAAGCCGCGGCAGGCCGGCCGCGCAGATCCCGGAGCCCATCAGCATCAACATTTTCCGTCGTGACAATTTCATAAATGTACTCTCCTATGGTTCGTTGTTCTCATTACACTTAGTCGGTTACACTTAGTCCACCCACTTGATCGGCGTGACAGAGAAGATCGACTAAGCAGTTCGACTAAGCGTAACCGATCAAGTGTGGGGACTAAGTGCGGCTGCTGTCTCATTTTGCTCCTGTAGCCGGGGTTGATTCCTTGACCACCTCGAGCGCGCCCGCGATTTCCACCGCCACGACCGTGGCGATCGGGTCGGGCAGCGAGTCGGGCAACACGATGGTTTTGTCATCCACCTTCAGGGACGTGTCGGGCGTCGCCAGCAGATAGGCTTTGGTGATGGTGTTCGACATGGGCAACGTAATCTTGCCGTCGGCAGGCCGGCGGAAGACATGCAGGAACAGCTTCGCTGTTTGCGCGGCCTGCCCGCCGGCGCCTGGGCGCAGGAGGGCCTGCCCTCCGAAGCCTTGGCGAAGGAGGGTGCAACGGCCGTCGAAGGGCAACTTCGCGAACGGGCTGGCTTTGGTGCCATAGATCGCCTCGCCGTTGACCTTGAGCCACTTGCCCATCTCCTGGAGGCGCTCGACGGACGGCTGCGGGATCTCGCCTTCGGCGGTGGGGCCGACGTTGAGGAGGAAGTTTCCGCCCTTGCTGGCGATGTCGATCAGGTTGCGGATGAGGCTCTCGACGGATTTCCAGCCGTTATCGAACTTGCTGTAGCCCCAGGAGCCGTTGATGGTCATGCAGGTTTCCCAGTCGCTGTCCCCCAGGCCGGTGGCGGGGATCCTCTGCTCGGGAGTGCCGAAGTCGCCGGGTGAGCGTCCCCGCTTGCCGACGCGGTTGTTGACGATCAGGTTGGGCTGGATGCCGCGGAGGAATTTCTCCAGTTCGACGCCCTGCGGGGCGGTCCAATCCTTGATCCACTCGCCGTCGAACCACATCACCCCGATGTCGCCGTAGTTGGTGAGCAGCTCGCGGCACTGGCTCTTCATGTGTTTGACGTAATCGGGGAAGTTCTTGCCGCCTGCGAGCGGGTGGTGCCAGTCCATGATCGAGTGGTACCAGCAGATCTTGATCCCCTGGCGGTGGCACTCGTCGGCGAGCGGCTTGAGCAGATCGCGCCGATAGGCGGTTCCGCTCATGTCGTAGTCGGTGTGCTCGGACTCGAAGAGGCAGAACCCGTCGTGGTGCTTGCTGGTGATGACGATATACTTCATGCCCGCGCTCTTGGCGAGGGCGACCCACGCGGCGGGATCATACCGGGTCGGGTTGAACTGGGCCTGGAGTTTCCCGTATTCCTCCTTCGGGATCCTCGCCTTGCTCATGATCCACTCGGCGTATCCTTTCGCCCGCTGGCCGTTCCATTCGCCGGCGGGAATCGCGTAAAGCCCCCAGTGAATGAACATCCCGAACCGGGCCTCGCGCCACCACTGCATGCGGGCGTCGCGCTGCGCGGGCGTTTCGTTGGCGTAAGGGTCGGGGTTGGCCGGTTCCGCGGCCAGCCGGGGGACGGAAGCGCCGAGCATGCAGGCGACGAGGAGGATTTTGCAGGTGAGGTGTTTCATGGGGACCTGCCTCTCTTCTTTGCGGGTTGCGATTCGTCCGGCTCCCCTTCCCGGCCGGCGGTCTCTTTCCGAATGCCGGCGACCACCTCGACGAGTTCGCGTTTCAGTTCCTCCAGCCTGGCCGGCTGGCCGGCCGCGAGATTGTCCTTCTCCTGCCAGTCCGCCTTGATGTTGTAGAGTTCGAACTTGGTCAGCTTGGCGTCGGCCAGGATCTTCCAATCGCCGTCGCGCAGGGCCATTTCCGGGCCCTGGGCAAGCACGCAGCGCCAATACAGCGGGATGGCCCGCTGCAAGGATTGCCCCTCGAACACCGGCAGCAGATTCGCGCCGTCAATCGTCCGGTCGGCTGGCAGTTTCACTCCGGCCATGGCGCCGATGGTGGTAAAGATGTCCGAGCCGACGACCGGGACCTCGCTGACCGTTCCCGGCTTGACCCGGCCGGGCCAGCGGACGATGCCGGGCACGCGGATGCCGCCCTCATACATGTCGCGTTTGCGGCCGCGCAAGCCGCCGGTCGAGCCGCGCGTGCGTTGCGTCAGTTGCCCGTCCTTGTTCGGCCGGCCTTCCGGGCCGTTGTCGGAGGTGAAGATGACGAACGTGTTCTCCGCCAGCTTCAACTCCTCCAGGGCCTTCATCACGACGCCGAAGGCATGGTCGAGCTGCGTCACGTCTCCGTGGTGTTGCTTCAACCCTTCGTCTTCGGTCTGGTACAGCGACTGGAACTCCGGATCGCTCTCGATCGGCAAATGAGGCTCATGGGTCCAGACCTGCAGGTAGAACGGTTGTTCCTTCCCGCGCTTGTTCTTCAGCCAGTCCGCCGCCTCCTCCGCGACCAGCACCGCCGAATAGCCTTCGAGTTTCCCGGCCGGTGTCCCGTTGCGGACGAAATTGGACGGGTCCTTGTGGCTCGGCGCGGCGTTGTTCTGGGTGGCCAGCCAGTAGTCGAACCCGTGGTCATTGGGCTGCGGCTGGGCGGGCGAGTTGAACTTGCCATTCAGGTGCCATTTGCCGACGTGGCAGGTGGCGTAGCCGTGTTGCCGGAGGAGGGTGGCGATGGTGATTTCACTGCGCCGCAAGTGGAGCGCGTTGCCATCCGGGATCCAATTGGTCACGCCATTGCGATACGGCGTGCGCCCCGTCAGGATCGCCGAGCGCGACGGCGAACACACGCCACTGGCGGCGTAGCACTGCGTGAAACGCATCCCCTGCGCCGCGAAGCGGTCGAGGTTGGGCGTCCTGATCGCCGGGTGCCCGTAGCAGGCCAGATCGCCCCAACCAAGGTCATCGGCAAGGAAAACCACGAAGTTCGGCTTGACCCCGGGGGCGGAGTTCTGCGCGGCCGCGCTGAGCCCCAGCGCCGCAAGAACGGCGAGTGTCGTGATCCATGTTGCGGATGATTTCATTTTTTGCGCTCCTTTTCCTGCTGGTTCCCCTTCTTGATGACCTCGGGGTCGCCCGCGGTTTCCACCGCCGCCACGGGTCGCTGGCCCGCTTTGGCGGGCGCTGCGTCGGCGCTTGGTTTATCGGCGGCGGCAGCCGTCGGGGCGGCCTTGACCCATTGAGGCGCCTCCCCGTTGCCGGTCTTCTCGCCGCCGAGCAGCCAGGCGAGGTTGAAGCGGGCCATACGGGCAACGCCGCCGCTCTCAAACTGGAGAAAGATCCATCCGGCGCTGGACGTGCCGGGCCGGCCGGCGGTCAGCGACGAGTAGGCGCCGGCGCCCTCATGCACGAGCCGCTTGACCGGCCACGACCTGCCGCCGTCGAAGCTGGCCCACACGGTCATGCGCTTCCGCTCGTGGTCCGGCGTGTCGGCGTTGCTGTAGATCAGGATGTCGCGGTCCTCGACGGGCAGGCACGTCAGGCCGCACATCATTCCGAAGTGGCCGTTGAAGTTTGCGCCGCGGCGCTGGTCGCCGCGGTAGCGCGGGCCGTCCGGCAGCACGCTGTCATGGCCCGCCTCCTGCCACGTCTCGCCGCCGTCGCGGCTCCATGCGAAGGCGCGGCGGTGCGTGAAATCGGCGACCTTCTCGAACCGGTGCTGGCGGGAGGAGTAGTAAATGTGGCCGTTGCTCAACTCGGCGACGGCGCCTTCGCCCGTGCCCTTCATGGGGAAGGGTTTGCTGGGTTGCCAGGTCTTGCCGCCGTCATCGCTGAAAATGGCGGTGTTGTACTCATTGTTCTTGCCGTACACGCGGGCCGGCCGAAGCAGGCGTCCCTTGTGTTCGCCGTGGCGCAGCGTGATGCCGTGCTCGGCCATGTGCATTTGGGGAATGTTGCCGTTGACGTCTTCGGCGATCTTCAGGTTTTCCTCCTTCCACGTCTTACCGTGGTCCTTGCTCCGCCAGAGGTGCGTGGGCGCGGGCGGGTGCTTGTCATGGACGAAAACGAGGATGTCACCGCTGGTCTCGTCCACGATCACCCCGCCGCCGTGGAAGCCCGGCTCGGCGATCGTGACGGGCGGGCCCCACGTCTTGCCGCCGTCCTCGCTGCGGCGGACCCGCACGCTCTTGGCGCCCCACGTCGCCAGCACCGTGCCGTCCGTGGCGACCACCACGTTGGGAAAACGCTCGCCTTGGAACAGCGACTGCATTTCCATGCGAGGCTCTCCAAGGAATGGTTCAAGCGGGCCTTCAAGCGGCGTTTCCGCCGCGCGGAGAGCAAGGGGCAGTCCAAGCAGGACAAAGACACAAAGACTCCCAAGACCGCATATCGCGGCAGGCAAGAGGACTTTTAGCATTCGTTTCATGGTGGTGCGGTTCGCATTCATTTCTTGTAACCGTTCACGGCGTCCTTTTTCTCACAGCCCAGCCCGCCATCTGCGGAACCGTGCAGGAATTGGCCCCAGCCAACTCCATAAGCACAAAGCATTTCTTTCATTTCGCAACATCTGAAGCATATGCGCCAGATCTTTGTCGCGAGCTTCGTCGTTCGACAAAGGTAAGAACAAAGCTCGCGACAAAGCTTGGGTTGAGGGCGAAGCCCGCCTTGGGTGTCATCTGTTTGCCGAGGCTGTTCAACTGGCCCCTCCTACGGGTTTGAGTTCGTCGAGCACGGCCTGCAGACGCTTGCGGCTGTCGCTCGCGCCGGCATCCCCGTCGCCGGCCTTAACCGGGGTCTCGACGAACGGCGCGTCCTTGAGATCGAAGAGCTGGCCGTCATGGGTGAGTTTGTAGCGTGCGTCGCGGGCGTACCAGTCCTTGCCCAACTGCACGAACACCCACTCGCGCGGCGTTCCCACTTCGCCCTTGAGCTGCGGCGCGAAGCTGCGGCTGTCGAGCTTCACGCCCTCCGGCAACTTCGCGCCCGCGAGTTCGGCAAACGTCGCGAACATGTCGGAGAAATCAACCAGGTCGTCGTTGACCCTGCCTTTCGGCGCCACGCCCGGCCAGTTGGCGATCAGCGGCACCCGGCTGCCGCCTTCCAACAGGGTCCCCTTCCTGCCGCTAATCTTGCGGCCACGCAGGGTGGACGGCGTATCCTTGGCCTGGGAATCGGAGCCGTTGTCGCCGGCAAAAACGATCAGCGTCTTGTCGCGCAGTTTCAGACGGTCCAGTTCGGTCACGAGTTGGCCGACGAGTTTGTCCATGTAACGGATGTTGTCAGCATAGAACTCGGCGGAGCCGATTTTTGCGACACTGTCGGGCTTGCTGTCCGGCGTCGGCCCGATGGGACCGTGCACGTGCACCATCGGGTAATAGAGAAGGAACGGTTTGTCGCGATGGCGGGTGATGAAGTCCACGATGAACTTGTGCATGGCGTCGGGCAGATACCCGCTGTTCCCCTGCTTGCCGCTCTTCCAGTAATTGCCGCCGCCGATCAGCGACTCGTCGAATCCCCATTGCGAGGCTTTGCCGCCGACCTGCCCCCACTTGCCGACGCAGGCGGTGGCATAGCCTGCCTGCTTCATCATTGCGGGAATCATGATCTCGGTGCCGGGCTCGGGACCTTTCGAGTGGTTTCCGGTCCGACCGGTGCGGAACGGGTAGCGACCCGTCAGCAGTTGGCAGCGCGAGGGACCGCACAGCGGCGCCGCATAGCACGCGCCGAAGCGCAAGCCGTCCTTCGCCAGCGAATCGATGTTCGGCGTCGGCGTGTGGTCGCCGCCATAGCAACTGATGTCGCTGAGACCAATATCGTCGGCGAGGATGAAGACGATGTTCGGCTTTTCCTGGTTCGCAGCATCCGCTACGTCAAAGCCGATTACTGACAGGCCTAAGATGACCGGCAAGATCAGCAGGTTTACCCATTTCATTGTCTCAGGTCCTTTCGTCTAACTACATATCCAGTCTTACAAACCCGATTGCTCACTCCCCGCTCTTGCTTTCCTTACTTGTAAAACCCCGGGCGTGTGTTCTTCTCGATCACGCCCTTGAGCATGTCGCGGATCTTGACGATTTCGGGTGTTAGGGCATTGCCTTTGAGGGGGCTTTGTTCCAACACGTCTTTGGCGATGTCGTAGAACGTGCCGTCCTTGTAGAGCTTGTAGCGTTGCGTGCGGGCCCACTCGCCGCCGGTCTTGTCCGGCTTGCCGAATTGGAAATGCCAGCAGTAAATCCAGTCGCGCGGATTTCCGGATTTGCCAATCAGTTGCGGGGCAAAGCTCCGGCCGTCAAGCGGCAGGCCGGCCGGCACCGGGGCACCGGCGACCTCAAGCAGCGTCGGCAGGAAATCGGTGAAGTCTACAAGATCGTTAGATGTTTTGCCGGCGGGCGTCCGGCCGGTCCAACGGGCGATGAGCGGGACATGCGTGCCGGCGTCTGTTAGTGTGGCTTTCCCCCCCTTGACCTTGCGGCCGTTGCACATCGAGGCGATCGCCTTGTCCGTGCCGTTGTCGCCGGTAAATATAATCAGCGTGCGATCGCCCAGTTTCAGTTCGTCCACCTTGTCGATGACGCGGCCGACGAGGCCGTCCAGATAGGAAATCGTATCGCCGTAGTATTTGGTTTGTCCCTTTTTGGAATCACCCGGTCTGCGCTTGGCGGGATCTTTCCACTCGGCGGACGCCGGGGTGGGCCAGATCGGTGCGTGCGGCAGGAGGATCGGATAATAGAGCAAAAACGGGCGATCCTTGTTGCGCTCAATGAAATCGAGCGCGAAATCCGAGCACACGTCCGGGCCGTATTTCCCTTCCATGATGCCCGAATCCTTGCCGTTGATGCTGAATGCAGGGTTGGCATAACGAGTGTCGCCCACTCCCGCAACCCGGCCCGGTTCGTCCATTTGCCACAGGCACCACTCGTCGAAACCGAAATGCTTCGGCCGCGTCGCCGCCGGCACGGCCGGCTTCTTGTCGTTGCCGTTAAGTTGCCACTTGCCGGTGATGCACGTGGCGTAGCCCGCTTTCTTCAGCAGTTGCGCGAAGGTCGTGGCCTTGACGTCGAGATAGCCGAAATCGATATAGTTGCGGCTGTTGTAGCGGCCGGTCATGAGTTGCACGCGGCTCGGTGTGCAGAGCGGCTGCGCGTAACAATGCTCGAAGCGCAATCCCTCACTTGCGAGTTTGTCGATCCGCGGCGTGCGGTACGACGTTCCACCGTTGGTGCCGATGGTTTCATAGCCGAGGTCGTCGGCCAGGATCAGGATGATGTTCGGCTTGGCTTGCTCCGCAGCCGCGGCATGGCCGGGACCGGGTAGCGTCCAACCTAACAGACCAGGCAGAAGACATAGAATCGTTCGTTTCGTGGTGAGGTGGGGACGATGTGTGGATGCCAGCTTCATCTTGTTCATTTGGCGGAGGTGGTTTCCTTGATCACCTCAAGCTCGCCCGCGATCTCCACCGCCACCACGGTGGCGAGCGGGTCGGGCAAGGGGCCGGGGACGGTGATCGTCTTGCCCTCGACCTTCAGGGTCGTGTCGGACTTTGCCAGGAAGTATGCCTTGGTGATCGGGTTGTTGACGGGCAGGGTGATCAGGCCCTTCTCGGGCATGCCGTAGAGGTAGAGGTAGATCGTGGCGGGCTTGCCGGCGGCGGCCGGCTTCCACGCGCAGCGGCCGATTCGTTCGCCGAAGGGCAGCGTGGCGAACGGGCTTTTCTCGACACCGTGGATCGCCTCGCCGTTGACCTTCATCCACTCCCCCATGCCCTTGAGGCGCTCGACGGCCTCGTCGGGAAATGACCCGTCGCCCTTCGGACCGACGTTGAGCAGGAGGGTGCCGCCCTTGCTGACAATTTCGATCAACATCTGGACGAGGCGGCCGGTCGACTTCCATTTGTGGTCGGACGCGCGGTAGCCCCAGTTCTCGTTCATGGTCATGCAGGTCTCCCAATCGGGCCACTGGTCTGGGGTGCGTGGGATCATCTTGTCGGGATAGGAGAGGTAGTCGATGCCGATCTTGCGCAGTTCATCCAGCTTTTCACCCCTGAGCCCGGGGGTGTGCTTGCCGCCCACCAGCAGGCGGCTGTTGATCAGGGCACTCGATCCGGCGTCGCGGACCACGGTCGCCATGCGCTCGGCCAGCGCCTCCTGGCCGGGCATTCCGATGTCGAACCACAGGATGCCGACGTCACCGTAGCCGGCGAGCAACTCCTTGACCTGCGGGATGGCGATCGTGTTGAAGTATTCATCAAACTTGCCTCTGGCGCCGGGTTCCCAGAGCTGCGAATCGCCGCCGCCCGGATGCCACCAGTCCTTTTGCTGAGAGTAATAGAAGCCGAGCCGGATCCCGTGCTTCCTGCAGGCCTCGGCCAGCGGCTTGAGCAGGTCCTTGCCGTAGGGAGTGGCCTTGACGACGTTCCAGTCGCTCGCCTTGCTGTCGAACAACGCAAAGCCGTCGTGATGCTTGCTGGTGATGACGATATATCTCATCCCGGCCTCCTTCGCCAGGCGCACCCATTCGTCAGGGTTGTATTTGACCGGGTTGAACTGCGCGGCCACCGCCTTGTATTCCTCCTTGGGGATCCGCAGCATATACATGATCCACTCCGCCAGGCCATCCGACTCCTTGCCCTGGTAGTTGCCGGCCAACTGCGCGTAAACACCCCAAGTGATGAACATCCCGAATTTCGCCTCCCGCCACCACTGCATGCGGGCGTCGTGCTGCGCGGCTGTCTCTCCGCGATATTGAACTTCTTTGACCACATCCTCGCCCCGCACCATTGCCGTGGCAAAGACCGAGATAATAATAACATGTAGAATTACCTTGATGCCATTTGTATTCATGTCGTTTTGCCTTTCCTGACGGTCTTGCTTTCTTACTCATAATCGGCCAAGTGACAGCACTCGTTATACACGCAAATCGTATTTTTGTGGCAGGTGTGAAATGGCCGAACTACTCGACAAAGGGATGCTTGGGCGGATGATAGACAAGCGTTTTGAGCAGGGGTTGGGCAGACGGATCGCGGCG
>JAPLSZ010000171.1 GCA_026398385.1 Kiritimatiellota bacterium | reverse complement strand
TTTGGGATCGGGCATCTGCTCCCACAGGCGGCGGATGATCGGCGCCATCTTGTTGGTGACGGTGCCCGCCACGATGAACAGGTCGGCCTGCCGCGGCGAAGGCCGGAAGACCTCCATGCCGAAGCGCGCCATGTCGTAGTGTGCGGCGCCGGTGGCGATCATCTCTATGGCGCAGCAGGCCAGACCCGAGCCCAGCGGCCAGAGCGAATTCTTCTGGGCCCACGTGATGAACTTGTCCAGTTGGGTCAGAAGGAAGGCGGGTTTTTCGACGGGCTCAGTCAATGTCCCTCCTGAAATCGAGCGCTGTCACCCGCCAGGCGTACACGTACCCGAAGATCAGGATCAGCAGGAACACCAGCATTTCGATGAACCCGAAGAGCTTGATCTGGTCGTAGATCAGCGCCCAGGGAAACAGGAAGATGGTTTCGACCTCGAAAATGATGAAAACCAGGGAGAGCAGGTAGAAACGGATGGAGTAGGATTCCCGGGCATTGGGGGTCATGGGGTCGACGCCGCACTCATACGGCAAGTTCTTCTGCCCGTAGTCGTTGCGCTTGTAGCGGATCAGCCAGGTGACCAGCAGCAACGCCACAGAGAAAAAAATGGCGAATGCAAAAAATAAAAAAAAGCACCAGTTGTCGTACATCGCGGCGGTAGTTTAACCGAAAAAAAGTTTCTGTCAACAACCGGAGCAAAAATAAAAACCTGTTTCGCTGCGAACGCCGCTGCGACAGCGGTGGGCAAGGAGTTGGGCCTATGGCCGGGGACTTGACAACCTACCCGTGTTTGGACACATTACTGCGCTGGAGGAAGATCGCTGGGGCATCCTGTGGGCGAAGGGAAAATTGTGAACGCGGTCAGCCGGCGCAACTTCTTGAAGGGCTCAGTGGCCATCGGCGCCCTCGCCGGTGTGGCTCCGGCTTACGCAAGCACCGGTCCGGAGAACGTGCTCTCGACCGATCGCATGGGTGTGCTGGTGGATACGACGGTCTGCATCGGCTGCCGCTACTGCATGGTGGCTTGTCCCTTCCAGATCCCCGCGTTCGAGTATCACAAGGCGCTCCAGCCTCGCATCATGAAGTGCGATTTCTGCTTCGAGCAGAGGAAGAACGGCGACCTGCCGGCCTGCGTGCAGATTTGTCCGGTCAAACCGGCCCCCGCCCCGGCGCAGCGGGTGTCTCCATGATTCGCAGGAACATCGGCTTCAAGCTGACGCTGGCGGTGAGCGTAACGGCCTTGCTCACCATCAGCATCTTTGCTTACGTCAACATCCAATCCCACAGCCGCAGCCTCCTGGTGGAGGTCGAGCGCCACGCCAGCCAGATCAGCCAGACGGTTACCTCCAGCACTGAATACGACATGCTCCTGAACGAACCAGCCCGCATTCACGAAACGATCAAACGCCTGGGAGGCCAACCGAGCATCGAGCGCATTCGCATCATGAACAAGACGGGCCAGGTGATCTACTCTTCCGATGCAAAGGAGATCGGAAAGATGGTCGACAAGAGCGCCGAGAGCTGTGTCCGCTGTCATTTCATCGACCCGCCGCTCAAGAGCCTGGGGATGAAGGAGCGGACTCGCGTCTTCCAGCGCCCGAGCGAACATTCCCGCACGCTGGGCATTATCACACCGATCTACAACCAGGCCTCGTGCTGGACGGCGGCGTGCCATGCGCATCCGCAGGCGCAGACTATCCTCGGCGTCTTCGATGTTGTCTTGCCCCTGGCCGAGGTTGATAAAGAGCTTTGGCGCGGCCAGATGGAAATCGTGATTTTCGCCATAAGCGCCGTGCTCCTGCTGAGCGTCATCATCGGCATCGTCGTCCGGCGGTGGGTGGATCTCCCCGTGAAAGAGCTCCTGGCCGCCACCCAACACGTCGCGAGCGGGGATCTCAGCTACACGATCGACGAGCAACGGGAAGACGAGCTCGGGATGCTCGCCCGCTCTTTCAATCACATGACGAACAAGCTCTCCGAAGCCCGGATGCAGATCTTCCAGTCAGACAAGTTGGCCGCCCTCGGCCG
The DNA here is from genome assembly GCA_026398385.1 of Kiritimatiellota bacterium. Lineage (GTDB taxonomy): Bacteria > Verrucomicrobiota > Kiritimatiellia > CAIQIC01 > CAIQIC01 > CAIQIC01. Next base: position 7,158 of record JAPLSZ010000171.1, on the reverse strand, counting down.
GCTGGCCGCCGGGGTGGCCCACGAGATCAATAACCCGTTGACCGGAGTTCTCACCTACAGCAGCCTCATGCTCAAGCAGACGGCGGACCGTCCGGAGCTGCACGCGGATCTCGAGGTCGTCGTGCGCGAGACCCTCCGCTGCCGCGGAATCGTGAAGAGCCTGCTGGACTTTGCCCGCCAGTCGGTTCCCAAGAAGAGCGCGGCGGACGTCAACGAGATCATCCAGCGGGCGCTCTCGGTTGTGGAGCGACAGCTCGCGTTGAACCAGGTGGTATTGGAAAGGCGCCTGGATCCCGACCTTCCGTTGACCACGATCGACGCGAACCAGATCGAGCAGGTTCTCATCAACCTGCTGGTGAACGCCGCGGACGCGATCGGGCCGCACGGGGGGACGATCATGGTGAGTTCGGCCGTGTTGAGCCTTTCGCCCGTCGGCGTGACGCAGATCAAGCAGGCCTGCTGCCCCAAGCGGCACAACCTGATTGACGACACGGTGCGGACCGACGGCAAGCCGTCGGTCCGGCTGAAGGCGCGCTGCGGGCGGGACGAAGGGTTTGTCTACGTGGATCCCATGTACGGAAAAGGCGCACACCGCCAGGGGGTAGCGTTCGAAGAAGGGAAGACGGTGCAGCTCGTCTGTCCCGAGTGCTCGGTCTCCCTGATGGTCGAGAAGGAAACCTGTCCCCTGTGCCAGTCGGGGATCTATGCGTTCGACATCCCCTCGGGCGGCATCGTGAAAGGCTGCTCCCGGGCCGGCTGCGGATGGCAGCAATGGAGCGAGGTCGACGCGTCCGGGAACAAGGAATTCGTGGAGATCAGGGTCCGCGACACAGGGTGCGGTATACCGGAGGAGGCCCTGGCCAAGATCTATGAGCCGTTCTACTCCACCAAAGGCCCCAAGGGCACCGGCCTCGGACTGGCGGTGATCTGGGGGATCGTTGACAACCATAACGGGATGATCGAGGTGGAAAGCGCCGTCGGCGTTGGCACCACGTTCATCGTCCGGATCCCCGTCAAACCGTGAAGGCAAAACGCGACATTCTGGTGATCGATGACGAAGCCGTCGTAGTAGAGGGCGTGGCAAGGATCTGCGGATTCCAGGGGCTGTCCGTCGATACGGCGGACAACGGCGCGGCCGGACTGGAGCAGCTTGACCGATACGCCTATCGCCTCGTCCTCTGCGACGTCATGATGCAGACGCTCGACGGGTTCCAGTACCTCGCGGAAGCGGCCCGCCGGAGCAGCCGCACGCCTGTGATTATGATCACCGGCTACGCCACGGTCGAAAACGCCGTGCACTCCCTCCTGTGTGGGGCGATCGATTTCATCGCCAAGCCCTTCACGGTGGACGAACTGCTGGCTGTTGTGCAGCGCGGGCTCAACTACGGCCGGCTCGTGGAGGAAGAGGCCCCCGCCGCTGGCGCGCCGTCGCCGCGCACGAACGGCCCCACGCCGCACTACCGCCTTGGGCCTGTGAGTTGGGCGGCGATCGAACCCGCAGGAACCGCTTTGATCGGGGTGAGTGATGTGTTCGTCAGGACGATCGACGGCGTGCAGCGCGTGGATTTGTCGTCTGCGGGAAGCGAACTGGTCCAGGGCAACAGTTGCGCGGCGATCTCGTCCACGAACGCCTTGGTGCACAGCGTGATGTGTCCGTTGAGCGGGCGGGTGCTCGATGCTAACGCCCGGGTGATCGCGCACCCGGACATCCTCGCGAGCGGCCCTTACGCCGACGGATGGCTGTACCGGATCCTGCCGTCCGACCTCAAATACAACCTTCGCTGGCTCCAAGCCGGGGAGGCATCCCCCGGGAGGGGTGACTTCCGATGAAATCCGGCTTTTTCTATGCCCTTTTTTTCTGTTGCTCACCGGGGCGGCGATTAACTACCCTTCGTGCGGTAGTATGGGGGGCTGCTGCCTTCTGATTGTTGCCGGCATAGGATTGTGCACCGTGCGACCGGCGATTCGAGAGTGCCCGAATAAGGAGAACCGCCATGGTAATCGGATTGCTGTTGCTGTTTGTCATCATCTGCGTTGTCGTCGACCTTGCGATCAGGACCATCCTTCAGACTCTGAACAAACGGGCGCAACTCCGTGAACGGGAAGAAGCGCTGTCCGTCAGTCTGAAACTGGACTTCACCCGCGAGGCCAGGACGCTGAAGCGGGTCGAAGTCAAGAATCCGGTGGCGCGTATCGTCTGCGTCGATGACGAGGACGTTATCCTGGACAGCTTTCGCAAGATCCTCGTGCTGGACGGCTATTCGGTCGACACGGTACAGACCGGGCAGGAGGCGCTGGGGCTGATCCAGACGCACAACTACGATTTCCTTTTTACCGATCTGCGCATGCCGGCGATGGATGGCGTGGAGGTGGTCAAGTTGGCCAAGCATATGCGTCCGGACACCGATATCGTCATCATCACGGGCTACGCGACGGTCGAGACGGCGGTGGAATGCATGAAGTCCGGCGCCATGGATTACGTGCAGAAGCCCTTCACTGACGAGGAATTGCGGACCTTTGTGAAGAAGGCGTTGATCAAGCGACAGGACCGGATCGAGAAGCAGTTGAAACCGCAGATACACATCACGCATGTGACGGAGACAGGCGCCGTGCGTGCGGGAGAGTTCTCCATACCGGGCGGTGTATTCATTTCCCAGGGACACTGCTGGGCGAGCGTGTCGCAGGACGGCTCGACCAGAGTCGGCCTGGATGACTTTGCAAAGAAGCTCCTTGGGCGCGTCGACGCCATAGAATTTCCGAATGCGGGGATGACGGTCCGGGCCGGCCAGCCCCTGTTTACGATTCGCCAGAACGGCCGAAGGGCCCAGTTTCATGCCCCGCTGAGCGGTCAAGTGGTGAAGGTGAATCAGGCGCTCGGTCAGGAGCGGGAGCGACTGGATGTCACGCCCTACCGCGACCAGTGGGTTTGCGTTATCGACGGGGATCGTCTCGATGTCGAGCTCCCGACGCTCAAGATCGGAAAGGCCGCCGTGGACCTGTACCAGGACGACATCGCGCGTTTCGTTACGTTCATGAAGGCTAACGCCACGAGCGGCGCATCGGACGAGGCGTTATGCCGGGGCGCGATGGAGCGGCTGGACGAACCCCGCTGGGAGCAGGTGGTCAAGGACTTCTTCGGCCGATAGACCGTGGCATGACCGGGCCGCTGCCGCAGGGGTCGGAGACGAAAGGGACACACCTATAGTCGTTCATCGCGGGGTGGAGATCACGCCCGTTCCGGTCCCGACCGAAAAGCGATTTCTGATCAGTACTGGTTCCTGCGGGACAGGCCCAACGCCGGGGTCGTAGCCGCCCCGGTTCAAAGCCGTGCCGTTGTCAGCGTGGCGGCCAGCAGGAGGATGAAGGACCACCAGCACGAACCCGGTCCATGTCAGGTTGCGGGGCGGCTTGGGCCGCGGCAACAAATCTTTTACAATCATTTTACCGGTTTGTGACAACGCGACTGGCAATTCCCGTTCTATTGGCCGCGGGAAAGAGCTAGGGTTGTCCCGTGGGGGGCGGAAAAGGAAATCCGATGAAAGCAATAATATTGTTGTTGTGTGGATGGATGCTAGCCCGGCTTATTCATGAAGCATGAACAAGCCGCCCTGCGGGCTTCGACTCCGGCCCGCCAAACCGGGCCTGCGCTCAGGGTTAGTCCTGAGCAAGGTGCGAAGCACCGCGTCGAAGCCTGACGGGCGGCCATCAGGCCGCCCATCAGGCGGATTATGAATGAATGCGTAGCGTTCATGAATAATCCGGTCTAGCGGCGGCGGGCGGGCGGGCGTGGGGCGGGGAGACGGCGGACCAGAGGCTGGTGGTGCAGGCCACGCTGGAACTGGCGGACGGCTCGCGGCTGGTGGGAACGCCACTGACGACGGCGCCACAGTGAAGCTCTATGTGAATGGGCAGTTGGAGAAGTCGGAGCCCTACGCTGGCAAGCTCCGTTCCGACAAAGCGCCGGTACACCTGGGCGGGGGCAAGTTGTTCGGCGTGGACTGGGGCAACCAGTTCACCGTCCACGGGACGGTGGACGAAGTGATGATCTTCGGCCGCTCGCTAACGGCGCGGGAGGTCCGGCAGATCTGCGACATCCGGGAGTGACGGGAGCCGCTGGATGGGTTAGCATCAAAGCCATGAAAGGATCTGCGCTTATTTTGGCGGCCTGTGTACTGGCGCTGCGTGTCGCCGGCGGACAGGGCGCGCCGGCCCCGGCCGCCAGCGGCCCCGGACTGGACGAATTAAAAAAACAATACGAGGCCATCTTCACCGATTTGCAGATTCAGGACCGGGACTCCGCCAAGATTCTCAAGCAACGCTACCTCGCCGGGCTGGCCGCGCTGGAGGAGTCGTTGCAGGCCGCAGGCAGTAAATTGTCCGCCGTGCTAGTAGTGCACGGGGAAAAGGAGCGGTTTGAGCAGTCCGGCACGATCCCCGACAGCGCTTTGGCCGCCGAGCTGCCGGCGTTGCGTAAACTGCAGGAAACCTGGCTCGCACAAACGGACGCCTGGCCGCGGGAACAGGCGCAGCGGTGGGTCGCGGCGAGCGAGCGGTATCTACAGTGCCTGGCGCAGCTGCAAAAAAACCTGGCGGCCAGGAACGATACCAACGGGGTGGAGGCTGTGAAGGCGTCCAAAGAGCGGCTATTGAACAATAAAATGACTCACCAAGCCCTGGAGCTGGTCCAAAAGACCAAACCCGAACCGCCCGCCGGCGGCGCGCCGGCCGTGACCGATCCAACCGCGCCGGTTGGTCCGGCGGCCACCATCGTGGAAGTGGGGGCCTACAAGTTCTATCCGCCGGGCAAAGAGCCGCCGCTGAAGAATCTGCAGCCGTGGCGCATGGATTTCCCGTCCGCGGATCGCCGCGCGGCGCAATTTTTCTATGACGTGCGCATCAGCCTGGTCACGGACAAATCGGCGTGGGCAGGCGCGCCCCGGATCACTGTGGCGGCCAAGAATCGTGACATCCCGGCCGGCAGCACGCTGGTGCTGGAGTATTTCAGCCGGTTCGGCACGCGCACGACGAACGTGTACCTGGAAAAGACGGAACCCATAATTCTGCCGAAGATCGCGCGCGGCCAGAGCTACATCGTGGACGGCCAAGGCGTCAGTGCGGGGTACTACTATCACTACGGATTGATCGCCAGCATCTTTGACGAGGGCGGGAAACTGCTCTTCCAGCAGTGCGGGCCGTCCCCGCTGAACACCAAATGTACCGACCGACGACCGGAGTAACGTCCGCTGCGGCGCAGGCTGGCTTGGCGCTGTCTGTGCCGCTGAGAAAGCGATGAGTTTTAGCTTAGATAATTTCGTAAGTGGTTCGTTTGGCTGCGGATAAGCAGAGCCGCCGGGAAAATCCAGAAGTTTAATCCACAGATTTATGAGATTTACACAGATTTCATGTCGGCGGAAAGCTTTCGGAGTTCTGAAATCTGTGCAATCGGTGAAAATCTGTGGAAGAACTCCGCCTCTGGCGTGCTTCTCGATCCGTATTCATCTCCGTGCAATTTTACGACAGAATCATTGACAGCAGAATCATTTTGCTATGATTGCGGCTGCGCCGGGCTGTGGGACCGGTCAATGTGCAAAACTCGCATCAAGATCGCAGGCCGAAGATCATGGCGGCGAGCGGCGTATTACGAAGGAAGAAGATTGTTACGCAAGGAGTCAGTAGTCAGAAGACAGAATCCAGATTCTTAATTCTGACTCCTGAATTCTGTCTACTGTCAGTCAAGAAAAGCAGGGCCGGACGAACCAAGCCGGCAGGGGGTGGGCGATGAGCAAAAGCATGGCGGTGTTCGGGGTGATGGCGTGGTGGGCCGCCGCGGCGGCGCTGGGCGGACCGCGCACGGAACAATGGCGGAAGGTGGAGGACGCCGTCGGGAAGGGGTTGCCCAAGACCGCCATCGAGCAACTGGAACCGATTCTGGCCGGCGCCTTGCGGGATAAAGCCTACGGCGAAGCCAGCAAGGCCCTCGGCCGGAAGATCGCCCTCGAAGGCAATATCCAGGGCAACAAGCCGGAGGAGAAAATCTTCCGGCTCCAGGCCGAGTTGGCCAGGCAGCCGGCGGCGATGAAGCCGGTCCTCGAAGCGATCCTGGCCAACTGGTACTGGCACTATTTCCAACAAAACCGCTGGCGCTTCCTGCAGCGCACCCAGACCGCCGCGGCGCCCGGCCCCGATTTGCAAACCTGGGACCTGCCCCGCATCCTCGCCGAGATTGACAAGCATTTCACCGCCGCGCTGGCCGACGAGAAAACCATCAAGGCCACCCCCGTCGCCGCCTATGACGACCTGCTGGTCAAGGGCAGCCTGCCCGACGCTTGCCGCCCGACGATGTTCGATTTCCTTGCCTATGACGCACTGCAGTTCTACACCACCGGCGAGCAGGGCGCGGTCGAGGCCGAGGACAAGTACGATCTGTCCGCCGCTGGCCCGATCTTCGACGACGCGAAACAGTATCTGGCCTGGTGGCGCACTTTCGCCGTGAAGGAGTTTCCCGACTCGCCCATCGTCAAGGCGCTGGATCTCTACGGCCGACTGCTGGAGTTTCACCGGGCCGACGCCGACCCGACCGCCTTCGCCGAGGCCGATCTCGCCCGGCTGACGTTCGGCCACAATAAAGCGGTGGGCGAGGACAAGAACGACCGCTACAAGGCGGCGCTCCAGCGGTTCGTGGACGCGCAGGCCGAGTACCCGATTTCCGCCCGCGCCCTGGCGGCCTGGGCGGCCCGGCTCCACGAGGAGGGGGAATCCGTCGAGGCCCGCCGCCTGGCCCGGCGCGGCTTGAACGCCTTCCCGGACACCCCTGGCGCGGCGCTGTGCTTCAATCTGATCCAGCAGATCGAGGCCCCGTCCGCCGCCATCGCCACGGAACGTTCCTGGACCGAGCCGCTGCCGGCGATCCAGGTGACCTACCGCAACGTGACCAGGGTGTTCTTCCGTGCCGTGTCCGAGGACTTCGATGCCTTCCTGCGCACCCAACGCTGGGGCGGATTGAACCTGGATGACAAAATGCGCAAGAAGGTGCTCGCCCGCGAGCCGGATCTCGCGTGGAACGCCGCGTTGCCGCCCACGGCCGACTACCGCGAGCGCACCGAAACCCTGCCGGCGCCCAAGGGCCTCAAGCCCGGCTTCTATTTCATCCTCGCCAGC
>JAPLSZ010000225.1:12722-13161 GCA_026398385.1 Kiritimatiellota bacterium | reverse complement strand
AAAATAGACCAGCGCAAAACGCCAGAGCAGCGACCATAATCACTGACATAATGGATTCGCTGAGTGTTATCCTTCTCATTGATCGCACCCGGGCCAGCCACCTTTCGACTTCTCTACACGTGACAAATTCATTAACCGCAAGCAGATTACCGACATGCCGATAAAGGGTCAACGATCCGCTTCGATTGCACCAGCGCTCCCAAAGCGGAATCCCCTTTGCCCGCCGTATCAAAAACGATATTCTGCCGGCCTGATCTCAAAAGAAATGATCTAAGGGGAAGGAAGCGACCGTGTTTGAAGTCGCCGTAGAAATAATGGTGCAGCGCCAGGATGCCGTGTATCGTGCAGGATCCGCTCAAGAATGTTAAATCGGAAGCGAAGAAAATCAAAGTTTCCCGTCCTTGGAATAATGCGCCCGGCCGCCTAGAATGCCCGCATG
>JAPLSZ010000225.1:0-12669 GCA_026398385.1 Kiritimatiellota bacterium | reverse complement strand
CTGCGTCCCCCCACAACGGCGGCCCGCTGGAGCATCTCTCCGGCACAGTGGAGCACGTCACGTTCCACAGCGCGGAAACGGGCTTTGCCGTACTGCGCGTCAAGATCAAGGGCTGGCGCGAGCCGGCGGCGCTGGTCGGCACGACGCCGCAGGTCAACGCGGGCGAATGGCTCGATGCCGACGGGCGCTGGGTCACCGACGCGGACCACGGCCGGCAGTTCAAGGCCGAGAACATCCGCCTGACGCATCCCGACTCGCTCGAAGGCATCGAGAAATACCTCGGTTCCGGCCTGATCAAGAACATCGGGCCGGTGTATGCCCGGAAACTCGTGGCGAAGTTCGGCAAGGACGTGTTCGACATCATCGAACACAGCTCCGCCCGCCTGCAGGAGGTCGAGGGCATCGGCCCGCAGCGGCGGCACGCGATCAAGGAGGCGTGGCAGCAGCAGCGCGTCATCCGCGAGATCATGGCGTTCCTGTTCAGCCACGGCGTCACCACCAGCCGCGCCTTCCGCATCTACAAGGCCTACGGCCAGCAGGCGATCGAGCGCATCCGGCGCAATCCCTACATCCTGGCGCGCGACATCTGGGGCATCGGCTTCAAAACCGCCGACGAGATCGCCGCGAAGATGGGTGTCGCCCGGGATTCGCCGCTGCGGGCGCGCGCCGGCGTCGAGTTCACGCTGCAGGAGCTCACCGGCGACGGCCACTGCGCTTTTCCGCGCGAGGCGTTGGCCACCGAAGCCGCGCGGATTCTCGACGTGGACCTCCCGCTTGTGGACGCCGCCATCACCGACGAGGTCAAGGCCGGCGCGGTGGTGCAGGAGCGCGACGCCGAGGGGCGCGATCTGATCTATCTGGCCGCGCTGCACTACGCCGAGTGTGCGTTGGCCGCGTCGCTCGCGCGGCTGCTGCGCGGCCCGCATCCGTGCCTGATCGAGCAGGTGGAGAAAGCGATCGCGTGGGTCGAGGGCCAGGCCAAACTGCAGCTCGCGCCGGCGCAGCGCGAGGCGATCCGCACCGCCCTGCGATCCAAGGTCATGGTGATCACCGGCGGCCCCGGCGTCGGCAAGACCACGCTGGTGCATTCGATCCTGCGCATCTACCGCGTCAAGAAGATGCGCGTCGTGCTCTGCGCGCCGACCGGCCGCGCCGCCAAGCGCATGAGCGAAGTCACCGGCGTCGAGGCCAAGACGATTCACCGGCTGCTGGAATACGATCCCGCCAAGGGCGGCTTCAAACGCGACCAGCAGCGGCCGCTGGAAGGCGACGTGTTCGTGGTGGACGAGGCCAGCATGGTGGACCTCCAACTGGCGCAGCAGCTTATCCGCGCGATTCCAACGCGCGCGGCAGTGATCGTCGTCGGCGACGTGGATCAGCTCCCGTCCGTCGGCCCCGGCAGCGTCCTGGCGGACCTGATCGCGTCCGGCGTGATTCCGGTCGTGCGGCTGACGGAAGTCTTCCGGCAGGCCGCGGAGAGCGCGATCATCACCAACGCGCACCGTGTCAACCAGGGCCTGCTGCCGGAATTTCCGGAGAAGCCGGCGGCCGGCGCAACCGGCGCCGCGAAACCGTCGGACTTCTATTTCGTCGAGGCCGATGAGCCCGAGCAGGCGGCCGAACGCGTGCTCAAGCTGATCCGCGAGAGCATCCCGCGCCGCTTCGGCTTCAAGCCGCTCGACGACATCCAACTGCTGACGCCCATGCAGCGCGGCGGCCTCGGCGCGCGGGCGCTGAACGCGACCCTGCAGGCCGCGCTGAATCCGCACGGCGAGGCGATCGAGCGCTTCGGCTGGTCCTTCCGCGTCGGCGACAAGGTGATGCAAATCGTCAACAACTACGACAAGGACGTGTTCAACGGCGACATCGGCCGGATCAAGTCCCTGGACCGCGAGGAGCACGAGGTGCGCGTGGCGTTCGACGAGCACGCCGTGACCTACGACTTCGAGGAGCTGGACGAACTGCTGCCGGCCTATGCCATCACCATCCACAAGAGCCAGGGCAGCGAATATCCGTGCGTCGTCGTGGTGCTGCACACCGCGCACTTCGTGCTGCTCCAGCGCAACCTGCTCTACACCGCCATCACCCGCGGCCGGAAGCTCGTCGTGCTCGTCGGCTCCATCAAGGCCGTCGCCATGGCGGTCAAACGCGCCGACGTCCGGCAGCGCATCACCACCCTCGCCGCGCGCCTGCGCGCGGCGGTGTGATATTTCGCCAGGTATTTTGCCGTAGCGATCGCCGACGGTCAGCTGCGCTGGTCCCGCAAGGCCGACGCCATCGCCCGGCGACGCGGGGCCGCGCGCACTTTTCCCTGTGCATGCCGGCCTACCGCCGCGAGCGCGGCCTGCTGGCGCCGGAAGGCACGCTGACTCAGCGGCTGAGGGCGGAGCACTCCTTCGCCAGGTCCGCGTTCTCCTTGATCTGGTCGGGGTTGTCCTTCGTGAACACCCCCACGCACACGCCGTCCTTCGGCCGGATGTTCCGGAAGGCAAACTCGAATCCCTGCCGGGGCGGCACGCGGCCGGCGCCGAGGATCTTGTAGGCCACCACCGGCTTCTTGAGCTGGCGGATCACCTCCGCGGCCTTCTGCGGGTCGCCCTGCTCGAAGGAGTCCCCGTGGGCGACGTTGAACATGCACTGAAAGTAAAAGTCGACCGGGAAATTCCTCTTCTGCGCCTCCAGGTGACAGTCGGTCCGGTGGGCGCCGATCCCGGCCGGGACGCCGAGCTTGCGGATGAGTTCAACCCATCCGCGGACCACCTCGAAGGTGTTCTTCTCGTACATCTGCTCCACCCGGTGGCCCTGGATGTAGACCGCTTTCGCCCCGGCCTTCACGGACTCCTCGATCTCCGCGGGGATCTTCTCCGGGGACCGGTCGGGCTGGGAGATCCAGATGCGGAGCTTCCCGTCGCGGTCCAGGTAAGTCTTGAAGAGCTTCTGCCACCGCTCGAAGGGCGGCCCCACCACCGCGGTGATCCCCTGGGCGGCGGCCCGATCGAGGTCCGCCATGATCTTTTCGTCGGTGTAGTACTCCGTCATCCGGCGGCCAATATCGCCCGGCTTGTGGGCGAACCCGAAGAAGGGATTCGAGCCGAGGAGGAGGCGCGACACCTCGAGGTCCCCCAGCCTGATCGTTGGCAGGGCGCCGGCCCGCTCCCCGCCGTGGACCGCACCCGCCAGGCCCCCGGACGCCACGGCAGCGCCGAGCATTCCCGCCCGCTTCAGAAATTCACGCCGGTGCATGATCACCTCCTGCCTTGCTTAAGGTTTCGCTGCTCGCTCGCTACTACGCCTCGCTTCAATCGGCCTTTCCCGGATTCCCCGGCACGGCGCGCAGGCTGCGCTGGGTTGGTATATAGAGGACGCCGGCGTCGGCGGTCAACGTGATCGGCTTGGACGGCAGCCGGGTACGCGACAGCACCTGCTTTTCCTTGCCGGCCTGCAACACCCAGAGCACGCTGGCCTCCGTACCAACATACACCTTGCCGTCGGCCACGAAGGCCGAGGAACACCAGGTTGGGCTGCCCAGCGGATGGACCCAATAGCGCGCGCCGGTGGCCGCATCGAAGCAGTGGAGGTTGCCGGTGCTGTCGGGGATGTAGAGCAGCCCGTCGGCCAACGCCGGCGTCGCCAGGCTGCGCTCCAGTTGTTGGGACGACCAGACCAGCGCCCCGGTGGCCGCATCCAAACAGGACAGGCACCCGCGCCCGTTGCCGTGCAGCGGGCTCTGGCCGATGGCGACGTAAATCCGGCCGTTAACGAACACCGGCGTGCCGATGATCTCGCTCGGCCCGTCGGGGGAGTTCGCGTTGTATTTCGAATACGGCACCGGCTGGCCGGCGCGCATCCGGAAATCCGGCGGATTACAGTCGGTCTGCCAGACTTTCTTAAGGAGCTGCACGCCCGCCGCCGGCCGCGGCGGCTCGAAGGCATAGAGGATCCCGTCGCCGCCGCCGAAATATATCAGGGTCCGGCCGTTAACCCGCCCGGCCAGCGGCGATGACCAGTGGCCGTGCAGGCACCGCAGGCCGATCCGTTCGTCGTCCCGCGCCACCAGCCGGCCTGTTTTTTTGTCGAGCACGATCAGTGTCGGCGCTAGCGGCCGGGGCACCTGGTCGTGCTGGCCGTCAATGCCGTTGGAGGTGCAGGCGAAGAGCAGGTCGCCGACCACCAGCAGGGTGCTGCCGCACACGTCGTGCGGCACGACGTCCAGCTCGGTCAGCAGGTTGTATTTCCAGATGATGTCCCCATCCGTCGGGCCCAGCGTCCGCTCCACGGCGTTGGTGATCCCCCAGTAGTCGAGTTCGTCCCGGAAGGGCCCGTCGTTGCCGTTGCTCTGCCCGTCGCGGTCGAGGCACAGGATCTCGCCCCGGCCGCTGACCGCATACACCCGGTCGCCGTCCACCACGGGGCCGGAACAGAATCCGCAGCGCCACTGGTCGAAGTGATACGGCGGCTTGACGCCAGCCTTGTTGCGCGGACTGGGCATCTGCCAGATCAGCCGGCCCGTAGCCTGGTCAAAGCACTGCAACACACCGCCGCCGGAGGGCGTATAGCCCGGCCGCACCACGCCGGCGTCATTGGCGCCCACGTAGATGCGGCCGCGGTCAATGGTCGGGATGGAATACTGAATGGTGCCGAGCTTCACTTCCCACAGCGGCGTCACCGCCCCGGGGTCGGCCGGCAGGTTCGTGGCCGCAGACGCCATGTTGGGACCGGCGCCGCCGCCCCAATGGATCGGCTCCTCCGCGGCCAGGGCCGCCCAAACCAGAGAGACCGGCAGCAGCAGACCAGCCAGGATGATCGGCGGTTTCATGCGAGGCGCCGCGTGTCGTACTCAGGGTGGAGGTTGGCCGGTCTGGCGTTGGAGGTCGAACCAGTCAACGGCTTTTCGGTCAGCGCCTGCCTGGCCTCCATCGCGCGGGCCATGGGCACGCCGGTGTCCTGCGCGCCGTGCACGAGAAAGAAAGGCACCTTGTGGGCGGCGGCCGGGAGCTGGCCGTCATCGCGATAGGCCCCGGGCAGGCCGCCGCTGAAGACGATAACACCGGTGAACAGGCTGGGCTGCTCAAAGGCCAGCGGGTAGCACATGTAGGCGCCGGATGAAAAGCCCATCAGGAAGATGCCCTGGGCGTGGATGCCTTTCAACGCCTGGATGGCTTTCAACACCTCCGGCACATCCTGGGCGGGGTTCCAGTCATACGCCGACACACCATCCGGACGGATGCCGCACTTCCGACTGCCGCAGGGTAGGAACAGCGAGACCTGCCAGGCCTCCGCCAGGGACTGGAGCACGGGGGCGCATTCCTTGGGCGAACTGCCCGAGCCGTGCAAGAAAATGAACAAGCCCGTCGGCTTGTCCTGGGGAAGACCAGCCGGCCGGATAAAGATGGGCGCAGGCGCGGGCTGTTGGGCCGACGTGACTTGCGGCGCGCCGGCGGCCAAACGCGCGACCGCTTCCTCCGCGCCGGCCTGCGCCGGCGCCCAGCCCAGCGCCCCGGCGCTCACAAGGCAAAAGCTGACCATGAATTTAGCCATGTCCCCCCTAGCGCCTGACGTTTTATCGTCACGCAATAATTCATCCCCAGCCTCCCGCCTGCCAGGCGGATCTCAGCCGTTGAGAGTCCAGCCGGGCCGGTAGGTGCGGCGCAGCAGGGCGTTGGCTTCGGCCACGTTGGTGACCCGCCCCGTGGCGCCATCATACTCGAGCTTCTTGCCGACGCGATAGGCCACTAGCCCCAGCAGCATCTGTTCGATCATGTTGCCGCTGTATTCGAAGTCGCAGGCCGTCTTGAGGCTGGGTTTTTTGCAGGCGTTAATCCACTGCTTCTGGAAGTCGCCGATGGGCGGCAGCATCTTGTCCTGCGGACGTGGTTTGTAGTAGGTCATGTCCGCATTGTCGCCAAACGGCAGCAAAACGCGCGAGCCGAAGCCGGCCACGAGGAATCCTTTGGTGCCCTTGAACATCGCGCCGTGGTCGATTTTTTTGAGGTCATAATTCGGCGGCGAATTCGGCATCAGGCCACCCTGGTACCAGTGCACGCGGAGGGGGCCGCGCCAATCGTTGGCGGGCGACTCGCATTCGACCGGTGTGACCTCGGGATTGAACTTCTCGCCCTTGGCCTCGGCGGAGGTCGGCAGCTTGGCGTCCACGGCATTCCAGAGTAGATCCATCGTGTGGCTGCCCATGTCGCCGATCTGGCCGGCGCCGAAATCCCAGTACATATTCCACTGCAGGCAATTTGCGCCGGGACCGCCGGAGAAGTAGCCGGGGTTATAGGGGTGGTCGGGGGACGGACCAAGCCAGAGGTCATAGTGGAGGTTTGGCGGCGGTGCGCCTTGCGCGGGCAGATAACCGGGGCGGCGGATCTGGCGGTTGCCCCAAGCGTAGGCCGCCTGCAGTTCGCCGACCGCGCCGTCACGGATCAATTCGAAGACGCGATTGAAGTTCGGGTTGGCGTGCCGCTGCATGCCGACCTGGGTGGCGAGTTTGCTCTTCCGCTTCAGCCAGTTCGTCCGCACCACGCGCGCTTCCTCGACGCTGATCGCCAGCGGCTTTTCCATGTAGACGTGCAGCTCGCGGTTCAACGCCCAGTTGGCGATGAACGCATGCGTGTGGTCGGCGGTGCAACAGACGACGGCATCGAGGCCGAGCGCCTGGTGATCGTCGAGCAATTTCCGCCAGTCCACGTAGGTCTTGGCGCCCGGGAAGCGCTTCGCGCCGAACGCCAGATGGTCTTCGTTGATGTCGCACAGCGCAACGACGTTCTCGCTGGCGATGGCGTCGAAATGCGCCGCGCCCCGGCCCCAGGTGCCGATCAAGGCGATGTTCAGCTTGTTGCCCGGGCTGTTGCGCCCCGCCCGCACGCCACCCGGCAGGATGAGCAGCCCCGCGCCCGTGACCAGGGCTGATTTAAGGAACTCGCGTCGCTTCATGTTGTCACGCTTCCTTGGTTATCCGCTGGCTCGCCACCACGCCGGCCGCCCCGCCGACGCGCAGCCATTGATGATAGAATAACTCACACCCCCCCCAACGCAACAGAAAATAATTCCATTTAGTAATGGGTCCGTCACGTAGGGGCGCAGTCTTGTCGAACCCGCGGGCGTCACCTTGCTTATCTCGAGCGACGCCCCTGCAGTACCCCCAGGCAACTGAGGCCTTACCGTTTTTTCCGGACCCGCTCAGACGTCGCAGATACGGACGGCCTGTTCGAGCGCGGCGACAGGCTCGCGCTTCGGGCTGTACTCGTGCACGACGAAGCCCTGATAGCCTGTGTCGGCGATGGCGCGCATGATCGCGGGATAGAACAGCTCCTGCGTGTCGTCAATCTCGTTGCGTGGCGTCCACCTCGTTGCGGCCGGGTACGCCGGCGGTGTGGAAATGGCCGATGACCTTGATGCTTTCCCGGATGGTGGCGATGATATCGCCCTCCATGATCTGCATGTGATAGATGTCGTAGAGCAGCTTGATGCGCTCGGAGCCGACGCGTCGGCACAGCTCGACGCCCCAGGCGGTGTGATCGCACTGATAATCCTTGTGGTTGCGCTTGCTGTTGAGCAGCTCCATGCAGACGTTGACCTTCTTCTCCTCGGCGAAGGCGGCGATCTGCTTGAGCCCCGCGACGCAGTTGACGAGGCCTTCCTCGTCGCTGAGGCCGGCGCGGTTGCCGGAGAAACAGATGACGTTCGGGAAGCCGGCCTCGGCGGTTTCGGCGATGGCCCGGCGCAAGCCCTCCAGCAGCCGGGGATGGTTCTCCGGGTGGTTGAAGCCGACGGGCAAGTTGCCGGCCATGGTCATGGAACAGACCAGCCCGTGCTTTTTGAGCGTCGGCCATTCGTTGGCGCCGACGAAATCAACGCCCTGGATGCCGAGCCGGACACAGATCTGGCAGACTTCGTCGAAGTTCTTGATGCCGCGCAGGGCACCCTGGCAGAGGCCCTGCTTGATGCGGCCCTTGCGTTGGAGCGGCGCGGCGGCGGCGGCGCGCAGGCCGGCGACGGGCGCGGCGGCGAGCGCGGCCGAGGTGGCACCCATGAGCTTGAGGACGTGGCGGCGGCTGAACGGCTGACTGGTTGGCGTCATGTTTCGTTGCTCCCTAATCATTCCGGCGGCACCACCTTGATGCCACCAACGATGGAAAGATAGCATACCCCGCCGCCTTGGATCAAAGCAATCCATGCCAAGACGTAAGGCCTCCGTCACGCGGGGGTACCGATAGGGGCTGGCGATAAGATCATGTAGGCCGGGTCTCCGACCCGGCGCAAGGTGACGACTGCGGGTTCGACCAGCTCACCGCAGGCGGGTTCGACAAGACTGCGCCCCTACAATACTTCCGCGCGGCTACCGGCCGGCGCCGGCGAGGCAGCGCTCCAGGCTGCGGGCCAGGCCGTCCACGAATTGCTGCGGGGTGAAGCGCTCCGCCTGGCGGCGGATGGCCGCGCGCGACCAGCGCTGCGCCGCGGCGGTCTCGACTGCGGCGAGCAGCGCCGTCTCGGTCTGCTCGTCAAAAAACACGCCGGTTTCACCGGCGAGGACGGTTTCTAGTACGCCGCCGCGGGCGAAGGCGACGACCGGCCGGCCGCAGGCCTGCGCCTCGAGCGGCACGAGGCCGAAATCCTCCTCGCCGGGGAACAGCAATAGCCGGGCTCCGCGGTACAGGTCGCGGAGTTGCTCGTCGGATTGCCAGCCGAGGAATTCGGTCCGCGGTCCCGCCAGCCGGCGCAACGCTTCGTAGTCCGTGCCCGTGCCAGCGATTTTGAGCGGCCAGCCGAGCCGGCAATAGGCGCGCACCGCGAGGTCCACGCGCTTGTACGGCACCAGCGCGGAGACGATCAGATCATAGCCGCCGCGAGACTCCTCCGGTCCCGGGGTGAAGAAGTCCGTGTCCACCGGCGGATGCACCACGTCCGCCGCGCGGCCGTAGAAGCGCCGGATGCGGTCCTGCACGTGGCGGCTGAGCGTGACGAACCGGTCCACGCGGTCGGAATTGCGGCGGTCCCAGTCGCGCAGCGCGGCGAGCAGCGGGCTGACGGCCATACGCTTGACTGGGTTGCGACCGAAGTACTCCTCGTGAAACGTCCACGCATAGCGCATCGGCGTGAAGCAATAGCAGAGGTGTTTCGCGCCGGGCCGCGTCCGCAGGCCCTTGGCAACGCAGTGGCTGGTGCTGATCAGCACCGCGGCATTGGGCGGCGCCATACGGCCGATGGCCTGCGGATAGCACGGCAGAAACCAGCGGTAGCGCCGGTGGATGCCGGGCACGCGCTGAAGCCAGGAGGTCGTCACCGGGTGCGCGTTGATCGCCGCCGAAATCGCCGCCGGGTTGTGCAGCAGCGTGTGAATCGGGGCGCGGGGCAGGCCGCGGCAGAGGTGCTCCAGCACCCGTTCGCCGCCGCGCATGCCGGTCAGCCAATCATGCGCCAGGGCTGCGCTCAGTCCGGACCAGGATGGAGGATACGTGAGCATGGAGGGAAATTTGAGACCTGAGACCTGGATCCTTTCCTTATTATTTCTTGGGTGTTATCCGCGCTCCACCCGCACGCCGTGCGACTCGATGTCCAGCGCGAACAGCGGATACGGCGCGCAGGTTCCGGCGGAGCGGCCCCAGCCGACAACGCAGTCGCCGAGGCCGGAGCCGGAAATCTTCGCGCCGCGGATGCCGGGGTCGGCGCGCAGCCGCCGGCAAATTTCAGCCAGCGCGGCGTTGCTCACGCCCAGGGCGTCCAGCAGGCCTTGGTGCAGGTCGAGCAGGGCGCCGAAGGCCCGTTCGTCCCGGCGCCGGAGGGCGGGCCAGGCGCGGCCGACGCACTGGTCCATAAGCCGGAAGAGGCCGGCGAACAGTTGCGGCTGACGCCGGCGCGCGGCCTGCACCTGGCGGATGACCTCGGGCGTCGTCCGCTTGGCGCCGGAATAGACGGCGGTGAGCGGGTGGCGGAGGTCCCAGCGGCGGATCAGCAGCGGCGCAGCGCGGTAGAGGAGCAGGCCGCCCCGGATGCTGGCGGCGGCGTCCGCGCCGGAGCCCACGCCCTGCACGGCGCGAATAATCCGCCGCGCCTCCAGGAACAGCCAGCCGGGCGACCGCCGCTGCAACGCGGGGCAGAGCACGGTCAAGGCCTGCAGCAGGGCCACGGTCACGGCGGCGGAGGAACCGAAGCCGACCTCGTGGGAGAAATCCGACTCGATGTCCACATCCACGCCACCCGCCAGCGCGCCGCGGTGGCGGCGCAGGACCGCCAGCACAAACCGGAACGGCGGTTGTATCTTCATGGCGTCCAGCGTGGTGTTCCAAGCGCCCAGCGCGGAGCGCAGGCGGACTTGGCGATCGGCGCGGCAGCGGAGCGTGACGCGTAGGCGGCGGTTGACGGCGGCCACCAGGGCGCGTTGTCCGTGGAGCACGGCATGCTCGCCCATCAGCATCAGGCTGCCGGGCGCGGAGACGATGACTGGCTGCATGGCCTTACGCTACCATCCGGCGGGGACGATAACGACGAAAATAGTTTGTGACCCGAAAGCTTTTTCGGTATAGATAGAAGCTAATACCGAAGCGTGAATGGATAGGTGAACCCATGAAACTGCTGAAGATTATTACCTTGTTGGGCTTGCTGACGTTGCTGGGTTTGCTGGTCGCCACCTGGGACCTGCAACGCCGGGAGGCCGCCGCCCCAGCCCTGAGCGACGCCCTGCCCCCACCCCCACCCACGCCCACGCCCACGCCACCGCTAACGCCATCGCCGCTGACGCCATCGCCGCTGACGCCCAAGCTCAATATCATGTGCCCCATCTGCAAAGGGAACACGTACATCGAAGTGGAAGATGCTCCGACCGTGTGCACGCTTTGCGGTGGCAGCGGCAAATACACGGTACAAATTGGCACGCAGAAAGGGCGGACGATATCCGCCTGTCCTTTCTGCAAAGGCTCGGGCAAGGTGTTCAAGAAAACCCGCAGGGAGTGTCCCGTCTGCCTCGGCAAGGGTTTCGCTCCGGCAGGGACGGCGGCACCCGTGTCGCCGGGGTTACAGGCCACGTTGAGAATATGTCCGACGTGCCAAGGTAAGAAGACGGCGTCCGGCATGACACAGAAATGTCCGGCTTGCGTCGGCACCGGCATGGCGCGCGACCCGTCCGACGCCAACCGGGTCATCATCTGTTCCGCCTGCGGCGGCAAGGGACAAACCGGGATCGCTGAGGTCGTCTGTCCGACCTGCAACGGCCTGGGCCTGGTGCCGCAGGCAGAGGGCGCGGCAACCACGGGCGCTTCCCCGCCGGCGCCCTTTCAACCCTCGGGCTTCAATTCCACCCCGGGCACCCTACCAAGTCGGAGCGGCAGGAATCGCTACCAGCGGTAAGAGCGCTGGAGGCCGCCCGCGGCGCGGCTGAGGGGCGATGCGGTCTCTGCGCGTTGATGAAGCGCTGGTGCCAGAGCGGGTCGGTCCGGCAGAAGCACACGGTGTCATCCATCCGGCAGTCGGCCGGCAGGTAGGTTCCGCCAACAGCGGTCCGCGCGTTCTTTGTTTGCCCGTCGGCCGATGACCGGGCGCCGCGGAATCACCCAGGCCTACTACTTGGCCTTTTTGACCCGCTTGACCTTCTCGGCTTTGGCGGGCGCGGTTTCAACCGCGACGACTTCATCAAAGCTGCCATCCTTGTAGGTCAGCTTGAGGACGGCGCCCACGCTGATCATGTCCTTATTGACGGTGGCGTCGGTGAACTTGTACACTTTCTCGTTATTGGCCAGTTTGAACGTCTTGGCGTCGGCGTTCACCGACTCGACCGCGACGCCGCCCGCGACGACGGCAGCGCCTTTACCCTTGCCTTTGCCCCCCCCCGCCTTTCGCGTCGGCCACACTCGCGCCGATCAGGCCGGCCAGCACCGCGACCAACAGAACCGACATTACTTTCTTCATGGTTTTCCTTCAAACCGCCTATAAGCAATGTTTCATAATCAGGCGAAAGATATTTTGTAAGATAAGATGCATTGAATGTGGGACCGCCTAGATTGAACCGGTTTATAATTCGAAGAACTCTGGGCATAAGGTCAGGCTGGTTTAATTAATTGTTAACGTATTTTTTCCACCAATACTGGAAAACTATCAATGCCCATATCTGCGCATGAACATCGCCCGGATTAACTGAAAACAAACGTTTCTTCAGTTTCTGAATCTCTGCAAGATTGAAAATATCCTGCTGAATGATAAATTCATCTTTAAGCAGATCGTCGAGTATCATTGATTTCAATTCAGTACGGAACCATTTCAGCAATGGCACTTCAAAACCATGTTTTGATCTGGTATATAATTCTTCAGGCAGGTATTTCCTGAAAGCATCCTTAAGAATTTTCTTTCTTGAGGTTGTATCAATCTTAAATTCCGAAGGAAGCGAAAAAACATAATTTACAAGTTCATAATCCAGAAACGGAACTCTCACCTCAAGAGAATTTGCCATTGACATCAGATCAACCTTTGTGAGCATATCATTCTGCAAAACAAGATGCATATCCGAATAAAGAACATCATTCAGCCCATCAGCCCTGTTTATATATTGTGTAATTTTTTCCTTTCTTTCATAATAATCATTTTTATCAATCGAATGTTTGATAAAAGATTCAGCGGTTTCCTCATTTATATAACTGCACCAGCGCCAGTATCTGTCTTTATCATTTAATTTTATTC
>JAPLSZ010000233.1 GCA_026398385.1 Kiritimatiellota bacterium | reverse complement strand
TCATCCGCCACGCGCAGTCCGTACAGATTGTAAATCCGCACGCCGCCGAGCTTCGGGTCGGTGCCGGTGTTTTCGATGGCGCTGGTGCGCTTGCCATCCTTGTCCCGAAACCCGACGACGGCCGTCCAGGTAGTGTTGAGCGCCGCCAACTCAGGGACGCGACTGGCGACCTTGGCCGTCCAGTCATTCAAGTCCGCCACCGACGCCGGACCTCCGGCGGCGGACTGGCCCGGGATCGGCTCGCTGGTCACGAAGATCAGCCGGTATGCGTCGCCCGCTTTCAGATCGGCCGGCTTCGGCGTGACGAACACGAAGCGACAGGCCTGGCCTCCTGTATCGCCCGTCTCCCTGACAACCTTCGGCACTCTGCCGTCGCCGGTCGCCCGGCCTTCCAACAGCCAGGCGAGGTTGAACACGGCCACCTGATTGTCTGAGCCGCCTTCAAACTGCAGGTAGATCTTTCCTTCACTCGGCGTACCCGCCCGGCCCGCGGCCAAGTTGGAATACTGGGCTGCACCGGGAAGTACCAGGCGCTTTACCGGCCACGTGCCGCCGCCGTCGAAACTGACCCACACCGTCATTCGCGACCGTCCGCCGAGCGGGTCGGTGCCGGCCGGGGTATCGAGGTTGCTGAACAAAAGAATGTCCTGCCCCTTCACCGGCAGGCGGATCAGCCCGCCCATGCAGCCGTACACCGTATTACGAACGCCGTCCGGCAATTCGGCGGACTCATGGGGGTTCAGCCAGGTGACGCCGTCGTCATAACTCCAGGCGATCAGACGGTTGCCTGCGGTCATATGCTCGCGGGAATTGTACATGATTCGACCATCCGACAGTTCGGCCAGCGTGCCCTCCCCCGTACCCAACACGGGAAATGGCGCGCTCGTTTGCCATGTCTTGCCGCGGTCGTCGCTGTAGATGGATGTGTTGTAGAGATAGGGCCGCCACGGATAGTCGTTGGCCGGGAACCATCTGACCGGCACCAGCAGACGGCCTTTATGTTTCCCAAACTGAAGTGTAACCCCCGGCTGATGGCAGGCCGCGTCCAGCGCCTTGCCATCGGCGCCATGCCCCAGCAGATTGGGCCGAATGACGATCTTTTCCCGGATCCAAGTCTGGCCTCCATCCGTGCTCCGCACACGGAAGCCTTTGGCATGGATCAGCATGATTTCACCGGTGGTTTCATCCACCACGGCCTTGGCCCCGCCCGCTTCCGGGTCAACCTCGCGGGCCGCGCTCCATGTCTGGCCGCCGTCGGTGCTGCTCCGGACCTGTGTCTTATAAAACGCATGCACCGTCCCGTCCTGCGTGGTAACGATGTTATGGCCGCCTCGTCCTCCGCGGAAAAGTTCCTGCACGGAAAACACGGGCGCGCCCATGAATGGCGCGAGGTTGCCGTCCGTAAGCAGACGCGTCGTGGTCTTGCCAGGCTCCGCCGCCTGCGCGTGGAAAAACGCCAACCCCATCAGGCCTCCGACGATCGCGACCGCTGCGACACGGCGGCCCATCCTGTTTTGCCATGCTGTCATTATCATAATATCTCCAGACTTATTCTTTTCGGTTGTTAACACCTCTACCTCTTCGGTCATCATTTTGCCAATCAAATCGAATCATCGTGAACGAATGGGGTGGAAAGGTGTAGGTGGCCGCGCCCTGAGAGAGACCGTGAACCCACGTGCGTTCCGCGGGCACGATTCGTTCCGGCTTGTCGGGCGTGTTGGTCTCGTTCAGGGCGCCGCTGAGTTGGATGACGCTGGCGGCCGGGTTCACCGGGTTGAATCCATCCAGCACGATCCTGGTTTGCAGCGGCCGGTTCTCCAGGTTGACCACTTGCAGTTGCAGGACCCTGCCGCTCGCGTCGGTCGTCGCCGTGGCATCGAGCGACCGGTTCGGGCTTTCGACCTCGGCGCGGACGCACCGCGGCAGGTAGTTTCGCGAAAACATTTGCGTCACATAGTAAGGCGGCTGGCCCCAGACCTGGGAGGGCGTGAAGAACAGCAGGCCCTGGTCCCAGCCGTTATCGTTCTGCCGGAAGGGCTGGAGGCCATTGGCCGAACAGGCGAGGGGCACCCGTTCGCCGATGCGCTGCAGTTCGTTGATGGCGCGGGCGTTGCCCAGGGCGCGGCCCATGTGGTGACTGTTGGCGTTGAACTCGAGCACCACGACCTTGTACCTGGCATTGGGATTGAGTCGGCCCAGCGCTTCGATGAAACTCGGCACGCCGAGCAGCCCCTGCCAGTCGCGGGGGCTGTCGGTGCCGATGTGGACGTCGAACCACACCTCGCGGCCATGCCGCTCGGCCAGGTCGAGGATCTTCTTGTGCGCAGCCAGCCTGTTGGAGGGATCCTTGATGGGCTGGGGATAGACGAGATCGCCCACGACCAGGATGATATCCGGATCGCCGGCCCAGATCGCCTCGGCCAGCGGCTTGAAACGCTGCCAGTAGCCGTCGTTGACCGACTCTTCGTTGCCCAGTTGCAGGTATCGCAGACGATAAGGTTCCGGGTGGCCGTCGGCGACCCGCCGCTTCCCCCAAGGGCTGTCGGCGGGACCGTTGACGTACTGGACGAAATCGGCCATGTCCTGCGGGGTTTCGCCCATGTTGAAGGCCGGCACGGCCAGGAAGTCGGCGGCGCTGCAGAGGTCGATGAAGTCCATGATGCCCCAGCCGTTCGACGCGTAGCGGTACCAGAACCCGCGGTAAGGCGGTCGCCGATCCCGCGGGCCGATCATCTGCTTCCACCGGTATTGGTTGGACAAGCCGGCCGTCAGAACAGCGTCGGAACGATCCGGGTACTGGTCGGTCCCGTTGACCATCGAACCGCCGTAGCGGAGCACGGTGATTCCCTGCCGGATCAGCCCGTCGACGATATCCTTCCGGACCGGCAGTCCCTTGAACCGGCCCCAGGGGCCCGGTTGGAGGAAGGCGTAGCCCAGCGCGACCGAGCTCGGATTGCCCAGCGTCACCGTGAAACGGCCCGCCGTGTCGGCGGCGTCCGGCTCCAACGTGAAGGTCAGCCGCTGCCAGTCGCCGGGCTTGACGGCCAGTTTCTTTTCGGCATAGATCCGCCCCCCATCCTTGCTCTCCAGGGCGACATACAGATCGGCGCGCTTCTCCGCGCGGGCCCACAGGACGCCCTCGTACGGTTTGCCGGCCACCAAGGACATGCCCCAGCGGTTCAGTCCCTGATTCTCCACGCCAATCCGGCCCTGTCCCTGCGTGAGCGTGATACGCTGCGATTGCCGTCCAACGAACGGGCGCTCCTGCTCCACCGCCCAGGCGCCCGCCGCGGTCCCGCTCTGCACCAACCGCCACATGCCGCTGATTTCCCGCGGCGTGTTGGATTCCGGCGCGAACGCCAGCTTCCGGGTCGTGTCGCCGATCTTCACCCAGAAATTGCGGTAACGCGCCTCGGTCTGGAATTGGCGCAACCCGACCGTCCCGGCTGTCAACGCATTGCGGTCGTCTTCATGTCGAACGACGCTGCGGCCGTCAACGAAGACCTCGATCGCCCGCCCATCCAGTTTCACGCGCAGGGCAATCCACTTCCCCACCGGGACCTCGCAGGGCGTGTCCTTGATGGGTTCCCAACTGTGGCGGTGCCGGCCGAGCCGCAAGTTCTGAGCTGCGGCGTTGAGGGCGATTTCGTAGCCGTCGAACGCGTCGCCGCCCGCCGCGGCCCGGTCCACCCGAACGATCAGCCCCGCGTTCGACCAACTGCGATCGGCCATGAAGACCTCCACGCCCGCTTCGCCGTCGGTGAAGGCCGGCAGTTCGCTGACGAGCTTGTCGCCAGCCGAGCCGGAGAAGCGCAATTCATCGCCCTGAATCCGCCAGTTTCCGCCGTAATCCCGGAAGCCTTTGATCGGCGAAGTCCCCGGCGGCTCCTGGAAGCTCTCGCCGAAAATCATCTGGCTGTAGATGCCCCCATAGATCTCATGGTTGACATCTTCGATGCAGGCGCCGGTCAGGTAGCGGGAGACGGGGCCGGACACCTGGCCGGCCCGGACGCAGATGCGGGCCTGCTCGTCGCCGGCGCCGGTCGCCGTAGTCTTATCGGACTCCGTCCCCTGCGCGGATGAAATGCAGAATCCCATTGAGCCGCCAGTCAGCGTGAGTGCCACCAGGCCGCGAACGATCCTTGTTTGCCATATTGTCATGTTAAACAACTTTAAATCAAACCAGCAAACAAATGATATCGAGAAATAAACGTAAAGCAGACGCTTTTATTGTTGAGGTGATGCTGTCCGGGTTGGCCGGGACGGAGGCGACGGGAATTTCCGGCTCCTCCTCATTGTTACCATCCTAAGCACGTATGGCAAAAACGTTTATCCCCGTGTTGTTGTCAATTGCAGTCACGGTGCCGGGGTATGACAAAAGGCCTGCGCAGGGATTTCCTCCATCTGCCCGTCCGGCACGGCCCACTCGAGCCGCAGTGATTCGCCGCCGACGCCCTGGAAGTAGCGGATTCGCAACGGGTGGGCACCGGCTTGGAGCGCCACCGTGCCGGCCGATTCCCGGTCACCGTGGATCCCGTCCTCGCCGCACAACGGCTTGCCGTGCAACAGGACTTCGGCGCCGTCGTCGGAAGTCACCCGGATCACATAGATGCCAGTGACCGGCGCGTTGAGGAACCCGTCGAAAAGCAGGCCGTATCGCTCGCCACGGGTCTTGGGTTTGAGATTGACCCGTTCGGCCACCGCGGTCTTTGAAGGCTTGAGTTTCGTGAAGTCCGGAAGTTTGGGCATCACTTCCGCCAGTTCATAAACATTCACATTCAATCCCGGCTGAGTCTGCCCTGAGGCCACCGCCGCGAGCGGGGTGACCTTCTTCATCGGAAACGAGGCCACGGAACTCATCCGGCCATCGGGCCAAATGCTCCGGGCTTTGACCACGGTGTCGCGCGAGACCCCGATCGGCTTCCGATACACTTGGGAATGAACGGCGGGATCGGAGCCGTCGAGCGTGTAGGCGATCCTCGCCTTGTCGGCAGGAGCTTCGAGTGCAACCTCGCCGGTGTCGATGAATATGTCCAATAGGCTGGCCTTACGTGGCGCCGGCGTGCCCTTGCTCCGGTCTGCCGCCTCCACAAGGCTGGCAAGGTCCATTTTGACTACCTCGCGATCGTAGGTCAGGAATCCGTTGATCTCGGTCTCAATGTCGGTGAGCTGGGTGTAAACGGCGGCTGCCAGGCCGCGCTCGATCATCGGTTGTAGCGCGGTGAGCAGATGAACGTAACCGCCGGTGAGCTGACGGCTGTCCTTGCAGTCACGCCAGAAGGTCACGCTGTTCGTCTGCCAGGAGTGGTCCGGCACGAGCAAGCTGAGCCCTCCGAACTCGCCGAGGACGACCGCACGCTTGTCTTCCAGGGAACGCATCGAGGGCCCCGTGTATTCGTGTTTGTCGGAGATCTTTCCGCTGCCCTTGTCCTGCCAGCCACTGGCCTCGTTGACGGGACGGGTCGGATCGTAGCTCTCCATCCACTTCACGAGCTCGACGGTGTCGTGTTGGCCCCAGCCTTCGCTGAACAGCACCCACATGACGATCGAGGGGTGGTTGTGCAGGGTGTCCATCATCGCCTTGAGCTCCCGGCGGAAGTTCGGCTTGCTTTCCTCGTTGCCCGCGTTACCGGAGGGCATGTCCTGCCAGACCAGCAGGCCCAGTTTGTCGCACCAGTAGTACCAGCGCTCCGGTTCGTATTTGACGTGCTTGCGCGCCATGTTGAACCCGAGCGTCTTCATCATCTCGATGTCGTACTTAAGCGCCTCGTCGGTCGGCGCGGTGTGCAAACCGTCAGGCCACCAGCCCTGGTCCAGCGGGCCGTAATGAAAGAGCGCCTGGTTGTTGAGAAACAGGCGGTTGATGCCATTCTTGTCCTTCCGCACCTCGATCTTGCGCATTCCGAAATAGCTCTTCACGTCGTCGCGCGTCCGATCGCTTTCGGTGAGGGTGACCGCCAGATCGTAGAGGAATGGGTTGTCCGGCGACCAGAGCATCGGATTCCCGATCTTCAGATGGAGCGTTTCGCCGGAGCGGCCTTTGGCGGTCGCCACGACCGAACCGCCATCCAAGGCTGTCAACTTGACATCCGCCGCGGTGGTCGTCTCGACGGTAACGATGGCGCATTTGCCGTCAATATCCGGCACAATCTTCAACGAGCGGATGTGATTGGCCGGAACCGGCTCCAGCCAGGGCGTCTGCCAGATGCCCGACACCGCGGTGTAGGAGCAGCCGCTCGGGCTCAGCACCTGCTTGCCGCGCGGCTGCCAGCCTGCATTGGTGGGATCGATCACGGCCACCACAAGCTCGTTTTCGCCTTCCTTGAGCGCCTCGGTGATGTCGAAGGTGAACGGGTCATAGCCGCCCGTGTGCTCGCCCGCCTTCCGATCGTTGACCCACACCTCGCAGCGCCAATCCACGGCCTGGAAATGCAGCAGCAAGCGGTGATCGGCAGGCAACTCCGGCTTGGCGAAGGTGCGGCGGTACCACAGGCGTTGCTCGGGTTTGAGCGGTTTCATCACGCCGCTCAGCGCGGATTCCACCGCGAACGGGACGAGGATTTTGCCGTCTCCGCCTTCGCCAAGGCTTCGGCGGACTTCGCCGCCATCGGCGTCCTTCGGGCGAATGGCACAGTCCCACAGGCCGTTGAGACTGGTCCACTTCCCGCGGACCATTTGCGGGCGGGGGTATTCGGACCAGGCGCGGTGCGGGGAAACGTCGTTGGCCCACCGCGTCATCAGCGGGCCGGCGGCCGGCTTCCAACCGGAGACGCGCGATGCCGCCGCCGTGCCCGCCTCAGCCCCCCATGCGGGTGAAATGCCCAATCCCATCAAGCCGCCGCTCAGCATGAGCGCCGCAAGGCCGCAGCCCATCCTTGTTTTCCAGGTTGTCATGTTCATCCGTCTTCTTGCGGTCAGATGTTCGATTCGCACGGCATTCCGTCTATTTCCAATCCCTTTGGTTCACGGATGTTCGCCTTGTCCGGCGAGCCGCCGGTCGAGTTCCGCCAGCTTGAACCGCGTGCTGACGACCGAGTTCTTCTCTTTTCCCGGATGGTATTTGATGTAGGTGGTGGCGACGATGGTGCCGTCGGGCAGCACTTCCATGCCCGGATAGCCGCAATCCCAGTCGTGGTAGTTGTGGAGGAGTTTGATCCGGTACTGACCGGGCTTGCCTTGGCGGATGTCGTCGTACGTGCCGACCCAGGCGACGAAGTGA
>JAPLSZ010000342.1 GCA_026398385.1 Kiritimatiellota bacterium | reverse complement strand
TGAAATCAGCGACTTCCTTGGCGGCTATGCAAAGAGCGTTCACGCTATTCTTCCACCGTGCCCCCCGGCGTGCTGGACGGCAGTGGCTGCTGCGTTCAAAACAATGCATATTATAGCGGGGTGCTACCGGAAAACCCAGATGAATTCCGACTCGTGAAGTAAGGGTCACCCATGCAGGGGCGCAGTCTTGCTGCGCCCGCCGGCGGTGAGCTTATCGAACCCGCGGGCGTCGTTTATCTCAGGGCGGCCGGAGTCGTTACGTTGCAAGTACCGCACCACGGCGGCGATGGCCGGGATGAGCAGGAGGTAGAGCGCGCCGCTGAACAGGAAGGTGGCGCGGAGGCTCACGCCGGCGGCCACGGCGCCGCTGAGCAGCGCCGCGGCCAGCCAGCCGAGCGACCGCGCCGAGCTGGCCCAGCCGAAGACCGCCCCGCGCCGCTGCGGCGGCGTGACCTTGGACAGCCAGATCTGGAAGACTGGGTCCAAGCCGCCGGCGCAGAAGACCGCGCCGAACCGGGTGCAAAACAGCAGGGGCAGATGCCGCGCCAACGCCTGCGGGATCATCAGCAGTCCGGAGATCAAGGCAGACACCTTGCCGATGCGCGGTGGCGGGATGCGGTCGGCCAGGTTGCCAAGGAGCGGACCGGCCAGCAGGCCGGCCACGCTGCCGGTGGCCGAGAGCAGACCCGTGCGCAGCGCGGCGCCTTTCAAACCGCCATGGATATCCTGGACCAGCAGCGCCAGCCAGGCGCCGTCGAACGAGCGCACGAAGTTGATCGCCAGGATCAGGCCGAGGATGGGCCAGGCCGCGCCCAGCGAGCGCCAGCCCGGCGCGGGGGCCGTTTCCGCGATCACCAAATCGTCGGCGCCGGTGGCCGCGGGCTCCTCCGTGCCCACCAAAACCCACAGCGCCGCGAGCAGCAGCAAGCCGCCGGAAATGAAGAACGATGCCCGGTAGCCCAGGAACTCGGCGCACACCCCGCCGAGCGCCACGCCAGCCAGGCTGCCGGAGAAAACCGCCGCGCTCAGCGTGCCCAGCGCCAGGCCGGCGCGCTCGCGCGGGGCGGCGGCGGCGACCATCGCCTGCGCCGCGGACATGGTGCCGGTGAAAATCCCCTGCAGGAACCGCAGGAGCACCAGCGACTCCACGTTGCGCACCAGGCCCATCAGCGTCAGGATGAGGCAGGCGGCGAGATTCGCGCGCAGCAGCATCATGCGCCGGCCGTAACGGTCCGCCGCCGCGCCCCAGATGGGCGCGAAGACCGACATGGCCAGCGGCACGACGGCGGAGAACGCGGTGACCCACAGCCGGAGGCGCACCGGGTCGTGCACGTCCAGTTGTTCCTGGATAAAAAACGGCGCAAACGGGATGGCGAAGGAAAAGCCGGCGATGGAGAAGAACTGGGAAAGACCGACGGCGGTGACGTTGCGGCGCCAAGTGTGCATGGCGGGGGATCCAAAGATAATAGGGGAAAGGGTTCAGGGGTCAGCTAGTTTTATCCACAGATTTCGCAGATTACGCCGATGAAGAGGTAAAGGCCCAGAGGTTTAGCCGCGGATGATGAAGGCCAGAATGCGTTCTTTCTTCTCCGCCGGTTATTTTCGCATCAACGCCGCGACTTCGCGCGCGGGGCGAGCCGCAGGCGCATGGCCACTTCCGGGCAGGTGAAGGGCGAATCATATTTGCTGCAATTCAGGCAACCGGTGTACAGCTTGTGCATCAGCGTTTCTTTCGCTACGGTTTTAAAGCCGAACCGGGCGAAAAATTCCGGCGTGAAGGTCAGTACGATGATTTGCTCCGGCTGCAGCGGGCGGATGCGTTCGATGGCGGCGTTGACCAGCGCCCGGCCCAGGCCCCGGCCCCGGTGCGCCTGGTCCACGGCCAGCGACTTGATCTCGACCGTGGGCTGCTCCGTCCGGCCGATCTCCGGCAGGATCGCCCAGGAGACGATGCCGGCCAACCGGCCGCCGGCGACGGCCACGATGAAGCGGTCCACATTCTGGATGATGTCGTTCATCGAACGCGGCACCAACTCATTCGGGTTGGCCTTGATGAGCTTGTAGATGCCGGACGCATCGGCAAAGCCCGCATGGCGAATCGTGCGGGATATGGTCTTCATGCCCCACAGGTAGTCCATTCCCCGCCGGTTTTCAACCCCATTCTGCAAAAAAGTCTTCCCATTTGGCGGGGGCTGTGCTTAAATTCCCCCGTTTCCGGCGACGACCCCATCCGGGCGGGTTGTTCCCAACACCCAGGCTTCCGGCTATGCCTTGCCCGGAGGAGGAACGCATGAACGTCGTGAAGGAGATATCATGAAAAGACCGATAGCGATCATGGATGGCAACGAGGCGGCGGCCTATGTGGCCCATAAAACGAACGAGGTCTGCGCGATTTATCCGATCACGCCGTCTTCGCCGATGGGCGAATTGTCCGACGAGTGGTCGAGCTTGGGCAAGCAGAATCTGTGGGGCACGGTCCCCCTAGTGGTGGAACTGCAGAGCGAGGGCGGGGTCAGCGGCGCGGTCCACGGCGCGTTGCAGACCGGCGCGCTGACGACGACCTTTACGGCGTCGCAGGGCCTGCTGCTGATGATCCCGAACATGTACAAAATCGCCGGCGAACTGACCGCCACGGTGTTCCACGTGACCGCGCGTTCGCTGGCCTGCCAGGCGGTCTCGATCTTCGGCGACCACTCGGATGTGATGGCCTGCCGCGCGACAGGGTTTGCGTTTCTGTGCTCGGCCTCCGTGCAGGAGGCGATGGACATGGCCCTCGTGGCGCAGGCCGCGACGCTGGAGGCGCGCGTCCCGTTCCTGCATTTCTTCGACGGCTTCCGGACTTCGCACGAGGTGCAGAAGATCATCCTGCTGTCAGACGCCGAAATCCGCGCGCTGATCGATGACGAACTCGTACTGGCCCACCGCGCGCGCAGCATGAACCCCGAGCAGCCCGTGCTGCGCGGCTCGACGCAGAACCCGGACGTCTACTTCCAGTGCCGCGAGACGGTCAACGCCTTCTACGACCGGACGCCGGACATCGTGCAGCGGGCCATGGACCAGCTGGCGCAGGTCTCCGGCCGCGCCTACCACCTCTTCGACTACGCCGGCGCGCCGGATGCCGAGCGCGTGGTAGTGCTGATGGGCTCGGGCGCCGAGGCGGCGTTGGAGGCCGTGGAATTTCTTCAGGCGCAGGGGGAGAAAGTCGGCGTGCTGCGCGTGCATCTGTTCCGCCCGTTCGCCGCGCGGCATTTCCTGGCCGCGCTGCCGAAGACCCTCAAGGCGCTCGCCGTGCTGGATCGCACGAAGGAGCCGGGCGCGGCGGGCGAGCCGCTGTACCAGGACGTGCTGACCGTGCTGGGCGAGGCGCAGCAGAACGGCGCATTGCCGTTCGCCGCGCGGCCGCGCGTGATCGGTGGTCGCTACGGGCTGTCCTCCAAAGAATTCACGCCGGGCATGGTCAAGGCCGTGTTCGACGAGCTGGCCAAGCACCAGCCCAAGAACCACTTCACCGTCGGGATCAACGATGATGTGACGCACACCAGCCTGAGCTGCGACCCGCACTTCATCACGGAGTCCGACCAGGTGACGCGCGCGATGTTCTTCGGCCTCGGGGCCGACGGCACCGTGGGCGCGAACAAGAACACGATCAAAATCATCGGGCAGGAGACCGACCTGTTCACGCAGGGCTACTTCGTGTACGACTCCAAGAAATCCGGCTCGCGCACGGTGTCGCACCTGCGCTTCGGGCCGGATCCGATCCGCTCGACCTACCTGGTGCAGGCGGCCAACTTCATCGGCTGCCACCAGTTCAACTTCCTGGAGAAGACCGACGTGCTGAAGTTCGCCGCGCCGGGCGCGGTGTTCCTGCTGAACAGCCCCTACAGCCTGGACGAGACTTGGGCCCGTCTGCCGCGCAAGGTGCAGCAGCAAGTCATCGACAAGCAGCTCAAATTCTACGTGATCGATGCCTACCAGGTGGCCCAGGCCACCGGTATGGGCACGCGCATCAACACGATCATGCAGACCTGCTTCTTCGCCATCTCCGGCGTGCTGCCCAAGGACGAGGCGATCGAGAAGATCAAGGGCACGATCAAGAAGACCTACGGCCGGAAGGGCGAGGATGTCGTCCGCAAGAACTACGAGGCCGTGGACCAGACGTTGGCCAACCTGCACGAATGGAAGGTGCCGGCGCAGGCCACCAGCCGGCTGGAAATGCCGCTGCCGGTGTCCGCGGCCGCGCCGGACTACGTCCGCAACGTGCTGGCCCGCATCATGGCCGACGAAGGTGACGAGCTGCCCGTCAGCGCCATGCCGGTGGACGGCACGTTCCCGACCGGCACGACGCAGTGGGAAAAGCGCAACGTCTCCCTTTCCGTGCCGGCGTGGGACGCGAAGACCTGCATACAGTGCGGCGCCTGCGCGCTGGTGTGTCCGCATGCCTGCATCCGCATGAAGACTGTGCCCGCCGCCGCGCTGACACTGGCCCCGCAGGGGTTCGCGTCCGCGCCGGTCAAGGGCAAGGACCAGGCGGACCAGCGCTACATCCTGCAGATCGCCGTGGAGGATTGCACCGGCTGTGCCCTCTGCATCCAGTCCTGCCCGGCCAAGCACAAGGAGCACGTCAGCCTCCGCGCCATCAACATGACGGACAAAGACCCACTCCTGGCGCGCGAGCGCGCGAACTTCAGTTTCTTCCTGGGCCTGCCGGAGAACGACCGCACCACGCTGGATATGACGTCGGTGCGCGACGTGCAGTTTTTGCAGCCGCTGTTTGAATTTTCCGGCGCGTGCGGCGGCTGCGGCGAGACGCCCTACGTCAAGATCGTCAGCCAGCTCTTCGGCGACCGGATGATCGTGGCCAATGCCACCGGCTGCTCCTCGATCTACGGCGGCAACCTGCCCACCACGCCGTGGGCCACGAACAAGGACGGCCGCGGCCCCTCCTGGTCCAACTCGCTGTTCGAGGACAACGCTGAATTCGGGTTCGGTTTCAGCCTGACGATCAAGAAGCACCGCGAATTCGCGGGCGAATTGCTCAAGCAACTGGCGGGCGACGTCGGTGAGACGCTGGTCAGCGAGATTCTCGGCGCCTGCCAGCAGAGCGAGGCGGAGTTGCAGCAGCAGCGCCAGCGTGTCGCCGCGTTGAAGGACAAGCTCGCGGCGAATCGCAAGCCCGCAGCCCGGAACCTGCTCTCCATCTGCGATCACCTGGTCAAGCGGTCGGTCTGGATCATGGGCGGCGACGGCTGGGCCTACGACATTGGCTACGGCGGTCTGGATCACGTCCTCGCGAGCGGCGCCGACGTCAACGTGCTCGTGCTCGACACGGAGGTCTATTCCAACACGGGCGGCCAGATGTCCAAGGCCACCCCGCTGGGCGCGGTGGCCAAGTTCGCCGCCGGCGGCAAGCGGATGAACAAGAAGGACCTGAGTATGCTGGCCATAGGCTACGGCTCAGTCTACGTGGCCAAGGTGGCCTTCGGCGCCAACCCGCGTCAGACGCTACGCGCGCTGACGGAGGCCGATGCTTATCATGGGCCGTCGCTGATTATCGCCTACAGCCACTGCATCGCGCACGGCTACGACCTGGTCAACGGTCTGCGGCAGCAGAAGTTGGCCGTGGATAGTGGCCACTGGCCGCTGTTCCGGTACAACCCGGACCTGAAGCAGCACGGCCAGAACCCACTCGTGCTGGACAGCAAGAAGCCGACCGTGCCGCTGCAGGACTACATCTACAACGAGATGCGCTACAAGATGCTGACGCACTCGCAGCCAGAGGCGGCCAAGTTGTTGCTGGCGCAGGGCCAGGCGTTCGTCAACGAGCGCTGGGCGCTGTACGAGAAGATGGCGGCCGCGACCCCGGCGGCGGGCGGTTGAGAATGGTTCGTTGACGGAAGAAAGGAACAACAGCATGAACTTGACGACCAAATACATGGGCCTGGTGTTGAAAAACCCGATCGTGGCCTCCGCCTCGCCACTCTCCGAGTCGGTGGGCGGCATCCGGCGGCTGGAGGAGGCCGGCGCGGCGGCGGTGGTGCTGTTCTCGTTGTTCGAGGAGCAGTTGCAGTTGGAAGCGACTGCGCTCGAACAGCACCTGGAGGAGGGGACGGAGAGTTTCGCCGAGGCGCTGACGTACTTCCCGAAAGTCGGGGACTACCGCGTCGGGCCCGAGCAATACCTGGAGCTCCTGCACCAGGCGTCGCAGCAGGTGCAGATCCCGATCATCGGCAGCCTGAACGGCATTTCCTCCAAGGGTTGGATTGAGTATGCGCGCAAAAGGCAGGATGCGGGCGCCCAAGGTATTGAGCTGAACCTGTATTACATCCCCACCGATCCGAAGATGTCGGCGCTGGCGGTGGAAAAACACAAGGTCGAGGTGGTGCAGGCGGTGAAGGCGGCGGTGACCGTGCCGGTGGCCGTCAAACTCAGCCCGTACTTTACCTCCATGGCCAGCCTGGCCCGCAAACTGAAGCGGGCGGGGGCGGACGCGCTGGTGCTGTTCAACCGCTTCTACCAGCCGGACTTCGATATCGAGGAGTTGACCGTCAGCCCGACGCTGCATCTGAGCACCGCCGAGGAAATCCGGCTGCCGCTGTGCTGGATCGCCATCCTGCGCGGCCAGCTCCGGATCTCGCTCGCCGCGACCACGGGCGTGGAAACGTCCGCCGAAGTGGTCAAGTACCTGCTCGCCGGCGCCGACGTGGTGATGACGACCTCGGCCCTGCTCCGGCACGGCCCCGGCCATATTGCCACGCTGCTCAGCGGTCTCCAGCAGTGGATGGAGGCCAAGGAGTACAAATCCGTCAAACAGATGCGGGGCGCAATGAGCCAGAAAAACGTCGCTGATCCGGCGGCGTTCGAGCGCGCGAACTACATCAAGATCCTGGAAAAATACAAGCAGGAGTACAGCTTGAAGGCCTGATCAAACCAAAGGGAATAACATGAAAGCTACAGTAGATGCCGGTATGTGCACGGGCTGCGAACTATGTGTTTCGGTCTGCCCGGAAGTGTTCGAGATGGACAACAATGTGGCTAAGGCCAAGGCG
Source organism: Kiritimatiellota bacterium (assembly GCA_026398385.1). Taxonomy (GTDB): domain Bacteria; phylum Verrucomicrobiota; class Kiritimatiellia; order CAIQIC01; family CAIQIC01; genus CAIQIC01. The sequence continues at coordinate 5,519 of JAPLSZ010000342.1, read as the reverse complement.
GATGTCCCGGCGGCGGCCGAGGCTGCTTGCAAGGAAGCGGCGGAAAGCTGCCCGGTCACCTGCATCACCGTCGCGTAACGTTGCGCGGGTCAACGCAACGCCGCGTCGCCGCACGGCGCCGCGTCCGTTCCAGCGCCAGGGCGTTCACGATTCCGGCTGCTCCCCCGCGCCGGCTTCCGGCGTGAACGGTTCGGTGGTGAGCTGTCCGTCCTTGGTGACAAGCTGCTCGATTTTCTTTTCCACCTCGTTGAGCTTGGCGGTGCCGTACTTCACCAGGCGGTTACCCTCCTCGAAATGACCGATCATCTTTTCGAGGCTGAGTTGGCCGCCTTCCATCTCGGCGACGATCTGCTCCAGTCGCGCCAAGGCCTTCTCGAAGCTCTGGGTGGCTTCCGTGTTTTTTTCCGCCATGCTGACTACTCCTTATTTTAACCGCATACCCGTGTTCTGGTTGTGCTCCCCGCGTCGGCGCGGTGGTTCGCCGCCGTCGTCGGCCAACCGCGCCGCCGTCACCTGCGACTCCAGGCGGCCGCGCGCCAGGCGCGTTTCCAGGCGCGTGCCGACCGGCGCTGCCGCGGCGTCGCGGAGGATGCGTCCGTCGGCGGTGCGGGTCAGGCTGAAGCCGCGCGCCAGCACGGCCAAGGGGCTGAGCGCGTTGAGTTGCGACGTCAGCCGGCGCAGGTCCTGCGCGCCCGCCGTGCGCGCCAGGGTCATGCGATGTCCGAGCCGCAAGCCGAGTTCGTCCACGTGCTGGCTGCGCTGCTGCACGGCGGCGCGCAAGGCGGTGGCCATCGTGCCGCACAGCGTGGCGTGTTGCGGCTCGCGGAACACGTAGCTGCCGGCGGCGGCGGTGAGGCGGTTGCGCCAGCCCAGCGCCTGGGTGCGCAAGGCGCGGGCCAGGCGCGCCGCCTGCCGACGCAAGTCCTCCGCGAAAGCCGCCTTGCTGTTCACGAGCAACTCGGCGGCGGCCGACGGCGTCGGCGCGCGCAGGTCGGCGACGAAGTCACTGATGGTGAAATCAATCTCGTGCCCGACCGCGGAAATGACCGGGATGGCCGAGCGCGCGATGGCCCGCGCGACGACCTCCTCGTTGAAGCACCACAGATCCTCCAGGCTGCCGCCGCCGCGGCCGACGATCAGGACGTCCAGGCCACCGCGCGCGTTCAAGATGTCCAGAGCCGCGGCGATCTCCTGGGCGGCGCCCGCGCCCTGCACGCGGACCGGCGCCAGGACGATATGCAGGTTGGGGAAACGGCGGTCCAGGATTTGCAGGATATCGCGGAGGGCGGCGCCCGTGGGGGAGGTGACGAGGCCGACATGTTGCGGCAGCAGCGGCAGCGGCCGCTTGCGTTCCGCCGCGAACAGGCCCTCGGCGGCCAGCTTCTTCTTTAGCGCCTCGAAGGCCTCCTGCAGGCTGCCCAAGCCCGCCTCTTCCATGCGGCGTACAACGAGCTGGCACTGGCCGCTTTTCTCGTAGGCCGTGAGCTGGCCGTAGGCGCGGATTTTCAGTCCGTCGCGCAGGACCAGGCGGAGGCCCGCCTGATTGCCGCGGAACAACACGGCGGCCAGTTGGGCGTCGGCGTCCTTGAGCGTAAAATACAAGTGGCCGGAGGCCGGTTTGCGCAGGTTGGAGAGCTCGCCCTCGACCCACACGCTGCCGAATTCGTTTTCCAGCGCGACTTTGATCAGCCGGGTCAGCTCGGAAACCCGGTAAATTTTCCGGCTGTCGGTCACCCCTTCCGCGGCTGGCTTGGGCTTCGGCATGCTGGGCCCCGCGTCAACGCTCGAGTTGCTCCTGCACGCGCCGGACGCGGCTGGCGCGGCCGGTCTGCGCGTCCACGGTCACCAGCAGGCCCTCGCAGCGCACGTCGTTCACGGCGATCTCGAATTGCTGGGGCATGCCCGTGAGAAATTTCTTCAGCACGGCCGCCAGGTCGCGGCCGATCACCGAATCCTTGGGGCCGGTCATGCCGAGATCCGTCAGGTAGGCGGTGCCTTTGGGCAGGATGGCTTCGTCGGCGGTCTGGACATGCGTGTGGGAACCGGCGACCACGCTGACGCGGCCGTCGAGGTAGCGGCCGTAGGCTATTTTTTCCGAGGTCGCCTCGCCGTGAATCTCGGCGACGATGATCTTCCCCAGTTCCGGGCCGCGCTTCAGGAGTTCGTCGGTCGCGCGGAAGGGGCAGTCGCTCGGCGGCATGAAGGTGCGGCCGATGACCTGCAGGACCGTCACGCGACCCTGGGGCGTGTCCACGGTGATCCAGCCGCGGCCCGGGCAGCCGGGGGCCATGTTGGCCGGCCGCAGCACGCGCGGCTCACGGTCCAGATATTTTCCGATGTCCTTCTGGTCCCAGGCGTGGTCGCCGAGCGTGATGACGTCGGCGCCGGCCGCCAGCAACGCGTCGGCCAGGGCCGGTGTAAGGCCGCGGCCGCCGGCCGCATTCTCCGCATTGACGATCACAAAATCGGCGGCGCCGGACTGTTTCATTTTCCCGGCCACCGTCGCGAAAGCCAGGCGGCCGGGTGCGCCGACCACGTCGCCCACCATCAGAATATTCATGGCATCCTTCTTCAGCGCGCGTATTCGATGTAGCGCGTTTCGCGCACCACCACGACCTTGATCTGGCCGGGGAATTTCAGTTCCTGCTCGATCTGCTGGCTGAGCGTGCGCGCCAGTTGCAGCGCCAGCGCATCGTCCACCTGGTCCGCCTTGACGAACACGCGGATTTCCCGGCCGGCCTCCAGGGCATAGGCGCGTTCGACGCCGTGGTGCCGGGCGGCGAGATCCTCCAGCGCCTTCAACCGTTTCAGATAGATCTCGGTATTCTCGGCCCGCGCGCCCGGCCGGGCGGCGGTGATGGCGTCGGCGGCGCTGGCCAGCGCCGCGTACAGGCTGGTACCGCCGACGTCGTGATGATGCGCCGCCACGGCATTATAGACCACCGCCGGTTCGTCGTGTTGCTTGAGCAGATCCGCGCCGATGATGGCGTGGTTGCCCTCGACGTGGTGATCCAGCGCTTTGCCGATGTCGTGGAACAGGCCGACGCGCCGGGCGATGGCGGGATCCAGACCGAGTTCCGCGGCCATCAGGCCCATCAAGGTCGCGGTCTCCACGGAATGCGTCAGCACGTTCTGCGAATAGCTCTGGCGGAATTTAAGGCGGCCGAGCGTTTGCGCCAGCTCCGGCACCACGCCTTGCAAACCCAGGTCGCTGAGCGCCTGCTCGCCGGCCTGGCGCATGAGTTCGTTTAATTCCTCCCGGACCTCCGCGACCGTCTCTTCGATGCGCGCCGGCTGGATGCGGCCGTCCGCCATGAGCCGTTCCAGCACTTGCCGGGCAATCTCGCGGCGCACCGGGTCAAAAGCGGAGACCTGGACGACGCCCGGCGTGTCGTCAATCAGGATGTTCACGCCGGTGGCCGCCTCCAGGGTGCGGATGTTGCGGCCCTCGCGGCCGATAATCCGCCCCTTCATGTCATCGCTGAGCAGCGTCACGGTGCAGGTGGTGACCTCGTTGACCTGCGCCGCGGCGTACCGTTCGATGGCGCCGGTGATGATCTCCCGCGCTTCGGCTTCCGCGGTCGCCCGCACCTGCTGCTGGCGGCGGTGGAGCAGTTGGCTCATTTCCCCGCGCAGGTCCTCTTCCGCCTGCTGCCGCACCAATCGCCGGGCCTCCTCCTGGGGCAGGGCGGCCACCTGCTGCAGCTTGGTGCGCGCGTCGTCGAGGCCCTGGCGGGCGAGCGCCTCGGCCGCCAGCAGCGCCTGCCGTTGCGTTTCCAGTTCGCCTGACCGCGTCTCGGTCGTGATTTCCTTCTTATCCACCAGGGCCACGCGCCGGTCCAGGTTGGTTTCGCGCTGCGTCAGCCGCTCCTCCAGGGTCCGCAGCTCCTGGCGCCGCGTCAGGCGCTCCTGTTCAAATGCCTCGCGCGCCTTGATGATTGCCTCGCGCGCCAGGATTTCCGCCTCGCGCGCCGTGCTGTCGGCGGCGTGCCGGGCCTGTTGCAGAATATCCCGGGCGTTGGTTTTCGCGCCTTGCGCATGGGCCCGCGCGAGGATCATGTGCGCCAGGTAGCCGATGAGGATGCCGACAAAGGCCACCCCGGCCGGCAGCCACCACAAAACGGTTGTTTCCATTACGGTATGCATGACGTCACTTCCTTCCCCAGGGCTTGGCCGCCGCTGATCCGTATCGGCCTATTCGTCGCGGTCGGAGTCGCGCGCGTCGTTCCGGCCCAGGGATCGGCGCCGGCCGCTCGGCGGGACGCTTTTCCGCGGCCGCCGGGCGGGCGCGGGATAAAGGCCTTTTTCGGTCACCACGAGGTCCATGGCCACATCGTGCTCCGCCACCGGCACGCGGCGCGCGAGCTGGGCCTCGGCGGCCAGCCCGATTTTGCAGGCCGCCAGCCCTTCCAGCAACCGGTCGAAAAAGCCGCCGCCGTAACCCAGCCGCCGGCGCGCACGGTCGAACTGCAGGCCCGGCACCAGGACGAGGTGCACGGTTTCTTCAGGCGTCTCCACCCATTCCGGCGCCGCCGGCTCGGGGATGCCCCAGCGGCCCTGGATCAGCGTGTCGTTTTCCGTCAGCCAGGCGAAGCGGTAGCGCCCGGCGCGCGCGTCATAGGCCGGCACGCACACGCGCTTGCCCGCCTGCCGGCAGGCGGCGATCAGCGGCGCGGTCGGCACTTCGTCGGGGAGCGCGAGGTAGCTCGCGACGACGCGGGCGGCGGCGAACGGCGCCAGGGCCTGGCACCGGGCGGCGATTTGCCGGCCGATCGTGGCCCATTCCGCCGGACTCCACTGCGCGCGGCGCAGGCGCGCCGCCCGGCGGGCCATATTTTTTTGCTGCGTTAGTCGGTTGGTGTTCGTGGTGTGTTCCTTTGTGCTTCCCAGCACGCCATGCGTTTGGCGATGGTATCCTCGTAGCCCTGGCTGGTCGGGTGGTAATAGAGCTTGCTGGTCGGCACATATTCCTGAGCGACAAAGTGACCGGCAAAATTGTGCGCGTATTGGTAGCCCGTGTGGCCGAAGGCCTGGGCGGCCTTTTTCGAGCCGGTGCTGCGCAGCGGCCGGGGCACGGGCAGGACGCGGCCTTCCTTGACGTCCGCCAGGGCCGCGTCAATCGCCAGATAAGCGGCGTTGCTCTTGGGCGCCGTGGCGAGATAGGTCGTCGCCTGGCTCAGGATGATCCGCGCCTCGGGCAGGCCGACGAAATCCACGGCCGTCAGCGCCGCGGTGGCCACCGTCAGCGCGCGCGGGTCGGCGTTGCCGACATCTTCGGCGGCGAGGATGATCAGCCGACGCGCGATGAAGCGCGGGTCTTCGCCGGCGTAGATCAGCTTGGCCAGCCAGTACACCGCCGCGTGCGGGTCGGAGCCGCGCACGCTCTTGATGAACGCGGAAATGGTGTCGTAGTGGCCGTCCTCGTCATGGTCGTACACCACGGCTTTTTTCTGGATGGATTCCTCGGCGACGGCGCGGGAGAGGTGGCGGTTGCCCTCCGCCCCCGGCGGCGTGGTCAG
>JAPLSZ010000033.1 GCA_026398385.1 Kiritimatiellota bacterium | reverse complement strand
TTCGTCCCAACCGTGTGCGCTGGCTGGCCTCGGCGGATATCAAGAAAGGCGAGGCGGGTCTCGCCGCCGCCGCCGGTGAACTGGGATTCGGTTTGCGCTTCATATCAGCGGACGAAATCCGGAATACGGCGAAGGCCTTCCGGCGCTCGTTATTCGTGAACCGAAAAGTGAAACTGCCTGCCGTCGCGGAGCCGGCGGCTCTGTTGGCGGGGAGGAGGACGCAATTAATACTGCCCAAAACCATAATCCGCGGCGTTACCGTGGCCGTGGCGCTGGAAAACTGTTTGTAGTCGGCATCGGGCCGGGCGACAAGCGCGACCGCACCCTCCGCGCCGAGGAAGCCATCGCGGCGAGTAGCGTCGTGGTGGGCTACACGCGGTACTTGGAATCGCTGCGCGACCTGACGAACGCCAAGGAACTAATCGCCTCCGGGATGCGGCAGGAGATCGAGCGCTGCGCGGCCGCGCTCCGGCGGGCGCGTGACGGAGCGGTCGTGGCGCTGGTCTCCTCGGGCGATGCCGGTGTGTATGGCATGGCGGGACTCGCGCTGGAATTAGCCGTGGCCCGCAACATTTCCGTGCCGATCGAGATTATTCCGGGCGTTTCGGCGGCGCAAACAGCGGCGGCCCGGCTCGGCGCCCCGCTGGCCTTGGACTATGCCTGTATCAGCCTGAGCGACCTGCTGCTGCCGTGGAAAACCATCCGGACGCGGCTCGAAGCCGTGGCGGCCGCCGATCTGGTCGTGGCCCTCTATAACCCGCGCAGTACGCGGCGGGTCAGGCAACTGGAAGAAGCCGTGGATATTTTGCGGAGCCATCGGCCCGGGACGACGCCGGCCGGAATTGCCACTGCGCTGGGCACTGCGGATGAGCATGTGCTGGTTACGGATTTGGATCATCTGCTGGAGCAGGACGTGGATATGCGCACGGTGGTCATTGTGGGCAACACGACGTCGCGCCGACTGGGTGCCTGGTTCGTCACGCCGCGGGGATATGCCCTATGATTTTACTGCTGGGCGGAACAAGCGAGACGGCCTCCGTGGCCGAGGCGCTGGCCGTTGCCGGTCAACGCGTGCTGGTTTCAACCGCCACGGATGTGCCGGTTAAAGTGGGTTGCCACGCGAACATCCGCCGCCGGTGCGGCCGGTTGGATGCCGCCGCCATGGCCGCTCTGGTGCGGCGCGAACGCGTGTGCGCGCTGGTGGATGTGTCGCATCCCTACGCCGCGGAGTTGCGGGCCACCGCTGAACGCGTGGCGCAAGAAGTCGGCATCCCGTATCTGACCTATGTGCGCCCGGTCGCCGCGGCGGCGTGTACCGGGGTGATTGTTGTAGCCAGCCACGCGGATGCGGCGCGGGTAGCGTGCGCATCAGGCCGGAGCGTCCTCCTGACGGTCGGCTCCCGCAATGTGGCGGTGTATGCGCGGGAGGCGCAGCGTCACCGGGTGGCGTTGATTGCGCGCGTGTTGCCGCACCCGGACTCGATGGCGGTTTGCCTCGATGCCGGAATGGCGCAGAAACACATTGTGGCCGCCCGTGGCCCATTCGGTGTGGAGGAAAATCGCGCGCTCATCCGCCAATTTGGCGCGGGTGTGGTCGTGACCAAGGACAGCGGCGCGG
>JAPLSZ010000242.1 GCA_026398385.1 Kiritimatiellota bacterium | reverse complement strand
TACGAATCCGGGGTCGGCATCCGGCGGGGGGTCCTGCCCGGCCTGCAACTCGGCGTGCATGTGAACATCTTCAATATTTCCAAGATCAATTCGGAAGTGCGGGGCGGGAAGTCGCCGCGCATCAAGCGGCTGTCCGAGTACATCGGCGAGAGCTATTTCGAGTATCTGGCCGGCCTCGACGACCTCGTTTTGCTCATGGACGAATCGCACCGCTATCGCGCGTCAGCCGGCATCCGCGCGATCAACGAGTTGCAGCCCGTCATGGGGCTGGAACTCACGGCCACCCCGTTCGTGGAGACCAGCCGGGGCGCCATTGCGTTCAAGAACGTGATCTACGACTACCCGCTGGCCAAGGCCATGCAGGACGGTTTCGTCAAGGAACCGGCGGTCGTGACGCAGAAGAATTTCGATCCCAAGCAGTTCACGCCGGACCAGATCGAGCTGATCAAGCTGCAGGACGGCGTGCGGATTCACGAGAACACCAAGGTCGAATTGGAAACGTACGGACGCCAGACCGGCCAGCCCATCGTGAAGGCGTTCATGCTGATCATCGCCCGCGATACCACGCACGCGGGACAGCTCATGCAACTGATCAAATCCGAAAAGTTCTTCGAGGGGCGTTACAAGGACAAGATCATCCAGGTGGACTCCAGCCAGACCGGTGCGGAAGAAGACGAGATGATCGAACGCTTGCTGAAGGTGGAAAGCCCAGACGAGCCGACCGAGATCGTGATCCACGTCAACATGCTCAAAGAGGGTTGGGACGTGACGAACCTCTATACCATCGTCCCGTTGCGTGCCGCCAACGCCCGCATTCTCATTGAACAATCCATCGGCCGCGGGCTGCGACTGCCCTTCGGTCGGCGGACCGGCGTCAGTGCCGTGGATCGCCTGAGCATCGTCGCGCATGACCGGTTCCAGGAGATCATTGACGAAGCCAACCGGCCCGATTCGGCCATTCATTTGCAGCAAGTCATCCTCGACCCGAGCACCGACTTGCGGGGTTCCCGCACGGTGGTATCCCGAACCAATCTGGATGACCAGATTGCCGGAATTCCCGCCCAGCCGGTTACCGGCGCGCCGACGGCCGCGCCGGGGCCGCCCGTCTTTGCGAATGACGCGGAACGCAAGATCGCCCAGGCCACGGTCGAGGTGATCAAGAAGCATGAGAACCTGGCCGGGTCAAAACTTCTGCTCACGCCCGCGGTTCAGAAGACGATCGCCGCCGAGGTCGCGGCCGCCATGGCGCCAGTTCAACGGGATTTGCCGGGCGTGGCCGAACCCCCGGACATTGCCGCCGTGGTCGCCAAAACCGCCGACCTGGTCGTCAAGCAAACCATAGACATTCCCCGGATTCTCGTGGTGCCGAAGGGCCAGGTCACGACCGGTTTCCATTCGTTCAAGCTGGATTGCTCCGGCATTCACTACCAGCCGGTCGAACGCGACTTGCTGATCCAGCATCTGCGCACCCACGCCCAGGAAACACTGAGTGCCGGCGGAAATGTGCAAAAGGAACTGCGGAACGAGGACTACATCGTACGCGGAATGGTTGATTTCGACGATATTTCCTACGATGCGCACGCCGACCTGCTCTACGACCTGGCCGGCCAGATGGTCGCGCACCTGCGCTCGTACCTGTCCGAGGACGACGCCCGCAACGTCATGATCTACCACCAGAAGCAACTGGCCGCGTTCATCCATGCGCAAATGCAGACGCACCAGTGGGAGCAGGCCGCGGATTATGACGTGGTTGTGACGAAGGGGTTCACCGAACTCAAGTCCAGCGCCTACACCGTCAAAGAGGACAGTCCGGTGTGGGATTTCCGGCGGACGGTCACGGAGCGCAGCCGCATGCCGCAGATGGTGTTCGGCGGATTCCGGCGCTGTCTTTACGGCGTCCAGAAGTTCCAGACCGACCCTGAGCGCAAACTGGCCATCATCCTAGACCGTGAGACACTCAAGTGGTTCCGTCCGGCGAACGGGCAGGTCCCGATTTGCTATCGCATCGGGAACGAAAGTCCGGAATACGTCCCTGATTTCATCGCCGAGTCAGCGGAGTGCATTTACATGCTGGAAGCCAAGAGGCGAGATCAGATGGAAGACGCCGAGGTGCTGGCGAAAAGGGACTCCGCCGTCACGTACTGCTCCGGTGCTGGCGAAAAGGGACTCCGCCGTCACGTACTGTACCCGCGCCTCACAGCACTCCGCCGCCACTGGCGGCAAACCGTGGAAGTATCTCCTCATCCCTCACGACGAGATTGCGGAAAACATGACGCTTGGTGGCTTGGCGAGTCGGTTTGAAGTATCGGCCTGAAAGCCTGCGTTACAACCCATTCCCCGGATAGGGATCGAGGCCCATGGCGGCCAGCACTTCCCCGGCGAGGACCAGCGAGCCGGCGATGCAGACGATGCCGTCGTTGTCCAGCGCCCAGGCGCGCGCCGCCGCCAGCGCCTGGTTCAGCGGCGCATAGTCCGCGGCCAGTCCGGCGCTCCGCGCATCGGCGAGGAGTTGCTCCCGGGGCATGTTGCGCGGGCCGGCCAGCGGCACGGCCCAGCAGCGGCTGACGCGCGGCGCCAGAGCTCGGAAGAAACCGGCGCCGTCCTTGTCGCCCAGCAGTCCGACGACCAGGCCGACCGGATGCCGGCCCGTCAATCCCCGCAGGGTTTCCGCCAGCGCCGCCGCCCCGTTGGGGTTATGGGCGACGTCCAGCAGGGTGACGGGCGCGCGTGACAGCACCTGGCAGCGGCCGGGCCATTGCACGCCGGTCAGGCCGGCGCGCAGCGCATCCACCTCCCAGTGGAACGGCGTGCTCCCGTTCAGCCATTCCAGCGCGGCGACGGCCAGGGCCACGTTCTCCAACTGGTGCGCGCCAAGCAGCGGCAGGGTGAGCGGCGGATAGGAGCCGTTGGCCGTTTCGATCTTGATGCGCTGCCCGGTCCAATCCTGTTTCAGCCGCCGGACGGAGGCTGCGTCCTCGACGGCGATCAGCGGCGCGCTGCGTTCGCGGGCGACGCGGCGGATGACGTCGCGCGCCGCGTCCGGCATCTGCCCGCAGAGCACCGGCCAGCCGGGTTTGATGATGCCGGCTTTCTCCAGGGCGATGTCCGGCAGGGTTTTGCCCAGATACGCGGTGTGTTCGATGGCGATCCGCGTGATGACGGCGAGCAGGGGCTCCACGACGTTGGTGGCGTCGAGCCGGCCGCCCATCCCGGTTTCCAGCACGACGAGACGGACGCCCGCGCGGCGGAAGTATTCCAGGGCGAGGGCGGTGGTGAACTCGAAGAAGGTCAGCTCGCGGCCGCCGGCGCCGGCCGCGAGTTCGCGGTCCACCGTTTCGATCTCGCGGAACAACCCGGCGAGTTCGGCGTCGCCGATGCACGCGCCGGCGACGCGGATGCGCTCGTTAAAGCGGACCAGGTGCGGCGAGGTGTACAGCCCTGCGCGGTGTCCGGCGGCGCGCAGCACCGCCTCGATCATGGCGCAGACCGAACCCTTGCCGTTGGTGCCGGCAACGTGGACCGGCAACAGGCTGCGCTGCGGGTCGCCGAGCCGGCGGAGCATGGCGGCGGTCGGGCCGAGGTCAAACTTGAGGCCGAGGCTGGTGCGCTGAAAGAGCGCGGCCAGATCCGCCTGCAGTTGTGCCGCGGTGGAACTCATGAACGAGCGGGAGGTTATCCTAAAGACGGCGTTTTATCCATACAGATGAAGCAGAAAACGCAAAGGCGGAAAGGTAAGCGGAAGGCGCAGAGGGGCGGCCCTTTGCATTGCTAACCGTCCAATATCTTGTTTTCTTGCGAAGAATTTTAACCGCCAAGCCCCATGGCCGCCAAGTTGCTGAAATCTTCTTCCGTGTAAATCCGTGTTGATCCGTGGCGAAAGTCTGCTTGTCCGTCCGTATAATCCTGTGATCCGTGGATGACCTGTCCAGCTCCGCCGCGCGCCGTAGGGTTACGGCTATGGGGTTGAGGCGGCGGCGGGGGCCGGAAGCGGTTCCGCGGGCGGCGGTGGCATGAGGTAGTCCAGCAGCAGGATCAACTGGCTTTTCAATTCCTTGCGCGGCACGACCATGTCGAGCAGTCCGTGCTTGAGCAGGAACTCGGCGCTCTGAAAGCCGGCGGGCAGCTCCTGCTGCGTGGTTTCTTTGATCACCCGCGGGCCGGCGAAGCCGATCAGCGCGCCGGGCTCGGCGATGATCACGTCGCCCAGCGTGGCGAAGCTGGCCATGACGCCGGCGGTGGTGGGGTGGGTGAGCACCGGGATGTAGGGCAGGCGGGCCGCGGCGTGGCGGGCGAGGGCGGCGCTGGTCTTGGCCATCTGCATCAGGCTGTACAAACCCTCATACATGCGCGCGCCGCCGGACGTGCAAGCGATGAGCACCGGCAGCCGCTCCACCGTGCCGCGCTCGACCAGGCGGGCCACTTTTTCGCCGACCACCGCGCCCATGCTGGCCCCCAGGAATTCAAAATCCATCACGCCCAGTGCGATGACGTGCCGGCCCAGCCGGGCCCGGCCGCAGGTAATGGCGTCCCGGCAGCCGGTCTCTTGCTGATTTTCCTTCAGCTTGGCGGTGTATGTGGCCGTGCCCGTGAACGTGAGCACATCCACGCTGGTGAGCCCGGCGTCCCACTCCTCGAAAGAGCCGGCCTCGCTCAGCAGCGCCAGCCGGGCCTGGCGCGCGAAGGGGAAATGATACTCGCAACGCGGACAGACGTTTAGCGCGGCCTCCAGTTCCTGCTTGAACACCATTTCCGAACAGGAAGGACATTTGATCCACAGCCCGTCGGGAATGTCCCGCTTGCGGACTTTGACCGAGGTATGCTTTTTTTTGCCGAACAAAGCCATAAAATCCATTCCTGGCGCCTACCCGCGCGCCACGGTCAACACACAAACCTGCGCCGCCCCGGCCTTTTTCAAAATCCGCGCGCATTCCGAAACCGTGGCGCCGGGGGTCATCACGTCGTCCACCAACAGCAACCGCTGGCGCCGCACCGCGTCCGGGCGGCGGACCCCGAAGGCAAGGTGTACGTTAGTCACCCGCGCGCCGGCTGTCAAATGCGTTTGCGTGCCCGTATTGCGCAACCGTCTCAGGACGTTGCGCAGCAGCGGCTTGCCCATGGCCTTTGCCAGGCCGCCGGCCAGCAGCGCCGCCTGGTTATAGCCGCGCTCGCGCTGCCGCGTCCGGAAAAGCGGAACATATGTCACGGCCTCCGCCGCTTCCATGTCCGGGAACGTAGCCCGGCAGGC
>JAPLSZ010000044.1 GCA_026398385.1 Kiritimatiellota bacterium | reverse complement strand
GCCAGCTTCCCGGCCGGCGGCTGCTCCGCCAGCGGGCCGCAGCCGGCCAGCCCAAGTAACAAACCCAACGTCAAGCATCGTTTCATGGCGCGCATCCTTCCCTTTTTAAAACATACCATTTCTTTCTCTTCTGGAGGGCCACACTCTGTCGTGGCCGGCCTTTCGTGAGTTAGGCAAGCGGTTTGAAAGAATACTTGCCGACAGGCCGGAAAGCGAACACAGTTTGCCTGATGCGCGCTGTGCCCGGCTTGACGATTCTGTACGAGGACGACCTCCTCGTCGCGCTGGACAAGCCCGCCAGGCTCCTGATCGCGCCGGATCGCTGGGACAAGAGCCTCGACAACCTGATGCAGCGCGTGCATACGCGGCTCAGCCCGGATATTTTCAACGTCCACCGCCTCGACAAGGACACCAGCGGCGTGGTCCTCTGCGCCAAGACCAAGCCGGCGCTCGACCGTCTGCTGGGCCAGTTTGCCGGCCGCAAGGTCAGCAAGCGTTATCTGGCCATCACGCTGCACATCCCGGCGGAGGACGAGCGGACCGTGGACCTGAACCTGGCGCCCGATCCCCGGCACGCGGGCCGCATGCGCACGCACCGGGACGGTCAACTGGCCGTAACGCATTTCCAGACGCTGGAGAAATTCCGCGGCTATGCGCTCGTGAGCGCCCGGCCGGAAACCGGCCGCCAGCACCAGATCCGCGTCCACCTGGCCGCCCTGCGCTGCCCGGTGCTGGGCGATCCATTTTATGGCGGCGGCGCCGGCCTGCTGCTGTCCGCGCTCAAACCGCACTACAAGCCGCCGCGCGAGGGCGAGCGGCCGCTGATCGGACGCCTGGCGCTGCATGCGGAGAGCCTCGCCTTGCCCCATCCCGGCACGGGCGAGCTGCTGACGATCCGCGCCCCGCTGCCGAACGACTTCGCGGTCGCGCTGAAATACCTGCGCCGCTTCGCCGCCTGACCGGCGGCCGGTTCAAAGATAGTGTCGGGAGTCGGGGACGGGGAGTCGGGGACGCATCTTTACATTATACATTTATTGATGGGAGCAGGGTAATCTTGGACAATGCGGGAGCCGTGCGGCGAGGGCGCCGTACGGAGCACGCGGGGCTCGTGTGGCGGTCGGCGCCCCCGCCGGCCACAGCCAAGCTCGAAATACGAAGCCCAAAATCAGAAACAAATTCCAAGCTTACGGCTTATCTGGCGGGGTGGGCGGCGCTTTCTGTTCCGCCACGGCACGCGCCAGGAAAAGCTGCAGGCTCTTTTCCGTTGCGCTGTTTTTCGCCGCCAGCCCCTGCTGAACGTGCTGGATCGCTTCCGGATATTTTTGCTCCTGCACCAGGGCCACCGCCAGCAGCAGATGGCCCCAGGCGTTCTTGGCATCCCGTTGCAACAGCCTTTCGCCCAGTTCGTTGGCGACCGGCGGGAGCGGAAACTCCCGGTCCAACTCCATGAGCTTCCGCGCCACATATTCATAGAGTTCCAGCGGGTTGACCAGTAGTTGAGGCTTGGCGCGGAAACTCATCAACACATTATAGACCCGCATCTGCAAGGTGGGGTCCGTCGGCGGGATGGCCTGCCAATTCACCGCGCGATCGGCCAGCGCCAAGGCGTTGGTCGCATCGCCGGCGTCCGCGTAGCTCCTGGCCAAACCCAGCAGCAGTGCGCGTTCGCTGGGGTATTTCTGCAGCACCCGGGCATAGTTCGCGTTGTCATCCACGGTGTTGTTGGCGTTATATACCACCGTC
>JAPLSZ010000116.1 GCA_026398385.1 Kiritimatiellota bacterium | reverse complement strand
TGCCACGAGTGGGTCCAGCGGCTGCAGGCGCGCGGGCCTGCCGGCCAACGGCCCCCGTTGGGGGCCTCTCGGGTTGCCGTCTACCTTGCTGTGCACTGTGAATAGCATGTCGAATAACAACCAAAAAGTGTCAAACGCAAATCAGGACGTGACACCCGCCGCCTTTGAGATCAAGAACAATTCACGGCTGCGGGTGCTCCTTGAAGAACTTCACGATTACCGGCGGCACGTCGGCTGGGAATTGGTGGCCGCCGGGGTGAATGTACGTGACCACCGGCGTGCCGGTTGGGGACGGGTACAGGGTGCCCTGCGGCCCCCAGGGCTGGCCCTCGCCGCAGCCGTTGAGCTTGCGCAGCCCGGCGATGGTCCGTTGCTGCCACTCGAACTTTACCAGCGGATCGGTTTCGCCGGCCATGTGCAGCACGGGCTTGGGCTTGAGTTTCAGGGATCGCCTGGCCGCCTCGAACCGCTGTGCCAGAACGGGCGGCAGATCGGCGGGCGGATTCCCAAGCGCGGCCGCTGTTCCGCACGGCGCGACCGCGGCGAAGACATCGCCCCGCGCCGCCCAGAGCAAATAGGTGAAACTGCCGCCGTTGGAGTGGCCCGTGGCGTAGATCCGCTTCGCATCAACCGGATAGTCCTTTTTGAGCGTGGCCAGCACGGCATCGAAGAGCTTCAGGTCGCGGTCGTTCTGATCTCCGACGGACTTCTGCCAGCCGGGCCGCTTACCCTCCGGATCGGTCAGCGCGCCCGGCGTGTTCAGCCCCTGCAGGTACACGGTGATGGCCTCCGGCCAGTGCTGGTGATAGGCGAACGTCGCGGCGGCCTGCCGCATCGTCCCGCCGTGCCCGTGGAAGGCAAACACCACCGGACAGGGGCCCGGCTTGGCCGTCGCCGGCACATAAACCAAAGCCTCGCGGGTGACGCCATCCACCGGCCATTCCTTCCGGATCAGGCTCTCGGCGACCGCTGGGTTCCCGGCGGAAAGCAGCAGCGCAAGGATGACGAAGATTAGCGGCCTGGCTGGCGTCCTTTTCTTGGCAAAGTCGAGATCTCTTGGGCGCAAGATGTTATGCGAGGAGTTCAAGTAAACGAGGAGGCACCAGCTTCCGACGAGAATGAGGCTTTCCAATACGCCGTTCGCATGCAGTCGGCGCAGAACCTCCTGGCACAGATCAAACTGGCTCTTTTCCACGCAGCGCGCTCCTCAGAAAACGGACCTGCTTCTTCACCTGCGACAAAAGTTTCCGGTACTTGGCGCGGTATTCCTTGGCCTGGCGATATTTTTCGACATCGGACCCCGGCACCTTGCCGCGATATTGGGCGTGAAACCGTCCGCCCAGCCGGAAGATGAGGTAGTAGTACACGTGGCCCTTGATCAGGCGACGGACCAAGCTGCCTTGAGGAAGTTTCGCGAGTTCCCGCTCATAGTCCTGCTGCATCCGTAGGGAGTTCTCCAGTTCTTCTCTCAGCACACTCTTGATCGGCATGGTACGGCTCCGGTTACTATACGAGCACGGCAATAGCTTGGTTTGTATAGTAACTGGTGTCAAGCGTTACCATACAGATCAAGAAAAGCGTTTTCTAGCCTTCCCGCAGCAGTTCGAGCATCGCGCGGTCGAGATGGTGGCCGCGGAAGTTCTCGTACTTGACGTCCTGTCGTTCGCTATCGAGGAGGCCGAAGCTGCCGCGGAAGTTCCAGAGCGCCCAGCCGAAATTGGCGCGCTTCCAGTTGGCGAGGCAGTCGCGCATCCAGGCGAGCACGACGGGGTGGGGGGTGCGGTTGTGGCAGCCCCATTCGCCCACCATCACGCCGACGCCGTCGTCGCGCAGCTTGACCCAGGGCGCGACGTTTTTGGTCCAAAGCACGTCGCGGTCGCATTCGACCTGGGCGGTGGCGCAGCGCGCCACGCCATCGGCGCCGATGGTCCAGGCGGCCTGCTTCCGGCCCCACTCGCCGACGGATTCGAGCCGCGTGGCGGGCCGGCCGTCGGGCGGCGCGAGGCTGATCTCCTGCCACGTGAGCCAGTCGCCGTGTTCGAGGGCAATGGAGAGCTCCTTGGCATGGACGGGCAGCGCGGCGGCGAGCACATCCTTGATCTCCGGCTGACGCTGTTCGGCGGTGGTCTTGAATTCCTTTTGCAGGAGCACGCGGCCGTCGGCTTTGACGACCAGTTGAGCCGCATAACTGATTTTGGTCAGATGCATGGCGAACTGAGTTTGCGCGGGGAAGTTGCCGCGCAGGATGAGCGGCGTCTGGAATTCCGGCTTGATATCGCCATAGAGAAAGGCGCTGGGCTGGGCGAGCAGCGGCCAGGTCGGCACGGGCCACTGGTCGCTGCCGTGCGCCCACGACGCGCGGTAATGCGTCAGCGTGTGCGGCGCATAGCCGCGCGTGCACTGGGCGATGCGCAGGCTTTTGAGTTCCGGCACGGGCAGGCTACCCCAATCGCGGCCGTCGGCCAGCACTAGCCGGTCGGGGTCGCCGCGACGGAGGCCCGCGACGGCGGCGGCGCAGGCCCGGACGTACTTCGCGGCGGGGACGTGGGCGGGTTCGTTGACCAGGTTGAACGAAAGCTCGCGGGACGGGATGCCGCGGTAACGTTCGGCGAACATCTGCCACTGCGCGGCGAACTGCGCGCGCGCCTCCTCGCCCCCGGCGCCGTCGCTCCAGAGGTCCAGCTTTTCCGGCGGCTCGGCCACGGTGTAGCCCGGCGCGCGGTGGAGGTTTAGAAGGGTATGGATGCCGCGGGCGCGGGCCAGCGCGATAGCCCGATCGAGATCCTGCAGCGGCGCTGCGCGGTAGCGGCCGGGCGCCTCGGTCCAGATGCGGTAGTCGCAGGGCAGGCGGACGAAGTTGAAGCCCCAGTCGGCGATCCAGTCGAAGTCGGTTTCGACGAACGGCTTATTGTTCCAGTCGCGCTGGAATTTTTCCAGCAGGTTGAAGCCGCGCCAGCGGGGCAGGCGCTGCCAGGTGGCGTCGAGGAAACGCGGGGCGGCCGCGGTTGCGCGCGCGGGGCCGGCGGCGAGCGCCGCGCCGGCGAGCGCGAGCGTGCGGAGGAAGCGGCGTCGGTACATGCCGCTTTCTAGCTCTTTCCTGTCGCACTGCCAATCCCGAAAACGCGCCGCACGGCGCGTTTACACCCATCGCGAGGCGCGATGGGGAAGAACTGGGATCGGTTGCTGGACTTGGCCTCCGCTTCCATTTCTTCATGCCCGATTATGATAAAATGTGGCGGTCTCTTTTCCAAGCCTAACGACAACAGCCCCGATCCCGAACCCGTTTACGACGGATCCCGATTCTTCCGAGAGATTGGGACGTCCCTCCATTTTAATATATATGCCATTTCTTCTCTTCTGGAGGGCCACGCTCTGTCGTGGCCGTCTTTTACGGATTCAGGCTTTGCCCCAAACGGTGGCTTGTCGGGCGGCCCGCCACCGGTTAGTTTACCGGCGGATGCAGGACGTACAGGCCACATCTTCCGGCGAGCACGCCGACGTCGAGACGTCGTCGGCGGGCTACGCCGCGCGTTTTGCCGGACCGGCCGGCGTCTGGATGCTGGGCGTGCAGGAGCGCCTCGTGCTCCGCTGGCTGGCGCGGCGGCCCGGCGCGACGGTGCTGGACGTCGGCGGCGGCCACGGCCAGTTGGCGGGGCCGCTGGCGCGCGCGGGTTTTCCCGTGACGGTGCTGGGCAGCACGGCCGCCTGCCGGCAGCGCGTGCAGCCGGAGGTGGATGCCGGCCGCGTGCAGTTCGTGGCGGGCGATCTGGTCGCATTGCCGTTTCCGGACCGGGCTTTTGACGTGGCGGCCTCCATCCGGCTGCTGCCGCACTGCGCGGCGTGGCCGCGGCTGATCGCCGAGCTGTGCCGTGTGGCGCGGCAGGCGGTGATCGTGGATTATCCGACGGGCCAAAGTCTGAACTTCCTGTCCGCGGCCTTGTTTGGCGCCAAGAAGAAAATCGAAAAAAACACGCGGCCGTTCACCCTGTTCCGGCACGGCGCGGTGGCGGCGGAGTTCGCGCGCCACGGATTTGCGGCCGCGGGGCGCCGGGGCGAGTTTTTCCTGCCGATGGTTTTGCACCGGGTGCTGCAGTGTCCGCCGGCGTCCGCCGCGTTGGAGGGCTGCTGCGGCGCGCTGGGCCTGAAGCGCCTGCTCGGCTCGCCGGTGCTGGCGTTATTTGAGAGAACCACAGCCCGACACAGCCGCAGCCAAAGAATATATGGACAGGATTAACAGGATTTTCAGAGAGGTTGTTAGTTCATGGATAGGCTGGCATAGCGACAGCTTTTAATCCTGTAGAATCTTGTTAATCCTGTCAAAAAGTCTTCGCAGAAAAACAAGAGATGAAGCACGGATGACATCTGAAATGATTGGAATCAGTGTTCAATCCGTGTTAATCGGTAGCTGATCCAATGGACGAGCAAGAAGACAGAATACCGGCCGGCGCCAAAGTACTGGTCACCGGCGCGACCGGGTTCACCGGCGCGCGGCTGGTCCGCCGGCTGGCAGCGCAGGGGTGCGTGGTGCGCGCGATCGCCCGGCATACGGCCAACGCGGGCGCGCTCCAGGACGTGCCCGTCCAATGGTTCCGCGGCGACGTCTTTGACCACGCGGTGGTGCGGGCTGCCACAGCGGGCGTGCAGTATGTTTTCCACGTGGCCGCCGCCTACCGCGTGTCCGGGCTGCCGGACGACGAATACCGCCGCGTGCATGTGACCAGCACGGAGTTGCTGGCCGAAGCGGCGCTCCGGCAGCCGGATTTCAGGCGCTTCGTGCACGTCTCCACCGTTGGCGTGCATGGGCATGTGGCGCAGCCGCCGGCGAGCGAGGCGTCGCCGTTCAACCCCGGCGACATTTATCAGCAGACCAAGGCCGAGGCCGAGCTCTGGCTGCACGAATTTGCCCGAGGGCAGGGGCTGCCGTACGCGGTCATCCGGCCGGCGGCGATCTACGGGCCGGGTGATCGGCGGCTGCTGAAAATATTCAAGCTGGCCATCCAGCCGTTCTTCATTTTGCTGGGCCGCAGCCAGGGGCTGTATCACCTGGTCCACGTCGAGGACCTGCTCCAGGGCCTGCTGCTCGCCGCGGTGCATCCGGCCGCGCAGGGCGAGGCGTTCATCTGCGGTAATCCGGCGGCGGTGACGCTGGAGCGCATGGGCCGGATCATCGCCGGCGCGCTTGGCCGGACCTGCCGCGTGGTGCGCCTGCCCGCGTGGCCGGTGTTTCTCGCGGCGGATTTGTGCGAGGCGGTCTGCAAGCCGCTGCATATCGCGCCGCCGCTGTATCGCCGGCGCGTCGCGTTCTTCACCAAGGACCGTTCCTTCGACACGCGCAAAATCCGGGACCGGCTCGGCTTCCGGCCGCGCTACACCGACGAGGAAGGCCTGGCCATGACGGCCAGGTGGTATCAGGAGCATCATTGGCTGTAGAATAGGCTGAAGACCGAAGGATTGAGACCTAAGGGGCCAAGTGACAGCACTCGTTATACACGCAAATCGTATTTTTGTGGCAGGTGTGAAATGGCCGAACTACTCGACAAAGGGATGCTTG
>JAPLSZ010000024.1 GCA_026398385.1 Kiritimatiellota bacterium | reverse complement strand
GGCGTATTAGTTCCTAAGATAGAGATCATCTGGGAGGAAGAACATAGCCAACAACGGGGTGGCTGGTTTTCGACACCCGCTTCGCGGCCATCGAAACCCACACCCTGAGTGTTGCCGTTTTTGCTCATGAGAATACGGCCAGCGGTCGGCCGGAATGGTCATCGTCATCAGGTTGGCCGGGCGCCGGGGTCAGCCCTGAATGGCGCTTAGTTAAGCCCTATAACTCGTTTTGTCAAGGGTTTACGCCGAGGCGGTTCGGGGATTGTTTGAAAAAGTATGGTGCGGGAGATCTGCTCCATGCGTTTGAGCGTCAGCTGCACCTTATGCCAGTTCTCGATGGCCGTTTTCATCCAAAGATACTGCTCTTTGGATAGGGCCACGGAAACCGTCTTCTTGCGAACCTTGCGCGTCCACTGGTAGCAAGGGCCGCCGGCGCCGGGTCCGCGATCCTGGATGTAACCGTGGCTGAGCCAGCCGGTCACGGCCAGTTGCCGCTGTAAGCGACGGTATTCAGCCTGCAACTTCGGCATGTCGATTTTCATGCCGAAAAGTGTAGCATGGCTGTCAATAGGGCGGTATATATACCGCCCTATGAATACTCCTTACTTCCCAGTCTGGCGTCGGCAACTGGCGGCTGTCGGTCGGTCGGCAGCCCGCGGCCGTCGGGCATCACCCGTGGAAATCGAGTCGCAGTGCCGTCGCTTCCTGTCGGATCGGGCGCTCCAGCCGCCCGCCGATGGCCAGCGCCGGCGCCGCCGCGCGTTCTTTCTCTCACGCGTCTTCTGGTGCTTCGTCTGGCAGGTGCTCCAACCGCGCACCTCCTGCCGGGCGGTGGTGCGCCAAGTCCAAGCCTTTTGCGAAACCGAACACCGCCACTTCGACGAGAACACCAGCGCCTATTGTCAGGCCCGCGGACGCCTGCCCATCGCCTGCCTACACCAAGCCCTGGCGGACTCGGCCCGGTCCGCCGATCGCCTCTCGGTGCAGGGCGTCCCCGGTTGGACGCGGCCGATCAAGGTCGTGGACGCCAGCAGCGTGCGCCTGCCCGACACCCCGGCCAACCGTAAAAGCTACCCCTATCCCAGCGGGCAACGCCCCGGCTGTGGCTTCCCCGTCATGCAGGTGTGCGGCCTCTATTCGCTGGCCAGCGGCGCGATCCTCAAGACCTTGCAAGCCCCCTGGGCCGCCAACGAAGTGCGCCTGTTCAAGGACCTGTGGCCCGCGTTGCAGCGCGGGGATATCCTCATGGGCGACCGCCCCTTCGGCGCTTACGTGCTGTTGGCGCTGTTGCCGGAGCGGGGCATTGATGTCGTCAGTCGCTTGCATCAAGGCCGCCGCTTCCGCCGGCGTCACGCTCAGCGCAGCGGGCCAGCCGAATGGCGCGTGACGTGGCGCAAACCACCCCGGCGTCCCAACTACCTCACGGCAGAAGAGTGGGCCAGCGTGCCCGAGACCATCACCGTGCGCATTATTCACGTGCGCGTTCACCAGAAGGGCTTTCGTACGCAGGAGTTGTGGATCTCCACCACGTTGCTCGATCCGATCGCCTATCCAGCCGCGCAGGTCGCGGCGCTCTATCTGCGCCGCTGGGATATGGAGCTGTGTTTCCGTGACCTGAAAACCACCATGGGTATGGAAGAACTGCGTTGTCGCTCGCCGGCTATGGTACACAAGGAACTGCTCGCCTTCCTCGTCGCCCACAACTTTATCCGCTGCCTCATCGCCCAAGCCGCCAGCACACATCGGGTCTGTCGCACACGGATCAGTTTCAGAGGCGCCGTGGATGCGGCCCGCAGCTTCCATCAGGCGATGCGCCAGGCCCGCTCCCGG
>JAPLSZ010000017.1:1877-2441 GCA_026398385.1 Kiritimatiellota bacterium | reverse complement strand
GGGTCGGCCTCAAGGCGCCGTTCGCGCCGGCGGGCGTCACCCTGCCCAACGGGCTGACGTTGAAGAAAGCCAAAATCCGCGGGGTGGTGTCCGAAGGCAT
Source organism: Kiritimatiellota bacterium (assembly GCA_026398385.1). Taxonomy (GTDB): domain Bacteria; phylum Verrucomicrobiota; class Kiritimatiellia; order CAIQIC01; family CAIQIC01; genus CAIQIC01. Next base: position 2,341 of record JAPLSZ010000017.1, on the reverse strand, counting down.
GCTCTGCGCCGCCGACGAACTGGGCCTCTCCACCGACCATAGCGGCCTGCTGGAGCTCGACGCGCGCTGGGCGCCGGGTACGCCGCTGGCCGAGGTGCTCGGTCCGCCGGAGACCGTGCTGGAGCTCGCGGTGACCCCCAACCGGCCGGATTGCCTGAGCCTGATCGGCATCGCCCGCGAGGTCGCCGCGCTATACGGCACCCGGCTCCGCCGGCCGAAGTTTCAGCTTGCCGAAAGCGAGCCGGGCGTCGAGCAGTTGACGCGCTTCGCGGTCGAGGACGCCGAAGGCTGCCCGCGCTACACCGCGCGCCTTCTGACCGGCGTGCAGATCGGCCCTTCGCCCGCGTGGCTGCAGCGGCGCCTGGAACTCGCCGGCGTGCGCGCGATCAACAACGTTGTGGACATCACCAATTACGTCATGCTCGAATGCGGCCAGCCGCTGCACGCCTTCGACCAGGCGCTGC
>JAPLSZ010000017.1:0-1786 GCA_026398385.1 Kiritimatiellota bacterium | reverse complement strand
GAGGGCCGCATCGTGGTCCGCCGCGCGCGGCCGGGCGAAAGGATGGCCACGCTCGACGGCGTCGGTCGCGAGCTGGATCCCGCCATGCTGGTCATCGCCGACGCGCGTCAGCCGGTCGCCGTCGCCGGCGTCATGGGCGGCGCGGGCAGCGAGATCCGCGCCACCACGCGCACCGTGCTGCTCGAAAGCGCCTGCTTCCAGCCGGCGCAGATCCGCGCCACCGCCCGGCGGCTGGGACTGGCCACGGAATCGTCCAGCCGTTTCGAGCGCGGCGTGGACCTGGCCGGCGTGGATTGGGCCAGCCGGCGCGCGGCCGCGCTGCTGGTCGAACTCGCCGGGGCGCAAGCCGCCCGCGGCGTGCTGGACGTCGGTGCCGCCCGCCCCGCGCCGCGCGTCATACGTTGCCGTTACGATGTCATCCGCGCCCGGATCGGCGTGGAGATTTCCAATGAAAAAATCCGCGCGATTTTCCAGAGCCTGGAATTGACCGTGCCAGGTTCGGAAACTTCGGCTGTAGGCGGGGCTGGAAGCCCCGCCCACGAAGAGGCCGCAGGCGGCGTATGCGACGTGACTATCCCGTCGTTCCGGCCGGACCTCGAGCGCGAGGTGGATCTCGTCGAAGAGGTGGCGCGCATCCACGGCCTGGACCGGATCCCCGCCCCGACCCCCCATGCGCAGCTCGTCGTGGGCGCCGACGATCGCGCAACCCAGGCGCAAACCCTGTGCCGCCAGCACCTGGTCGGACTCGGCCTGCGCGAAATCATGAATTATAGCTTTGTCGCCGCACCGCTGCTGGACCTGTTCGAGCCCGCCGCCGCGCCGCGCCGCCTGGTGCTGCCCCATCCCGTCAGCCAGGAGGAAGCTGTGCTGCGCAACGCCCTGGCGCCGCAAATGGCCGCGACGTTGGGCCGCAACCATGCCCGGCAGATCCCGGAGGCGGCGCTGTTCGAGATCGGCCGCGTTTTCCTGCGCGACGCGCAGGGCCGGCCGGCCGAGGAGGAACGCCTCGCCATCGGACTGACGGGCGCCGTGGACCGCGGCGGGCTCGACCGCCGCCGGCCGCCGACGGCGGAAGAGACTTTCCTTGGACTCAAGGGGCTTTGGGATGCCCTCCTGCAGGCGCTCGGCATCCGCGCGTGGACCTGCCGCGCCGCGCCCTGTCCCTACGGCGAGGAAGGCTGGTCCGTCGCGCTCGGCGTCGACGACCAGATCGTCGGCACGCTGTGCCTCCTGCGCGGGGGCCTTGCCCGGGAATGGCGCCTGACGGCGCCCGTCGGCCTGTTGGAGTCCCGCCTCGCGCCTTTGCTGCGGCACGTCTTTAAACGACGCACCATCGTGGCGACGGCGCCCTATCCGGCCATCCGGCGTGACATGGCGCTGATCGTGAGCCAGACGCTCCAGCACGAGGAGATTGTCCAACGGATCCGCCACGTGGCGCCGCCGGAGCTTGAAAACGTGGAATTGTTTGATATCTTTGAAGATGTGAGCCTGGGCGCGGGCCGTAAGAGCATGGCGTATGCCTGCACGTATCGCGCGTCGGATCGGACCTTGACAGATGCGGAAGCGAATGCGTATCATGAACAGGTAAAGGCGGCGGTCAAAGCCGGGCTGCACGTGGAGGTGCGGCAAGGCTGACGCCTGCGGCGGCGCGGATCGCAGTCATGAAAGAATTTGAACAAGGCAATCCATGAAGGCCATGCTGATAACATGGTTTGAAACTCTGATGCTGACCGTGTCGACCGGTCTGGCCGCGGCGTGGGCCGCGCGCCCGGCGCTGGTGGGCGCG
>JAPLSZ010000073.1 GCA_026398385.1 Kiritimatiellota bacterium | reverse complement strand
CCATGGTCGGCAGCCGCACGATACGCACGCCGTCGTCTAGCGCGCACGTCGTCACGCCGCGATGAGGCCGGGACGTCAGCACCGTGCACAAGACTCCACGCCGATGCAGCGCCGACGCGAGCTTGCGGCACTGTCGTTCCGTCCCGCCCTCCGGGCCGGGCCAATAGTGGTAGATCACCATGCACACGCGCAGGGACATCAACACCTAAGCAGTTTATCGGCCCATTCGCGACCCTGCGCCCTCACCAACTCGACAGCGCAGCCGACAGCGGCTTCCGAATTAGGGATCCGGCAGACCGGTGTCCCCCGCCGCCTGAATTCGGCGGCGGCACGATCCAGAATGTGGCGGCCGTATTCCAGATGCGCAAGCAACGCCTCGTCGGAACACGCGGCCCAAGGCAGCGGCAATTGCGGTCGACGCCGAAGCCGCGCCGCGCATATCGCCGGGTCGGCGTCCACCCATACGACTCCGAACGAAGCGGGCATGTCGCGGGCGTAGCGCTCGATGTCCTCCTCGCACGGTTTCCCCGGGGGCAGGCTGCCCAGCAACGCGAGCAGGCCCATCGCCACCCCCTCCTCGACGACGACGCTCTCGCCTTCCCCCAGGTGAGTTTCCAGCAGTTGCCGCTCCGCATAGTGCAGATAGAGCGCATAGAGGATGCACTGCTGCAAGGCTGGGGGAACGGGGTCGCGGTTCAGGATCTCAAACACCAGTCCAAGCAAGGGCGTGTGTGCGCTCGAAAACAATTGAAACTCCAGCAATGCATAACGGCTGCCCGCGATCGGCTCCCAAACGCCGAAGGGCAGCCGCTTGATGACATTCATGAGGATGCCATCATCCCGACGCCTGACACAGTGAATCACCGCTTCCTCGTTCGAGCGCATGCTCAGTCCGCGCTGCCGCAGTTCCGCCAGAAGAACCCGCGCAAGCGTGCTCTTGCCGGCCCCCGGCAAGCCCATGAACTCGATGATGCGGCTCATGGCGGGGCCGCCTCCCCGCGGACCCGCGTGACCGCGCACTCCCGCACCTCGTAGACGCAGTCCGCCGAGTGCGCGACCGCCGGTTGGTGCGAGATGGCTACAATGGTGGTGCTCCGGCTCAGGCGCACAAGCGTGCGGCACAACGCGGCCTCGGCGGCCGGATCCAGCGACGCGGTGGCCTCATCGAGGATCAGCAGGTCCGGCTCGCGCACCAGCGCGCGCGCAAGCGCGATGCGCTGGCGCTGGCCTCCGGAGAGGCGCGCCCCGCGCTCGCCGACCGGCGTATCCAGGCCTTGGGGCAACGCGGCGACGAAATCCCACGCATCGGTCTCACGCAGCGCGCGCTCGACGGCCGCGCGCGGGATGTCCGCCTCGCCGAGCGTGATGTTGGCCAGAACCGAATCGTGCAGGAGCAGCATCTCCTGCGGTACGTAGCCGATGTGCTTCCGCCAGTCCGCGAGCGCGGTCTCCGCCAGCGGCTGGTCGTCCAAACCGAAGCGCACGCCGCGCAACGTAATGCCGCGCCGGAGCGGATGGGGCGGCGGCCGGCCGCCCTCCGGTTCCCGACGGGCGTGAGCCTCCGCGAGGCGGGCGTGGAGGGAGGCGAAGGCGCTCTCATACGCCACCAGGCGCTGGTAGTGCTGGATGATCTGATTCACCTGGTTGAACAGGCGCGAGAAGAGGAAAGCCTGCACCAGCAGTGCGGCGAGCGGCATCAGGCTATAGGTGAGGATCACGTAAAGCCCCACGGCCATCGCGGCGGTCATGACCGGTTCCTGCGCCGCGACCACCGTGGCCGCCGCGCGAACTTCGGTCCGCTGCGCCGCATTGAGGCCCTCCGCCTCGACCTCCAAATAGCGCGACAGCGCCGCCTCGCGACCCATGGCCTTGACCGGCTTCAGGCCGTGCAGCATGTCCACGATGCGCCCGGTCACCGACTTCAGTAACGCAACCTGGCGTTTGCCCGCCGACCGCGTAACACCGATCAGCCGGTGCATGAGCAGCACGAAGAGCAGTCCCGCCGCCAGTCCCGCCAGCGCCGTCTGCCACGAAAGCAGGAACGCAAGCAACGCGTAGACGCTCAACTGGATCGAGCACGCGATGACATAGGCGGCGCTCTGGTAGGCCCCGGAAGCCTTGAGGGCCTCGGACGCGAGGGCGTTGGCGAACTGGCCCGCCGGCTGGCCGACGAAATAGTCCCAGCGCGCCCGCATCAGCGCGCGCAGCAATTGGAGCCGCAGGTCCGTCGCCACGCGCGAGATTGTATAGCCGACCTGGTTCAGCGCCGCCCAATACAGGACGCCTTTGACGGCCAGTCCGGCCACGATGCAGCCCAGCAGGACGCCTAGGGACGGTTCGAGCTTTACGACGGCGAACAGGCGAAAGAGCCAGTCGCCCAGGCGGCCGCCCGCATCCGGCGCACCGCCGGTGACGCGTTGCAGCAACGGCAGGAAGAGCGTGATACTCAACCCCTCGGCAACGCCCGAGAGCGCCAGGCATCCGATCGTCACCAGCGTCCGGACCGGATAGCGGCGCCCGAAGAAGCGGAAGACCTCCGCGCTCTCGCGCAGGCCGGGACGCGGGGTCGGGACAGGGGACGGGGAACCGGATGGCTGAGTTTTCATGCGGGTCGGATGCGCACGAGGTTCCTGCCGGCGGACATGATGCGCACGCCTCGGAATCGTCCCGTGGCACGCACAAAATCTGCGGTTACCGAGCGGGCTTCTTCCACCGTAAGACTGGGGAACTTCTCCCGGTAGAAACAAATGTCCGCCGGGTCGGGCCGGCGCACTACGCGCAACCAGGCACGCCAGATCCGCTTTACGATCGGCACGCGCGGAAGCGTATACGGACGTTCGACAAAATGGCGCCGGCGGATCTCCTCCAGGATGCGTTCGCAAGCCGTGGCGCCCTCCAGCGCACTCAGGTGGTCCTCGATGAGCGCCCGATCCTTCGACCAGTGTCTCTCCGGCGGACACCCCGCGTCCGCGGCCGCGACGACGCGCTGCACCTCCGCGAGCAACGCTTCCAGCGTGAACGCCTCCGTGCTGCACGCAATGGCCAGCCGCGCATCGAACAGTTCCGACTGCACGCAGTGATAGGCGATCGACGGCACGTCCAGCAGGAACGCCTCGATGGCCGTGGTGCAATTGAATTGGACGAGCGCGTCCGCGGCGCGGATCCACTCGACGACGTTGCCTTCCTTGGACACCACGCCACGCGGTTTCCCCTCAAAGAGGCGCTGCCATGGCCGGATGTCCTCTGAGGGGGCGGGCCGGATGACGATCGTGTGCTTCGGAAACCGCGCATGCATGGCGGCCGCGGCCTCCCTGAAACCATCGTAGCCCCGTTGCTGGAACGTATACCAGACTTTCAAGAGTTCAGCCTTGTTTTTCAAGGGATAGGAATCGAAGATGTTGGCGGTCGCCGCGCGGCCCTTGGCAAAATTATGCAGCGGGAAATTCGTATTGATCAACAGCATTCGCCCGTATTTCCGGCGCAAGTCCGCGACGCGTGCGTCACAGTACCCGCGGATTTCCGGGCGAAGCAGATCCATGCGCGGATTACCGACCGGGACAACGCGGTCCGTCGTTTCGGGGTAACGCGTCAGCACGGTGCGGACCTGGTGCGGCCCCCAGGCGAAGAAGAGATCCGTCAACCGGAACGCTTCGTCGTGCATGCGCGTGGTATGGTAGACCTCGTCATTCATGTACAGCAGACCTTCTTCGTCCCAGGCCGCAACCTGGTTGCCGAGCGCGCGACACGTCCGAAACCATTCCGACTTGAGGATTGACGTGCTCTTGTCGATGTAGATGCCTCGGCCCAGCCGGGGCATTCGTTCGATCAACTCGATCTGTCCGCCCAGCACGGTCTCGAAGCCCTGTTCGGCGGCGAACAGGGAGAAGAGCAGTTTGCTGTGGAACTCGCGGACCTTGATTTCGATCGGCAGGAAAATGCGGTTCACGGGCGGATCTCCGGGGCGGCCTCGACGGCGAGGCCCAGGTTCACGAGTTGCCAGACGGGGAAGCTGTTGTCGCCGCCGTCGCGGACGAAGCGATCCAGGCAGGCGCGCGCGGCGTGCGGTTCGAACCAGTCGCGGCCCCAGCCCGCCAGTGCGACCTCGATGTGTCCGCGCGCCCACCCGGCCAACGGGCCGCGCAGCCACTCGCGCTGCGGGGTCTGCACCGGGCGCTTGGGCGCCGACGAAAGGAAAGTCGGGACGATCCGTCGCGCCACTTCGCGGACCAGCCATTTGCCCTGTCCATCGCGAATCTTCCTGTGCGTCGGTTGGCGCAGGCCGAGTTCCACGATGCGGTGATCTAGAAACGGCTCGCGCAGCTCGCGGGAGAACATCATGGAGACGCGGTCGTTGAATCGCAACGCGCGCGGAATCTTGGCGAAACGCAGATCGCGGTACTGGAGATCCCGCAACGGATCGCCGGACGGCCGCGGGGCCGTCCACGGCGCGGCCAGGGCGGCGATGTCCGGGCGCAGGGCATCCGCCAGCGAGGCGCCGGGATGGGCCGTGCCCTGCACGGGCGCACGGCCGGGATCGGCCTCGGCGGCGCGCGCGTAGTAGTCGTAGCCAGCCCACGCTTCGTCAATGCCGTTGCCATCGAGCAGGACCGTGACACCCCGCTCGCGGGCGCGCTCGTGCACACAGGCCATGCCGAGCGTCGGAAACCCGCCGTACGGTTCGTCCTGATGGCGCTGCACCGCCGCCGCCAGATCCGGCACCCGTGCGGCGTCCAGCCGGCAGAGATTCCACGGATGGCGTGTGGCGCGCAACATCCGCTCGATCCACGGCGTCTCGTCGTAGGCCGGGTCGCCACAGTGGAAGCTGAACGCCTCGACCGCGGAGTCCGGGCCCTGGAGGCGGTGGACCAGGCCGAGCAGCAGCGAGGAATCCAGGCCGCCGGAAAGGCAGATGCCGACCGGCACGTCGGACCGGAAGCGGAGGCGCACGGAATCCTCGAGCAGGGCCAGCAGTTCCTCGGCCACGACCTTGTCGTCGCGGTCGTCCGGCTGGGCGCGCACCGCGGCGGCGAGGTCGTACCAAGGTGCGATCGCCAGTCCCGCAGCGGGGCTCCAGGTCAACTCGGCGCCCGGCGGCAGTGTCCGGATGCCCGCCCAGAACGTCGCCTCCGTGTGGTCGTGCAACCCGTACATGAGGTAGGCGGCCCAGGCGGCCGGATCGGGCCGGGCCGGCACGCCGGCGGCGTGCAACGCCTTGATTTCGCTCGCGAGCATGAGTCCACCGTCCGGAGCGGCGTGGTAGTACAGCGGCTTGACGCCGAACCGATCACGGACCGCCCAGAGCCGGTGCTCCCAGGTATCCCACAACATAAAAGCAAACATCCCGATGAAGTGGTCGAGGCAGGATCGCCCCCACCGCGTGTACGCGGCCAGCAGCACTTCGGTGTCGGTATGGCTGCGGAAGGGATAGTCGGCCAACTCTCTGCGCAGCTCAAGATAGTTGTATATCTCACCATTCAAGACGAGGGCATAGCGCCCGTCCGCGCTGGTCATAGGCTGGTGGCCCGCGGCGGAAAGATCCAAGATGCTCAGCCGGGTGTGTCCCAGCTTGACGCCGACGTCGGGGAAGCGCTCCATTCCTTCATCGTCGGGGCCGCGATGGCGGAGCCCCCGCACCATCCGGCCGACGGGGTCGCGTCGATCCCCGGTTCCCGCAGAGCAACAAATTCCGCACATAAAAAGAGCCCCGCCTGGGGGATACCTGTGCTATCTCGCGTATTTCTCGCTGACCTGCTGCGCGATGTCCTGACTGATCCGCGGTGCGTAGAGCGACATGACTCTCGTCAACCTATAGCGGTTCAGTTCGTCGTCCTGAGCTACAAAGGCATCATCTACCGAGCGGGTGACCGACCACAGGTTGCCCATCAGCACCACGGCCGCCAGCACCTTCGCGGCCGTTCTGCGCCGGAAGTCGGAACTGAGCTGGTACGCTCCGGCGACGAACAGGCAAACGGCGATCTCGGAGAGGTACTGGGTTCGAAAGCGAAACAGCGCGTAGTGCACTAACGCGTTGAGAACCAGAATGGCCACGGCGCATTGTTGAGGTCTAGAGATCTTCCGCTGGGCAGACAGGGCGCACAACAGCAGCGTGCCGCACCACACGGGCGCTGTAAGAAGCAGAGGCAGGCCGAGATTCAACGCGCCGGCGGGGCTGAACACGGGCAGGATCGGGGCCGCGGCGTTCTTCAGGACGTTCTCCCCGAGAGCGACCAGGCGCAGGGGCTTGGGGAGCTGTGACCAGTCGGCATAGCGAAGCGTCCCAAACAGGAAGCCGCTTTCACTATAGGCGGCCGCCTTGTTGCCGAAAATCTCCAGCCGTACGGCGACATATGCCAGGCCCACGCCGCAGACGAGCACGATCAGTTTCCTGCGGACATCCCGGGGGAGATTACCTCGCAAGGCCACGACGCCGATCAACAGCAATATCACGACGCCGCTTTCCTTGCTCAGCAGCGCGGCTCCCGACAACGCCGCGAGATAGGGGAAACTGACCGTCAAACGGTCTTCCGCCTCCGTCCGCGAAAACACGTGGTCGAGCAGCAACACCAGGCACAGTGCGACAAAAAGTGTGGGCCTGTCAGAGATCCAGATCGCGGGCGAGCAGGTGTACAACGATACCACGACGAGGGCGCTGAGCAGCAGGCATAAGACGCTGTCCCGCTGTATGCGGCGGAAAACCCGCAAGAGGAGGCAACCTAGCAACAGGTGGAGGGCCAGGTTGATGAACTGATTGGCCCCGGCCGCGATGCCGAACGCATGGTACGTCAACCAGAGGCAGATCGAGTGAAGTGGCCGGTAGGCGTTGTTGCCAAGGCCCCAATCCGCGACGAGAAAATGGAGCGGATTGCCGACCCTCTGGACCTGGGACAGGAGAATCAAGTCGTCTGGGTTTGCAGGCGTAAAGGACAGGGCTTTTCTGTACGTCCAGAAGCCGAGCATGAGCAGCAACGCCACGGCCGCCAGCATGTTCCGGTTTCGATCCGTGTACCTCTTGAGCGCAGCAAGTGCTCCAGCCATTGCAGTCATAGGCTTGTCCATTCCGTGCAGGAAACGCCGGAGCATTACTCCGGATGGGGCATATGGGACCTCAGATGCGGGTGGCGAGGACGCGATGGTGGCCCCAGCCGTGGACGCGCCAATCGCGCTCGCGCTCGTCGATCCGGCCGGCGGCGAACTCGGCCTCCACGGCGCGCAGGTCCGCCAACGCGGCGCGCGTCTCGTCGCGGGCGGTCCCGGCATGGGCGCGCGCCGCCGCGAAGTGCGGCGGAGCGGAGGGGGCCAGCGCGGCGTCGAAGACCGCGGCCATCTGCCCCAGTTCCTCGCCCTGTACCGCGACGCTCGATTCGTGGTCGAGTTTGCCCGTGGTCCAGCGCTGCATGTCGCGGTAGCCATGCAATGCAAACAGATCATGGATCTCGTCGCCGTCGTAAAACGTAATGTGCGGGACGAAGAAATCGTCCAGGAAGGTGCGCTGCTTGTTGGCGGGCAGGGCCGCGAGGCGGATGGCCTCGTCGACCAGCGCGTAGCCCATGGCCTGCGCGTGCGGCCGGATTTTCATGACCGTCGGCCAGCGGAGGCCGCCCTTGCCGTAGAGCAGCACGAAACAGCGCCCGCCGCGCTTCAGGACGCGGGTAATCTCACCGAAGCCGCGGAGCGGGTCGGGTGTGTGGTGCAGCACGCCGTTGCAGAGCACGAAATCGAACGAGGCATCCGGATAGGGCAACTCCAGCGTGGAGGCCCGCTCGAAACGCACGTTCGTCAGGCCAGTCGCGCGTCGACGGGCGTCGCGCAACCCCTCCTCCGAGATGTCGCAGCCGATCACCTCCGCCGCGCCGAGGCGCGCCATCGCGATCGACAGGCGTCCGCCGCCGCAGCCGACGTCGATGCAGCGCTGCCCGCGGAGGCTCCCGAGGTCGAATCCGTTCGCGCGGAACCGGTCGTAGAAAAGCTGGACGGACGCTTCGAAGAGTCGGTCGTCATAGCGATGCCAAAGATCGCCGAAGAGTTCGGCGGTCTGCCTGGTGGAGGCGTCCTGCGGAGTGGTCATGATGCGGTTCCTTCCGTTGCGTCACGAGCCAGCCGGCGTTCGGCCTCGGCCCAATCCTCCGGGGTGTCGATGTTCATAGATTCTGCGTGGTCAAGGACATACGGCACACACCGCGCGCCGTAGAAACTGCGCTCGCGCAAAATCACATCCGCCCGGGTGACGAAGAGCGTTCCGTCCCTGCGCCAAGCCTGCGGCACATCCTGGCGACGCGTATACTTCGGACCGTCGGGCATGAAATAATCCAGATAGCCGTCGGCACGGATCTTCATCACGTAATGCGGGCAGAGATCCTTGGGCACGGGCACGACGGTACATACGGAATCGTGATCGCCGAGCAATTCCAGCGCGCGCCGGATGTGACCCGCCGTCCGCAGCGGCGCGGTGGGTTGGAGCAGCACGAGCACGTCAGGCGCGTACCCTCCCGCCCCCAGCGCCCGCAGGGCATGGATCGCGACGTCGATCATCGGGCTCGTGTCGGCGGCGAACTCCGTCGGGCGCAGGAACGGAACCTCGAGTCCGACCCGTTGCGCCTCGGCGGCCAGGGCCGCGTCGTCGGTGGAAAGCACAATGCGGTCGAGTACGCCCGACGCCTGCGCCGATGCCAGTGCGCGCTCGATGAGCGATCGTCCCAGGAGCGGGCAGATGTTCTTGCCGGGGATGCCCTTGGAACCACCGCGCGCAGGGATGAGGCCGAGGGCCCTCATGCCCCCGCTCCAGCCGCTCCGTGCGGCCGCGGTTGTATTCCGCGCAATTCGCGAATCCAAGCCAGCGCATGGCCCGGCGGCGGTCGCGCGTCCGGCCGCGTGACCGCGGGCGCGCAAACGTAGCCGACGAGATGCCCATCGGGACTGACCGCTTTGCGCAACACACGGAATCCGGCCTGCGCTAAATAGGCCTCCGCCGTCTCCTCGGTAAAGTAGTACGGGTGATCAATCTTCACCGCCTCCTCGACGGAGGCTTTCTTCCGACAGACGGCGCGGACGTCGACGATGTCTACCAGAAACAGCCCGCCCGGCGCGATGATGGCGCGCACCTTGCGAAGCGTGCTGGCGACGTCCAGCAGATGATCGATCGTCTGGAACATGCCGATCAGATCGAAGCGCCGGCCACCCGGATCCCAGGTTTCCACCAGGCCGGTAATGGTTTCGATGCCCAACGCGCGGGCCTCGGCGATTTCATCGGGCGCGGGATCGAGCACCGTCGCCCGCACGCCGAAGACGCGGACAAAATGCGCGGCTACGATGCCGGTGGAACCGCCGATGTCCAGCAGCGACAGTTTGGCGCGGCCCACAAGGAAAGGCGCGACGAACCGCGCCAGGTCCGCGGCATAGGCCCCTTGCTCGGCCTGGATGGTCCGGGCGTTGATCAGGCGGCCGTAATAGGCGCTCACCAGCGGCCGGTAGGCGCGGACATAGAAGTCCGCATAGGCCGCGGCGGTCATGCGGGGGTTTAGCGTCGTGAGTCCGCAAACCTCGCACACCGCCAGCGTCGCGGCGTGACCGTAGCGGTCGCGATAAGTCAGGAGCATCCATTGATCTGCCCCGCACAGGTTGCAGGCGGAAATGAAGATTTTGGGCTGACCTGCGTAGTCGTAGCCAACGGCGGCAATCCGCTGCGCGCGCGCGGCCGCGGCCGATTTCCGTTTTGGGGAGAGGGTCATGTGCGCAGAAACCTTTCCGGGTGGGTTTCGAGAAAACGCTTCAACTTCCCGACCATGAACAGCTCCGTCGCAGCCATCGACTCGCGCGTAGCGCCGCCGATGTGCGGGGTCAGGAGCACGCGCTCCGAGGTTTGCGCGAACTGCCAGAGCGGATTGTGCTTGAGCCAGGCCGGGTCTCCCGAAGTCTCGCCGCAGAGCACATCCGCCGCAACACCGGCCACACGACCGCTTTCGAGCGCGACGATCAGCGCGCGCTCGTCGATCACTTCACCCCGCGCGGTATTGACGATCAGCACGCCGGGTTTCATGCGCGCAAAGGCCGCGGTGTTCAACAGACCCCGCGTGCCTGCATGCAGGGTCACGTGGAGCGAGAGCACATCCGCAACGGCCAGCGTTTCTTCAAAACCGCACAAGGTCACGCCCGCGGGCGGTTCCACGATCGCCGGATCATGCGCGCACACCCGCATCCGGAAAGTCCGGGCGTAATCTGCGACAATGCGGCCCAACCGGCCGAGCCCCAGAATACCGAGGGTTTTCCCGGACAGCTCCGTCCCCCGCAGGGCGTCACGATCCCAGTGGCCGCTTTTCGCCTGCGCCCACGCGGGGGCTAGCCGCCGCGCCAAGGCCAGCGTCAATCCCCACGCGAGCTCGGCGGTGGCGGTAACGTGTCTGAGAAAATCCGTTTCGCCCTGCAAACTGAGCACTTCCACCCCGTGCGCGGCGGCGGCGGAAAGATCGATATGATTCAAGCCCGTCGTGGCGGTCACCACCACCCGCAACTGCGGGGCGCGGGCCAGCAGGGCGTTATCCACCCGGTGCGCCAGCCGCACGATCAACACCTCCGCGGCGGTTACGAGCGTCTCCAGTCGGGCGCGGTCACAAGCCTCCTCCTGGAGTTCGCCGAGTTCGTTCAGCCCCGCCCGGGCTTCATCCGAATAACCCACGGGTTCCGCGTTCAGGATGCGCAGGCGCGGTTTCATGCATACATCAGTTTTTTTTGAATGTTCACCTGGGCCGCCGCCAACCGTTCGGCGATGCGGCCCGCCGCGCGGCCGTCGCCAAACAGCGTCGAACGCGGATAGCGTCCGCGCGCCATCTGGCGCTTGATCGCGTCGTGAATTTCCTGGGCAGCATGGCTCACATGCACGACATTTTCAGCATGCTCCCGGCCCTGCTGGCGCGAGCCGATGTTCACGGCCGGCACGCCGAGGAACGCCCCCTCGCGCAGGGCGGAACTGGAATTGCCGACGATACACAGGCATCCGTTCAACAGCCGTGCATAGTCCTCCACCGCAAAGTTGCGGAAGAACTCCATGTTCCGGGGCCGGTGATTCTCCCGGAACATGCGCAGGCCCTTCGATACGTCGTCCGACCCCGCGTCTACGTTCGGCCAGAACCAGGCCACCTGCGTTGCGAGCGGCGCGACGGCCTGCAAGGTTTCATTGATCTGCGCGAAGCCGCACCCATATTCCGTCGTCACGGGATGTTGCAGGACGATGATGTAGGGTTGCGACGGATCCAATTGGGCCCCCACCCCGCTGTAGCGGCAGAAGATGTCCGCCGGAAGCGACAGATCGGCAGCGGCGAGCACGTCCATCGCCGGACATCCCGTGCAAAGCACGGTCGCGGGATCCTCACCCATACGCACCAGGTTTCTCGCGGCTTGCTCCGTCGCCGGAAAATGCAGATGCGCCAGCTTGGTGATTGCGTGCCGCACGCTTTCGTCGATCGAACCCGTCACTTCGCCGCCCTGCGTGTGCGCGAGGGGTATGTTCATGAAACTGGCGGCGACAGCGGTTGCCATGGTGTCGAAGCGGTCGGCTACGGTCAGCACGATATCGGGGCGCAGATTTTCGAAGATCGTAGCCATTTCCAGGATGCCAAGACCGGTGGATTTCGCCATCGTGGTCGGATTCTCACCCTCGATGATGGAGTACACCGTGGCGCTCGGGGTGAAGCCGTCGTCACGGATGACGTTAACCACGTTGCCGAAGCGGTGGAGGAGCGCGGAGGCTCCCACCACGAGCTGCAGTTCGAGCGCGGGGTGCTCCCGGATCGCGCGCAGAACGCTCTTGATTCTGCCGTAGTTCGCGCGGCTGTTGACGACGATACAGATTTTTCGCGGGGTCTTCATGCGAGATCCTCCCAAGCCAGCAGACGGTCCGGACGCACCTCACGAGCCAGGCGGCGACCCGTCACACGACCACACTCGGTGAAAGGGATCCCCGTTCCAGGCTTGCGCGGGACCAGGAGGTCGGCCGTCAGCACCGTCCCCGCGGCCAGCACCCGTGCAGGCGCTATGCTTTTCGCAAACAGGTCCCGCATCGGCGCAAGGAGTGCAGCCACGCCGTCCTTGTCGACCGGATGTGCGAGCATGCGCTGAAAGGCATCCCGCGCGCGGGCCAGCAGCGCCAGTTCATCGACCGTCACCGACGCCGGCGTATCGGGCCCGAAAGCGCGGCGATCGAACACCACGTGCACTTCCACCAATTCCGCCCCCCGGGCCATCGCCGCGAGGGTTGGAAATACCGTGCCCGAGTGGTCCGAAAGGCCCACCGCGCACGCGAACCGGGCGCGGAATTCGTCCAGCATGTTCAACCCCGTCTCCTCGAGCGGCGCCGGATAGCGGCTGGTGCATTGGAACAGGGCGAAGGGCCGCGCATGTTCCCTCAACAGGGCCGTCATGGCCGCGACCTCGTCCCACCGGCTCATGCCCGTGCTCAACAGCACCGGGCCGCCGGCCGCGATCACAGCCTCGAGCAACTCCCGGGAACGAAATTCACCGGAACCGATCTTCCAAGCCGGCAGGCCTAGGCCGGCCAGCAAATCAACCGCTGCGGTGCTGAAGGGCGAACTGAGAAACAGCAGACCCCGATCCCGCGCATGCGCGGCCAGCCCGGCCCACTGCCCGGCCGTGAACTCCATGCGCTTCCAGTAGGCGTACCGGGTCTCGTCCTGCGGGCTGAAGCGGATGCGGAACGGCTCGTCGAGCGTCGACTCGGCGGCCGCGATGTGGGTCTGAAACTTCACCGCGTCGGCGCCGGCGGCGGCAAGGGCTTCGATGTAGGCGTGGGCGGTGCCGAGCGAACCGTCGTGCGCCTGCGCCACCTCGGCAATCAGCAGCGCAGGGCGACCTGGACCGAGCTCGCGGCCCCCGATGCGCAGGGTCGCGGGACTGGCGGATGTCGTGGATGCAGATGTCGTCATGGGTCGCGTCCGTTACTTTACACGGGTCAATAGTTTGACAACTGGATTTTCCAATATGGACATGGCCGTATCACGCAATCGTTTGGCCCGCTTGACGCGGCCCAGGACAAACTCCGTATCGGGGCTCGGCTTATGGTCTCTGAGCTCGGTTTCCGCCTGTTTCAATTCGGTGGCCAGAAGCCCCATCTTGTTGCGCACCAGGATCAGCAGACCCTGATGGAGCGCGGTGGCGATATCATCTGCGGTTCGATAATAGCTCTTCCGGTCGCCCGGTTTCCAGACGCGGCGCAGGAGCCCCAGCCTTTCCAACTGCCGCGCGGCGATGCTCACCGAGGCCTTGCTCAAGCGCAGCTCCGCACAGATCTGATCCAACGAACAGTCGCCATCCCACAGATACAAGTAGACCAGCAACTGCCCGACCATCCGGCCCAGCCCCAGGTCCTGCGACGTCCGCCCGCCCACCTCCACCAATCGCAGCCGGATGTCCCACGCCAGCCGGGCGGCTTCGCGGCCGTGGTTCGCATCCTGTTTGTCCAGCGGCCTCATCGCGCCCCCGCCCGCGCGCGCTGGTTGTTCCGGGCAAGCTGCCGCCCCTGGTCGCTTCCCCGCCGGGAAGGCCCCGCCCCCGTCCTTTGGTTGTTCCCACGCATCGCGCTTCAGCGCCCCCTCCCGCCGTGGGGGCCGCCGCGCCCATCCTTACGAACTTTTACAAATTTATAAAACTTGCCGGGAAACTTGTCCAGCCTTTTTTGTTGCTCAGGCGGCTGCCGGGCGCATGGCCCCTCTGCGGGGGCATTCGCCGGGATCACCGACCCCGGCTAGAGAAGGCCGCCTTTGCTGCGCTATAGCCGGGATCGGTGATCCCGGCCCTGGAGGTTGTTTTAGGCGAACACCGCGAGCAGCGCCTCTTCGGCGGCTCGCACCGCAGAAGTGCCCTACGCCCGCTCCTACCGCAGCCGGATCCCGAGATTCCGGCGCGCCCCGGCCACATCACACGCAGCCCTGTTAAGAGCAATGTCTTTCAGGGCCTCGGCGAGATTCCGTCCGGCGTGGACCTGGCCAAGGCGCGCGTTTATCTGGAACTGGACGAACTCGCGCCTGAGGCCGCGGCCAGCATAACCATCAATGGCCAATATGCGGGCGGCTTTATCGGCAAGCCGTTCCGGCTGGAGGTCACCCGGCAGCTCAAGACCGGCCGCAACACGATCAAAATCGCGCCCTTTGCGCCCACGACCGCCCGGCTGCTAGTGTACTGAACACACGTATGAGCTAGAGAATTTACAATAGACAGGATGAAATCGCATGACGTAGAAGCAACGTCCCGGCGCATGGTCAGCCAGCGGCGGACCGCCGCTTCTACGCTTCGGCGCCGAGGGTAACTTCCTCATAAGCAGTATAGGTAAATAATCCCATGCGCAACCGGGGTCAAGCCAATTCTCGCAGTTTTGCCATGGTTTTCTGGCTATTTACATCCGCAGTCCAACCCGGACCTTTCCACGCCCTTCAGCCGAAAAGTTTCGCCTCGAACTCCCGGCGGCGGCGGCCGGCGAGTTTGTTCGGCGCGCCCTGGAGCATGGCGCGCAGGGCCGCCAGCTCGTCGCCGGAAAAATTTCGGCCGTGCAGCATGTGGCGCTCGAACGCGGCGTAGGCCAGCGGCGCGACGGCCTGGGCGAACCCGGCGATGGCCTCGGCATACATGCGAATCTCCCACTGGGCGTGGGCGTCGAGCCGCAGCCGCAAAAAGTGGAAGAGGTTGTGCAGGTCCATCTGCCAGTACCACTCCGTATACAGCGCGAGCGGCAGGTTGATGCGCGCCAGCTCGCGCGCGATGTTGTCCTTGAGCAGCTCCGCGTAGCTCGCATAGACGTCGCCCTGATCCTTCCGCAGCAGTTCGATCACCTTCTGCCGCAGCTCCGGTGGGACCTCGGCTTCGGACCGGCCCTGTTTGTTGTCGGCGCTCTGAAGCTGCACCTGCGCGGGGGCGGGCACATAGAACTCGTCGGTCAGCACGCTGTAGCGGCCGGAGATTTCGTTGATGCGCGCCATGCGGTGCCGTACCCACTGGCGCGCGACAAAGATCGGCAGCTTGCAGTGCAGCTCCAGCACGACGTGCTCAAACGGCGAGGTGTGCGCATGCGCCAGCAGGTAGTCAATCAGCCCCGCATCTTCGCGCACGGTCTTCGTGCCCGCGCCGTAGGAGACGCGCGCCGCCTGCACGATGCGGTCGTCGCCGCCGAGGTAGTCCACCAGCCGGACAAAGCCCTTGTCCAGCACCTTGATTTCCTTGTCCAGCAGCGTCTCCGCCACCGGGCTGATTGAATGCGCCATCGTCGTTCTCCAGATAAAGCGATCCGCTTTCAGCGTTCAGCTGTCAGCCGACCAGATTTCCAAGGCTTGGAAACCGGAACCGCTATTTTTTCCAAGCCTTGAAAACCCTGCACTGCGCCGACGCGGTTCTAGCACTCGACGTCGGGCGACACCGTAGCAAGTTGCCCCGGCCCTGCCAATGTCCGTCCGCAGCCCACAGATGGGCGTCGGCGAGCGACGCCCCTACATTTCACTTTCCGCGCAACTGCCGCAGGACGTACGGCAGGATGCCGCCGTGGCGGTGATAGTCCACCTCGATCGCGGAATCGATGCGGCATTTGACGGCGAAGGTCTGCGGCGTTGCAGCCGTGGTCGGTGACCCCGGCGGGCCGGAAGCAGCGCTCCCGGCTGCAGCGGTGACGGTCAGGCGCTGGCCGGGTTGGAGACCGGCCGCGATGCCGCTGATGCTGAAGGTTTCGCGCCCGGTCAGACCGAGCGAGATCACCGTCTGGCCGTCCGTGAACTCCAGCGGCAGAATGCCCATCTCGACGAGGTTGCTGCGGTGGATGCGCTCGAAGCTTTCCGCGATCACCACCTTGACGCCGAGCAGATACGGGCCTTTAGCCGCCCAGTCGCGCGACGAACCGGCGCCATACATTTTGCCGGCGAGCACGATCAGCGGCGTACCGGCTTTTTCATAACGCTGCGACGCCTCGAAGATACTGAGCTCGTCGCCGGTCGGCACATGCACCGTCCAGCCGCCCTCGCGCGCGACCAGGCGGTTGCGGATACGGACGTTCGCGAACGTGCCGCGGACCATGACCTCGTGATTGCCGCGGCGCGCGCCGTAGCTGTTGAAGTCCGCCGGCGCAACGCCGTGCGCGATCAGGTACTGCCCGGCCGGGCTGTTTTTCGGGATCGAGCCAGCGGGCGAAATGTGGTCGGTGGTGATGAAGTCGCCGAACACGCCCAGGCAGCGCGCGCCAACGATATCGGCCGGCGTTTCCGGCTGTTTGGCGAGGTCGCGCAGGAACGGCGGCTCCTGCAGGTACGTCGAAGCCGCGTCCCAGGCATAGACCGGCTCGGACTGGACGGCGAGCTTGTTCCATAGCGGGTTCGACTCCGCGACCTGCGCGTAGAGCCGGCGATAGACGTCGGGATTTTCCGCCAGCGGCAGCAGGGCGCGGATCTCGGCTTCGGTCGGCCAGAGGTCCTTGAGAAACACCGGCCGCCCCTGGGCGTCGTGCGCGAGCGGTGCGCGGTCGAGGTCAATCAGCATTGTGCCCGCGAGCGCGTAGGCGACAACCAGTGGCGGCGAAGCGAGGAAATTCGCCTTGGTGTGCGGATGAATTCGCCCTTCGAAGTTGCGGTTGCCGCTCAAGACACTCGCGGCGACGAGGCCGCCAACCTTGAGCGCGGTTTCGATCTGCGGATCGAGCGGGCCGCTGTTGCCAATGCACGTCGCGCAGCCGTACGCGGCCACGTGGAAGCCAAGCTGTTCAAGGAACGGCAGCACGCCGGCCTTCTGCAGGTAGGCGGTGACCACGCGCGAGCCGGGCGCAAAACTGGTGCGGACGTACGCCGGCACCCGGAGGCCGCGCTGGACCGCTTTCTTCGCCAGCAGGCCGGCGGCCAGCAGCACGTGCGGGTTCGAGGTGTTGGTGCAGCTCGTGATCGAGGCGATGACCAGCGCGCCGTGCGTCAGCGTGCCGCCGCCCGCCAGCGGCGCGGTCGCGCCGAGTTGCGCCGGCGTCAAGCCATAGCCGCGTTCCTGGACCGGCGCGGTCAACGCCTTCTGGATGGCGCTCTGCACCTCGCCCAGCGGCAGCCGGTCATGCGGGCGCTGCGGCCCGGCGATCACCGGCAGGATGCTCGCGAGGTCCAGCGCGACCACGGTGTTGAACAGCAGCGGCGCGCCGCCGGCGCGCCAGAGGCCCTGCGCCTTGACATAGCGCTCGACCAGGTCCACCTGCGCCGCACTGCGGCCGGTCTCGCGGAGATAACGCAGCGACTCGCCGTCCATCGGGAAGAAGCCCATCGTCGCGCCATACTCCGGCGCCATGTTCGCCACCGTGGCGCGATCGGCCAGCGTCAGGCTGTCCAGTCCCGGCCCGAAAAATTCGACGAAGTGGCCCACGACGCCCTGCGCGCGCAGCCGCTGCGTCACCGTGAGCGCGAGATCGGTTGCCGTCGCGCCGGCGGGCAGCGCGCCGGTCAGCTTGACGCCGGTGACCTTCGGCGTGGTGATCGGGATCGGCTGGCCAAGCATGGCGGCCTCGGCCTCGATGCCGCCGACGCCCCACCCCACGATGCCGAGGCCGTTGATCATCGTCGTATGCGAGTCCGTGCCGACGAGCGTATCCGGGAAGGCGACCGTGCGGCCCGCGGGGTCGGGCGCGGTCATCACGCCGCGCGCGAGATATTCCAGATTGACCTGATGACAGATGCCGACGCCCGGCGGCACGATGTGGAGCCGGGTGAACGCGCCCTGCCCCCAGCGGAGAAATGCGTAGCGCTCGCGGTTACGCTCGAATTCCATGGCCAGATTCGCGGAGAGCGCGTCGGCGTTCCCGGCAACGTCAAGTTGGATCGAGTGGTCAATCACGAGGTCTACCGGGATCAACGGCTCGATGATCCGCGGGTCCTGGCCCCGGCGCTGCATAGCGCCACGCAGCGCGGCGAGGTCGGCGACGCACGGAACGCCGGTGAAGTCCTGCAGCAGCACGCGCGCCGGAAGGAAGGGGAACTCGAACTCCGCCGCGTCGGGCGTCCAGCGGGCCAGCGCCAGCGCGTGCGCCTCCGCGAAGGCCGGGTGGCCCACCTGGCGCAGCACCGCTTCCAGCAGGATGCGGATCGAAAAGGGCAGCCGCGCCAACGAAACCCCGGCCGCTTGGGCCAGCGCCGGCAGGCTGAAATAGTCCACGCTGGTTCCATTGGCCAACGTCAGGGTCCGCCGCGTGGTCTCGGTAAGCTTCATCCGTTACTCCTTGGAATCCTTGAGCAGCTTGCGGATCGAGGCCGCCGGTACGCACAGCTTGACCACCATCTGCAGATGGCCGTGTTGTCCGTGCAGTCCGTGCTGCGGGTCGTCATAGAGATCCCGCGTGGCGGCGACCATGCCCACCGCGGCGCCGGCGCTGTTGAGCACCGGCCCGCCGCTGGAGCCGATCGCGTAGTCGGCGGTGATCTGCATGCGCGACACACCTTTTTCGAGGCAGTAGCGCGCCACGGCACCCTGCGTCAGCACATAAAACAGGTTGCTCGGATGGCTGAGCACCGCCACAGCTTCTCCCACCTCGGCGGCAGCGAGCGCGAGCGGTGTCAGCTTTTCGGCGGTCGTGCGGAAGATCACCACGTCGTCGCGCGCGCTGGCGGCGAGCACCTCTGTCACGGGAAACACGCGTCCGTTGCGCGTCGCCACCGCCATGGCCACCGTGTTGCTGGCGGTGAACGCATGATAGTTGGCCACGCAGATTCCGTCGGCGGTGAGCGGGAAGCAGGTCGAAATGTTAACGTGCATTCGCTGGCACTTGTCGCAGCGATACAGCAAACAGTGCACCAGCGCGCTCGGCCGTGCGCGGCGATACAGCTCCGGCGCCGTCAGCGTCTGCCGCGGCGGCGCGGGCAGGCGGAGCGGGTACGTCGTGCGCCCGAGTTGCTCGCGCAATTGCTTGAACGGCGCCAGTTGGCCGGCGTCCTGCAACTGCTGCGCCTGCCGGGTGAGCGACTGGAGCAGGGCCTGGTCGTCCACATCGCCGGCCTCGCCCCCGGGCGCCCGATCCGCCGCGCACCACAGCAACGCCATCCAGATGGGTAATAACCGATTCATCGCCTCGATTCCAGCCGCCCTGCCGGCGGCAGGCCGAATGTACGCGATCGGCGCGGCGAAGGAAAATCTTTTTGCGCGGACGGAAAAAAGGTTGCGTCCGGCAGAGCAATCGGCTCTATTATCATTCCGTCCTTGCGAGCGCGGCGGCGCGTCATAAAATCCGGGCGGACGGCGATGGCCAAATACATCTTTATCACCGGCGGCGTGGTAAGTTCCCTGGGCAAGGGGCTGACCTCGGCGTCGCTCGGCCGGCTGCTGATCGGCCGCGGCCTGAACATCCGCATGCTGAAGATGGATCCCTACCTCAATGTGGACCCGGGCACGATGAGCCCGTATCAGCACGGCGAGGTGTACGTGACCGACGACGGCGCGGAGACGGACCTCGACCTCGGCCACTACGAGCGGTTCACCGGCCAGCCGACCAACAAAAAGAGCAATTTCACCGCGGGCCGGATCTACTGGGAGGTGTTGCGCAAGGAGCGGCACGGCGACTACCTCGGCGGGACGATCCAGATGATCCCGCACATCACCGACGAGATCAAACTGCAAATTCGCGCGCTGGACGAAAAGGGCGTGGACGTGATCCTGTGCGAGGTCGGCGGCACGGTCGGCGACATCGAGGGGCTGACCTTTCTCGAAGCCATCCGTCAGATCGGGCTGGAGGAAGGCCGCGACAACATCATGTACGTCCATCTGACCTACGTGCCGTTCATCAAGGCCGCAGGCGAGGTCAAGACGAAGCCCAGCCAGCAGAGCGTGGCCAAACTGCGCGAGATCGGCATTGCGCCGGACGCGCTGATCTGCCGCAGCGAAGTCAAGCTGAGCGACGACGTGCGCAAAAAACTGTCGCTGTTCTGCAACGTGCCGTTCGACGCGGTGATCGAGGAGCAGGACGTTCAGCACACGATCTACGAGCTGCCGCTGGTGCTCTCCGAGCAGGGGCTCGACGAGCTGATCATGGTCCACTTCCGGCTGGCCCGGCCGCCGGCGAAGCTGCAGCCGTGGCGCAAGATGGTGGAGACCATCATTCATCCCGAGGGCGCGGTGCGGATCGCCGTGGTCGGCAAGTACTCGGAGTTGCAGGACGCCTACAAGTCCATCTTCGAGGCGATTCATCACGGCGGACTGGCGCACCGGCACCAGGTGGAGATTATCAAGATCGCCGCGGAGGATCTGGAGGCGGACCGGGGCTTCGACACGCTGGCCGGCATCGGCGGCATCCTCGTGCCCGGCGGCTTCGGCGAGCGCGGGATCGAGGGCAAGATCGCCGCGATCCGGTTCGCCCGCGAAAAAGGGATCCCGTTTTTCGGCATCTGCCTGGGCCTGCAGATGGCCGTGATCGAGTTCGCGCGCCACGTCTGCGGCCTGGCGGACGCCCACACCACCGAGGTCCAACCGCAGACGCTCCATCCGGTGGTCTGTTTGATGGAAGAGCAGGAGCAGGTGACCGACCTGGGCGCGACCATGCGGCTCGGCGCCTGGCCCTGCGCGCTGCGCCCGGGCTCGCGCGCGGCGGAAGCCTATGGCGTCGCACGCATCAGCGAACGGCACCGCCACCGCTACGAGGTCAACAACCACTACCGCGCGCAACTGGAAGCCCGGGGTTTGTGGCTCTCTGGCATTTCGCCTGATGGCAAGCTGGTGGAAATCATCGAACTGCGGGACCACCCGTGGTTCCTGGGCTGTCAATTTCACCCGGAATTCAAGTCGCAACCGGTGGCGCCCCACCCGCTGTTCCGCGCCTTTCTCGGCGCCGCCATCGCCCACACGCCAGCCCGGACGAACCGTCCCTCCGCCCGGGGCGCCCACCAACCCACCGCGGCGGCGAAACCGCGCCGGCGAAAGGCGGGGGTATGAGCGCGGAAGGTAAGAAGGCGCTGATCGCGCTGGAAGACGGCACCGTGTTCGAGGGCCGGGCGTTCGCCGGCGCGGGCGAAGTGTTCGGCGAACTGGTGTTCAACACCTCCATGACCGGCTATCAGGAGATCCTGACGGACCCCTCCTACCACGGCCAAATCGTCACCCTCACCTACCCGCTCATCGGCAACTACGGCGTCAATCCGGAGGACGAGGAGTCCGCGCGCCCGCAGGCCGCCGGGTTGATCGTCGGCGAGTGCAGCCGGATCGCCAGCAATTTCCGGCACGCCGGGACACTGCCGCAGTATCTTGTCAAGCACCACATCCTGGGCGTGGACCACGTGGACACTCGGGCGATCACGCTGCACATCCGCGCGCTCGGCGCCATGAAGTGCGTCATGAGCACCGCCGACCCGGATCCGGCCAGCCTGGTGCAGAAGGCCAAGGACTCGCCCGGCCTGGTCGGCCGCGATCTGGCCACCGCGGTCAGCACGCCGCAACGGTTCACCTGGACCGAGGCCGGCCGCGGCTTCGGCGCGCCGGCGTCCGCCGCCCCAGCGCGGTTCCGCGTGGCCGCGCTGGACTGCGGCCTGAAGACCAACCAGCTCCGCATGCTGGTTCAGCGCGGCGGCGCGCTCGAGGTGTTCCCGGCCGCGTCCACGGCCGATGAGATCCTCGGAACCAAACCCGACGGCTTTTTCATCTCCAACGGGCCCGGCGATCCGGCGGGCGTGCCGCAGATCGTGCGGACCGTCAAGGACGTGATCGCCACCGGCCTGCCGACCTTCGGCATCTGCTTCGGCCACCAGTTGCTCGGCCAGGCCTTCGGCGGCCGGACCTACAAGCTCAAGTTCGGCCACCGCGGCGCCAATCAGCCGGTGATGGACCTCACCACCCGCAAGGTGGAAATCACCTCGCAGAACCACGGATTTGCCGTGGACCTGGCCTCGCTGCCGGACGACGTCGAAACGACGCACATCAACCTGAACGACCAGACCAGCGAGGGCCTGCGGCATAAGCGGCTGCCGGTTTTCTCCGTGCAGTACCATCCCGAAGCCGCGCCCGGCCCGCACGACGCGGCCTACCTCTTTGACCGTTTCATCGCATTGATGGAGCAGCAGCCCAGGCCATAAAACAGGAGACCACCATGACCGCCTACTTCCCGACCATTAAAAAGCCGATCGCCTATGAGGGGCCGAAAACGAAGAACCCCCTGGCCTTCCGTTACTACGACGCCCGCCGCAAGGTGGACGGCAAGACCATGGCGCAGCACCTCAAGTTTGCCGTGGCCTACTGGCATACCTTCAAAGGCAACGGCGGCGATCCGTTCGGCGGGCCATCGTTCGACCGTCCGTGGAACCATGCCGCCGATGCCATCGGCGTGGCCGAGCAGACGCTCGACGCCGCCTTTGAGTTCATCACCAAGCTGGGCGTCAATTACTACTGCTTCCACGACCGCGACCTCGCGCCCGAGGGCGCGACCATCGCCGAAACGAACGCCATCCTCGACCGCCTGGTGCAGCGCGCGGCACAGCGGCAGCGTGAAACCGGGGTGCAGCTCCTCTGGGGCACCGCCAACCTGTTCAGCCATCCGCGCTACACCCACGGGGCGGCGACCAATCCCGATCCGCTGGTCTTTGCCCACGCTGCGGCCCAGGTCCGGCGCGCGCTCGAGGCCACCGTTGCGCTCGGCGGCACGGGCTATGTCTTCTGGGGCGGCCGCGAGGGCTATGCCACGCTGCTCAACACCAACCTGAAGCAGGAACGCGAGCAGCTCGCCGCCCTGCTCCACCTGGCCGTGGCGCACGCCCGGCGCTGCGGTTTCCGGGGCATGTTTTTCATCGCTGAACATCGAGGCCAATCACGCCACGCTCGCCGGCCATTCCTTCGAGCACGAATTGCTCTCCGCCTCCCTTGCCGGCAAGCTCGGCAGCCTCGACGTCAACCGCGGCGACCCGCTGCTGGGCTGGGACACCGACCAGTTCCCGACCGAGCTGCCCTCCGCCGTGCTGGCGATGGGGATCATCCTCCAGCAGGGCGGGCTGAAGTACGGCGGCCTGAACTTTGACGCCAAAGTGCGCCGCGGGTCGTTCGACGGCGAGGATCTGTTCCACGCGCACATCGGCGGCATGGACACCTTTGCCCGCGCGCTGCTCATCGCCGACCGCATCCGCCGGGACGGCGCGTTCGACCGGATCGTCCGGCAGCGCTATGCCGGCTTCACCACGGGCCTGGGCAAAAAGATCCTCCAGGGCAAGTCCTCGCTGGTCGAACTGGAAAAATGGGCGGCGGCCCAAGTCGAGCCCGCGCTGGTCAGCGGACGCCAGGAAGCGCTGGAAAACCTCTTCAACGATTATCTCCACGCCGACGTCGTGTAGCGAGGCTGGCGGGGAAATTACGCCTTTGCTAATTCGACGCACTGCGCTAGAGTGCCCTCCGCAGCACTCGGCGCGCAGGCATGAGCACGACGTTGACATACGCCATTTTGGGCGACATCCACAGCAACCTGGAAGCGCTCCAGGCGGTCTTGGCGGACGCGAAGGCCCAGGGGGCCAACCGGTATGCCTGCGTCGGTGACATCGTGGGCTACAACGCCAATCCCGGCGAGTGTCTGGAGATCGTGCGCGGGTTGAAATGCGTCATCGTGCGCGGCAACCATGACCACTATTGTTCCATGGACGAGGCCTTGAACGGCTTTCATCCGATGGCGGCGGATGCGGTGGATTGGACGCGCAAGCAGCTCTCCGCCGAGCAGCGCCTTTTTCTCAGCAACCTGCCCTACGTGGCGCCGGTGGAGACCTTCACCATGGTTCACAGCACGCTGGATATGCCCGGCAACTGGGGCTACGTCTTCGAGGCCCTGGAGGCCGAGGCCAGCTTCGCCTACCAGCGCTCCGCGGTCTGTTTTTTCGGCCACACGCACGTCCCCCTGGCCTTCGAGAAGTTCGACGCGGTGCGCGGCGGGCTCTATTCCAAAATCAGGATCCAGCTCGGCCGCAAGTATTTCGTGAACGTCGGCAGCGTCGGTCAGCCGCGCGACGGCGACCCGCGCGCCGCCTATGTCCTTTTTGACTTGATGCGCAACGCCATCGAGCTGCGCCGCGTGGCCTATGATATCCCGGCGGTTCAGGAAAAAATTAAGCTGGCGGGGCTGCCCGCCCGCATGGCCGCCCGGCTGGCCGTGGGGCGTTGAGCGCGCCGTCCCAGCGTCCAGGCGGCAGTCACCAAGCAAGGCAGGAGTCAACATGATGAAGCTTATTCGTAGCATCGTTCTAGCGCTGGCGGTGCTGGCCAGTTCCGCCGCCCGGGCGCAAATCGAGGTGTACCTGCGCGTGCCGCACAGGCAATACCTGCTGGGCGAACCCATCACCACGGAGGTGGAAGTCCGCAACCAGACCGGCGCGCCGCTCATCTTCGACGGCACCAACCGCAACGCCCGCTTCGCGTTCGACATCGAGTCCGATGCGGACACCCTGCGATCGGCTAAGGCCGCGCCGAAGGCCAACACCACCATCATCCCGGCCGGGCAAACGGCGCTCCGCCGCGTGGAACTCCAATCCGCCTGCGACCTGCGCAATCCCGGCCTTTACAAGGTCCGCGCCGGCGTGGAATGGGGCGAGAACAATTACTACTCCGCGCGCAGCCATGTGACGCTGATACCCGGCCCGGAAGTGGCGCAGCAGGTGTTCAGCCGTCCGGGCACGGATGCGCCGGTCAAGTGCAGCCTGCGCGTCCTCTCCCGCAACGATTACGACTTGCGCGAGCAACGCCTCTTCTTCTGCGTGGAAAACAAAGTCACCGGCGCGCGCGAGTCCGTCGCCGATTTGGGCACCCTGCTGCGGTCGTATGACCCCCTCATGCAACGCGATGCCGCCGGGCGGATGCATATCCTCCACAACTCCGCGCCAAATCGCTTTACCCACAGCCTCGTGTCCGCCGGCGGGCAACTGCTGAGCCAGGAACATTTTGCCTCGGATCTCCAGACGCCGCAAATGATCAACCAGGAGGGCACCATCACCGTCCGCGGCCGGGCCTGGCGCGATGGCGAAACCCGCCGGGCCACCGAACTGCTGCGGCCGTGATTAAAATGAGGGGGGCGCGGCCTTCCTACCTGCGCCGGCCGCGGCAGGCAGGCCAGCCCGCTACGTCCGGCATCCTGCCGGACGCTGATGCCCCGTTCGCACGACGCCGGCGCATTCCCATCCCATCCGTCGCGCCTTCACCGCAGGCGCCAGGTCAGCATCAAGCCCAGGGCCAGAAAGACCAAGTCGGGCAACCAGCCCGCCAGCCAGGGGGCGAGCGCGCCCTGCTTGCCCAGCGCCATGCCGAAATTGACGAGGACATAAAACCCGAAAAACATCGCCAGCGCGCCGATGATGCCCGCCAGCGCGCCGCCGCGCCGGCGGCCGGCCTGGGCGCCGAAAGGGATGCCGACGAGCGTGATGATGAAACAGATCCACGGCATGGCCAGCCGGCCGTGCAGATCGGTCAGCCGCTCGGCGATGGCTTTGTCGGACAACTGGTCGTGCGTGCGCAGGTAGTGGAGAATTTCCAGCGAGGAGAGGAACTCGGGCGGCTTGATTTCATTGATGAAGTCGTCGGGGGTTTCCGAGAACTCGGACATTTCGCGATGGAGCACCGGCGACTCCACCACGATGTTCCAGGCGGTGGCCCCCTGCGGGTACCGCTGGATCACCACCTCGGTGAACCACCAGCGGCCATCCAGCCAATGCCCGCGGAGCGCCTGGTACTTGATCTCGTCGGAACCGTCGGCCCGCAGTTGGTGGACGGTCACGTCGCGCATTTCATAGGTTTTCTTGTTGAACTCGTTGATCATCCACACGCGATGGTTCGCGTCGTTTTTGTACGGCAGCGGACGGACGATGTTCACGGACAGGGCGCCTTGCTGGTGCTGGAGTTGGATGAACTGGCTCGTCCAGTAGCCGGACCACGGGCCGATGGTTTCGTTGATCAGGCCGACCGCGACGGTGGCCGCCAGCCCGACGCCCAGCAGGGGCCGCATGATGCGGCCAAAGCCGAGGCCGCAGGCGCGCAAGGCGGTGAGTTCGTTGGCGCGCGCCAACTGCCAGAGGGCATACAGGAGCGACAGCAGGAGCGAGACGGGCGCGATGATCCACAGGACGGAGGGCAGCAGGATGACGTAAAAGAGAAAGACCTCGCGCAGCGGGGTTTTGCCTTCGATAAAGTCGGGCAGGTTGTTGAACAGATCGAAAACCACGTACAGCATGACGAAAGCCGCCAGACAATAGCCCAGCGGCACCAGCACGGAGCGCAGGAGGTAACGGTCGAGGATTTTCATCGGCCCGCGAAGATAACGCGGCGACGTCGCGAACTCAAGCCCGCGGTAGGCGGCCGCCGGGCGGCGCACGGCTGATTCCTTCTCTTACGTAAACCTGCCCATAATATTCCAGGCATCTTAGCCTGTAGACGCAGCCTCCGGCCGCGTTTGAAAGCGGCGGGACGCCGCTTCTACGTGTTGTTTCCGGCCGGGCGGCGCGGCGTTACTGCTTGTCCGCCGTGAACGCGCCGGAGTATGCGCCCTGGTTGGTCGCGCTCTGCGCCGTGCCCGTGATGGAGCCGACCAGCCGCTGCCCCACCACCGACCCGGAAAATTGCAGTTGGCTGACCAGGTTGCTGGTGGACGAGGAACCCGACAGCGCGAAACTGCTGCCGCTTAATTGGCCGGACAGGAATTGGCCGGGCAGCAAGGAATCGGAACTCACGGCGCCCTGTTGGTCAATGATGATCGCCGTGGGCGTGCTGGCGCATTGCTGCGGCGCGCCCAGCATCGTCAGGCAGATGGTCTTGCTGCCGACATACCGGCCCGACGTATTGGTCGCCGCCGTGCCGCTGTCCGACCCGCCGCCGCGGTTGGCGACGAGCAGCGCCGCGCCGACCACCGCCGCCGCGCCGCCGGCGACCAACCCCGCGCCGAGCAGACTCGACCGGCCGGTGGCCTGCTCCGGCCCGGGCGCCGCCACGACACCCGCGCCGGACGCGGCCGCCAACGCCGGACTGTTCTGGATGGATACAACGTACCAGGGCGTCTCCGTGGCAGCGTCCAGGCTGTCCGTCGCTTCCAGATAATACCACAGCTTGTCGGCGTTGGTCATCAGCCCTGCCGGAATCGTGCCCAGGTACGTCTGGGCCCCCGTGGCTTGCATGGGCAGTTTGAACGGCGCGGCGTCCTTGGACAGTGTATACGCCAGGGTCACCGACTTGATCGTGCCGGACGTGGCGCGCACCTGCGCCAGAATGGAAAGGGG
>JAPLSZ010000341.1 GCA_026398385.1 Kiritimatiellota bacterium | reverse complement strand
GGCGGATGTTGTTCATGCAGGTGATGCGCCGGGTCTTCGCCGCTATGTTCGAGAACGCCGGTATCATCAGCCCGGCCAAGATCAGGATGATCGCGATGCCCACCAGCAGTTCAAGCAGCGTGAAGCCGCCGGATCTGACCGTTCGCATCGCCGTTTTCATGTCCCACCTCTTTCCACCATCTGCCTTTAAATGGAACGTTCTACCTTTCCCACGATGGTTGCAAGCAAAAACTTTGCTTGGGTTGCGGAGCGGGCGCGATTAGAATACAATTTCGTGCCGGTGAAAACGGATGGGCGTGGGGGCCGCGCCGGCAGCTGCACGCTATGGTTTAGCCGTAACGAGGCATGCCCCGGCGCGGTAGCAAACAAAGAGCAGCGAAGTTGGAAATCAGGAAATGAAAATGTGGGTGAATCGCTGTTTAGCGTCCGGCGCACTGGCCGTCCTGCTGCTGGCCCCGCTGCATGCCGCCGAGTTCCATGTGGCGGTCAACGGCAACGACGCCAGGAAGGGAACGAAGTCCGCGCCGTTGCGTACCATCCAGCGAGCGGCCGATCTCGCGCAGCCGGGTGACGTGATCACCGTGCGTGCGGGCGTCTATCGTGAATGCGTCAACCCGCCGCGCGGCGGCACGTCCGACACGAAACGCATCGTCTATCAGGCCGCGCCTGGGGAGAAGGTGACCATCACCGGTTCCGAGCCCGCCAAGGTTTGGCATAAGGTGGACCAAGACACCTGGAAACTGACCTTGCCGAACTCCTATTTCGGCCCCTTCAACCCGTTCGCCGAAAAGGTATACGGCGACTGGTTCGAATCGCGCGGTCGCGTCCACCGTCGCGGTTGCGTCTATCTGAACGGCGCCTGGCTGACCGAGGCGCCCAACCTCGACACGGTCCGGCAGCCCGCCGGCCAGACGCCGCGCTGGTTCGCCACCGTGGATGGCGCGGCGGCTGACGCGCCGGACTATCTGTTGAATGTCGCCTGGTTTCAGCCGGCCGGCGGCGAGAAGATACCCGCGGGCCAGCCCGCCGCCCGCTCGGGCACACAGAACGCAGCCTGCGCCGAAGGCGGCGAGTGCGTCGGCTGGATCAAACCGGGACACTGGCTGCGCTACGACAACGTGGATTTCGGGAAAGGCACGGAAAGCATCGCAATCCGTGCGGCGGCGGCGGCCGGCACCGGCGGCGCCATCGAGCTGCGCCTGGACCAGGTCGACGGCGAACTGCTCGGCACCTGTGCCGTGACGGCTACCGGCGACTGGCAGCAGTGGCAGTCCTTCACCGCGAAGATCAAGCAGACGGAGGGCAAGAAGAACCTCTGCCTCGTCTTCAAGCCAACCAGGCCGGCCAGGGCGGAAAAGGAATCGGCCAGCACCGTGATCTACGCGCAGTTCCCCGGCGTCAACCCGAACGAGGCGCAGGTCGAGATCAGTGTCCGGCCGACTGTCTTCTCGCCGGAAAAGACGAACATCGACTATATCACAGTCCGCGGTTTCGATCTGCGCAACGCCGCCACGCAGTGGGCGGCACCCACCGCCGGCCAGGTCGGGCTCGTCACCGCTTACTGGTGCAAAGGCTGGATCATCGAGAACAACGAAATCAGCCATTCACGCTGCTGCGGTATCGCGCTCGGCAAGTATTCCGACCAGTGGGACGGCCAGCGCGGCAGCACCGAGGGGTATTACCTGACCATTGACGACGCGCTCAAGAAGGACGGCTGGACCCGGGAGAAGATCGGTGGGCACCTCGTCCGCAACAACCATATCCACCACTGCGGGCAGACCGGCATCGTCGGCAGCCTCGGCTGCGCCTTCAGCCGGGTCATCGGCAACGAGATTCACGACATCAACCTGCAGGGGCTGTGGGGCGGCGCGGAGATGGCCGGCATCAAGTTCCACGGCGCGCTCGATGTTATCATCTCCGGAAACCATATCTACCGTTGCGGAGAATTGGGAGGAGTCTGGCTCGACTGGATGGCGCAGGGCACGCAGGTCACCGGCAACCTGTTCCACGACAACACGGGCTGGGGTGGAGACCTCTTCTGCGAGGTGGACCACGGCCCGTATCTCGTCGCCAACAACCTCTTTCTTTCCACCAAGGCCCACCTCGCCAACTCGCAGGGCGGCGCTTATGTCCATAACCTGATCTGCGGCAGTCTGGAGATTGTTCCCGACGGCCGCCGCACGCCGTATTTCAAGGCGCACAGCACGGAGATGGTTGGATTGCACGACTGCCCTGTGGGCGACGTCCGGTTGTACAACAACCTGCTCGCCGGCCGCGGCGCCTTCAGCGCCTTCAACGGCGCGAGCTGGCCGGTGGCCGCGGCCGGCAATGTCTTTACCAAGGGGTCGCAGTCGTCTAAGTTCGACACCGACGCGCTGGTCCAACCCAACTTCGACGCCGGCGTGAAGCTGACTCAAAAGACCGACGGCTGGTATCTGGAGATCAACGCCGACATCCAGTGGGCCGTGGAACAACAACGCAAGCTCATCACCACCGAACTCCTCGGCCAAGCGAAAATTCCGGACCTCCCGTTCGAAAACCCCGACGGCACACCGCTGAAGCTCGAGGCCGACTACTTCGGCAAGCGGCGCAACACGGCGAACCCGTTCCCGGGCCCCTTCGAGGCGATGAAGGACGGCAAACAGGAAGTCAAAGTCTGGCCGAGGTGAACCCCATGAGGAAGCTACCGTTGCTTGCGGCCTTTCTTTCGCTCGCCGCGCTCAATACCGGAAGCTGCTGTGGCCGATGAACTCGCGCAGGATCGAGGTGGTCGGCACGAGATGATCGCTGACACGGAGGAAACAATCCAGGAACTCCATTAGCCGGCGGGCCTCGGCATATTCCGCGTGCATGGGCTTGACCTCCAGCAACAACGGCTCCACCGATTGCTTCAAGACGGCCAGCTCGTAATCCAGCGCGGAGTTGAAGGCGACATCCACCTGCGACTGGAACGGAAAGATCCAACGGCGCTCGCCGCGCTGTACGCTGGGCCACATTTGCAGCGTCTGTAGCGCGGAATGCCCGCGGAACTGGTGGTCGCGCATCAGGCGCCGCACCAGCCGGTTGTCCGTGGTCGAAATCCGCGTGTTGCAGTCGAGGTTGAGCTGCGTCAGCGCGCTGACGTAGATGCGGAACTTGTGCTCCGCCGCGATGGCGCGCGTGAGCGCGGGGTTGAGCGCATGGGTGCCCTCGATGATCACCAACTGGTTCCCGGCCAGTTGCAGTTTGTCGCCCCGGAATTCCCGCGCGCCGGTTTCGAAGTTGAAGCGCGGCAGCGCGACTTCCGCCCGGCGCTCAAGCTGGGCCATGTGCTCGTGCAGCAGCGGCAGGTCAATGGCTTCGAGGTGCTCGAAATCCGGCGCGCCCTGTTCGTCCCGCGGTGAGCGGTCGCGGTTGACGAAGTAGTCGTCCGTCGAAAGCGTCACCGGCTGCAGCCCGTTCACGCGGATTTGCACCGCCAGCCGCTTGGCGAAGGTCGTTTTGCCGGACGACGAGGGCCCCGCGATCAGCACCCAGCGGATGCGCTCGCGCTGGCCGGCGATCCGGTCGGCAATCTGCGCGATCTTCTTCTCGTGCAGCGCTTCAGCCGTGCGGATGAAGTCGGTGATGGCATCGCCGGCGACCAGCTCGTTCAGCCGCCCGACCGTGCTGACGCCCAGGATGCGTCCCCAGCGCTTGTGCTCCTGGAAGATCTGGAATAACTGCGGCCGCCGGCGGAACGGCGCGGCGCGCGCCGGCGCGCGCCGGTCCGGGAACTGCAGCACGAAGCCGGGCGGGTAGGGGATCAACTGGAACACGCCCATCGCGCCGGCATGCTCCACCACCACGCCGTGCGCCAGGTCGGAAAAGCCGTCACACCAGTTGATCACCACCTTGTTCGGGTTGCGGAAATTCAGCAGGTGGTACTTGTCCGGCTGCCGCTCGTGCTCGAACTGGCGCAGGGCCTCGACGTAGGCGATCTTGCGGCGCTCGATGGGCAGGTCCTGCGTCACCAGTGCGCGCAGGCGCCGCTCGATTTGCCGCACCTGGCCCGGCCGGATGCCGGGCTGCCCGTCGCGCTCGAAATGGCAGTAAAAGCCCGTGTCCAGCGAGTGCTCGATGCTGAACCGGGCGTCGGGGAAAAGTTCACGGACGGTCTTGGCCAGCAGGAAACACAGCGTCCGGATGTACATGAGCCGGCCCTGCTCGTCCGCCAAGGTCAGGAAGCGCACCGTGCTATCCACATCCAGCGGGTATGTGAGCGAGAACACATCGTTGTTCACCAGCGCGCCGAGGATTTCCAGGCCGTTGGCCGCCGCCGGCCCGCGCAGCAGGTCGCCGACGAGCACCGGCGGCTTCCGCTCCAGCGTGGACCCGTCCGCCAGCGTGATCCGAATCCGTTGCGTTGACTCCGTTTTATTCAAGGCGCTCCGTTTGCTGTGACCGCAGGACGGCTGCAGCGCCGCCCTACCTGGACGGCCGATGATAACCACTTTGCCGGGGTTTGGAAACAGCGGTTTTTGCCCTGCGTCACGGACCCCATTACAGATTTTCATCTGATCTGTCTTGAAAAATGTCCACATCAAGCTACCCTGCCATTCTTGTTCGGGATTTTTTGTGGCGCGGTCAAATCGATATCTAGTGGAGGAATCGTTATGTCAGCAGGACTGGATTACATTTTACATGGACGGCGGAAAGCGCTCGAAGACGCTTTTTTTCTGGAGCGAGACAAGAAACTCATCCAGCAGATGAAGGAAATGAAGAAAATGGAGGAGACCCGGGAGAACCTCTCCAAGGTCTCGGGCATAACCAATCAGCATCTCCTTCAAAAACTTGTGGATCTGAAAGTAAGCGCCGAAACCGTCGCCTCCATTTCCGTCGTTCCGCTCGTCGAAGTGGCCTGGGCCGACGGCAAGGTTGATGAAGAGGAAAAGGGCGTGATTCTCAGCGCCCTGATTTCCATGAATTTCAAGAAGGGCGGCATTGATTACGCCCTCGTCGAACAATGGCTCGCCCACCAGCCCCCGGCAGAACTGCTGACCGCCTGGACGGAATATGTGCAGGGCCTGTGCCAAGCGCTGCCGGTCAAGGATCGTGAGGCCCTGAAAAAGAATATTATGCACCACGCCCATGCCGTGGCCGAGGCCATGGGCGGTTTCCTTGGACTGACCTCTCGGGTGTCGAAGGAAGAAAAAGCCATGCTCAAGAAACTGGAGCAGGCCTTTGAGGTCAACCTTGAGCAGAAGGGCTGAGGCTCGACGGCCAATCTTTCGAGCGACGTCAAGCCTGAGGCAGGCGCTTTTGGAGCCGGACATCCCGGCGATCATTCCCGCGTTAATCCGTCAGCTTGAGCTCCACCACCACGGTGTCCGGCGTCTGCGGAAAGGCCGTGGGCCGAAAATAACAAGCGATGGCTTTGGCCTTTTGCTTCAAGTCGCCGGGATCAATCAACCCGAAGACGCGTCCGGGACTCTGCCGTACGATCTCACGCAACGCTTCGGGGGTGTCCACGTTGCCGTGCCGCCGGGGTTCGGCCGTCATGCCGAAGGCCAATTCGTTGTTCGACTGGTACGAAACATAGGGGCGCTGCGTATAGAACGGCAGCGCGGGCCGGTAGTCGTAGAACACCACGAGCCGATCCTCCGGCTTGAGCTGGGCCGCCACCTGC
This sequence comes from Kiritimatiellota bacterium, assembly GCA_026398385.1. Taxonomy (GTDB): domain Bacteria; phylum Verrucomicrobiota; class Kiritimatiellia; order CAIQIC01; family CAIQIC01; genus CAIQIC01. The sequence goes on along the minus strand of JAPLSZ010000341.1, from coordinate 2,843 downwards.
TTGTAGAGGATCGAATTGTTGAGATGCACGAACACGTTGAAATCGAGGCCTGCCAGCGGCGAGAGCAGCAGCGCCAGGGCCAGCAGCAGGCTGGTCTGGATCAGCGTTACGCCGGCGGGCGCCGCCAGCGCGCGGCGGGCGTACCAGACCGCGCCGGCCACCGGCAGGAAGGCGAGGATGCTGAACGGTGCGATCGCCGGCACGCGCGGCCATCGAGCGCACGATCCGCAGCCGCTTTCCGGTTCATCGCGTTGGTGTCGTTACCGAAATCAACGAGTCCTTCTCTGCGATTACTGTTGAACGCCGCATTTCGCATCCGGCGGTCGTGGCCATCTGTAAAAACCACATCCACTAGCAGGCTGTGGACTTGGCCCGGCTGGCGCCAGGCCAAGTCCACAGCCTGCTACTGTTTCGGAGCCCCTTTTCTTAAGAAACTTTTTTCCTGTGACTCCAATCCAAATACAAGACCAACGGCAATCAGTGCTGCTAGAAACAGGGAGGATGTAAGTTCGACAGGCTCCTAGCGGAACGACAGGGTGCGCAGCACGGCTTCCAGCTCCGGTGGCAGCGGGGCCGCGATGGTCAGCGGCGTGCCGAGCGCGGGGTGCGTCAGCTCCAGGCGGGCGGCATGCAGAAAATGACGCGGCCGCCCGTCGGGCAGGGTGGGGGTGGGCGGCGCGTCGCCGCCGTAAAGGTGATCGCCGACAATCGGATGGCCGCTGGCCGCGCGTTGACAGCGGATCTGGGGCGTCACCACGGTGCAGATGATCACCCGCAGCAACGCGTGGGACGCGAACCGCCGTTCGATGTCGAATTCCGTCACCGCGCGCAGCGGCCGGCGGATTTTCTTCCGGTTGCGGTCGGTCACCGGCACCATGCGGCCGGGGCGCCCGGGGTCGTGGGCCAGTTCGTGCTCCAGCGTCAGGCCGCGGGCCGGTACGCCCTGCACGAGCGCAAGGTAGATTTTCTTTACCTGCCGCGCCTGGAAGGCACGGCGCAGGGCCCGATAGATCTCCTCGTTTTTGGCCGCCAGCACCAGGCCGGAGGTATCGCCGTCAATCCGGTGTACAAAGGCCGGAAACAGCGGCTGGCCGCCGACCTGCGCCAACGCAGGATACCGGGCCAGGAGCGCGTTGGCCAGCGTGCCGAGCTCGCCGGCGCGCAGCGGGTGCACCGGCATCCCGGCGGGTTTGTTCAGCGCCAGCAGATGCTTGTCCTCGAAGACCACGTCCAGCGGCAGCGTGCCGTCGGGCTGTACCGCCAGGTCCGTGTGTTCCAACAGGCCGCGCACCTCCACCCGGTCGCCCGCGGCGAGCTTGGCGCCCTTGACGGCGGGCTGGCCCTGGACCAAAACATGACCGCCGGCCAGCGCGTCCAGCGCCAGCGCCCGCGTGGTCGAAGGGCAGCGCTGCAACAGCCAGCGGTCCAGCCGCAGGCCCGCCTCCGCGGCAGCCACCACCAGTTGGAGATTGCTTATCATCCTTCCGCCGACTGACCCCTGACCAGCATGGCACTAAGATAAATTAAGCGAAGAGGCGTCCCACCTCTGTTCGGCTGCGACAAAGCGGCGGGACGCCGCTTCTACCATGCCGAAGCACGCCTTACGCTTATGGCCATTCTGTCTACTGACAACCGACCACTGACTACTGTCATCTTCCGCTTCATTCCACCTCTTGCAGCCGGTACTTCCGGCTGCCGAGCTTTGCTTCCTCCAGGAATTCGATCACGGCGTGCGGGTCCTTGCCGAAGAGCCGCTGGAACAAATGTCCGTCGCCCGACGGCGCCATGCCGGGCGGCAGGGTGCTGGTGATCAGGTCTTCGGTTTTGACGAGATCGAGCGTCGCCTGCTCAATGGCCGCGATGTCGGCCCCGGCGAGGATCCCAATGTCCGGCACGAGCGACGGCGTGGTCATGCCCCAGCAGTCGCAGTAGATGCTGATATCCAGCAGGACGTTGATGAACAGGCGGCGCGGCGGCGGGAAGTGCGCCAGCACCTGTGCGGTGGCCAGGGCCAGGCCCCGTTGAAAAGCGCGATAGCCGCCGCCCTCCACCCGCAGCGCCCCCTGGGGACAGATCAAGGCGCAATGCTGGCACAGCTTGCAGTGGTGGAAGAAGATTTCCATGTTGCCGGCGTCGGTGAACTTCATCGCGCCGGTGGGACAGTTTTCGATGCAGGTGCGGCACGTGTCGCAGAGCTGGGCCGTCCAGTGGATGCCGCCCTCCAGCGCGTGCAGGTCGCGGCGCGTGTTCTGTGTCACGCAGCCCATGGAGAGGTTCTTCGACGCGCCGCCGAAGCCGCACGCGCCGTGGCCTTTGACGTGGGCGAAGTCAATCAGCGCCTCGGCGTCGAGCACCGCGCGGCCCAGTTCCACCGCTGTGAGCGTTTGGAACGGCGGCTGGAGGGGCTGCCGGCGGAACTGATCGTCCGCCGGGCCGGTAACGGAGACCAGCGGGCAGCCGATGACCTCGGCGGTATAGCCGCGCTCGATGGCGGACAGCACGGCGCCGGGGCTGTCGGTCACAAACACCTCCCGGGCCCCGGCGGCCTTGACCTGCGCCACCAGCGTGCGCGTGAAGAAAGGATGGATGGTGGTGTACCCCGTGCCGCCGCCCAGGTGCATCTTGATGCAGGTGCGCCGGCCCGCGACCGCTGGGGCCAGGTCCAACTGGTCCAACAGCCGCAGCCATTTGGAGCCCAGCGAATCCTTGGGTTCCAGGGTTTTGGGGCGATACCGGGCAAAAAGCAGTTGGGCGCTCATCGTTGCTGCTCCTCTCGTCGAACTGGTGGCGCACGTAGCATAGCGCAGGCGATGACGTTTGTCCGCAATTCTCGATCCGGGTTG
>JAPLSZ010000270.1 GCA_026398385.1 Kiritimatiellota bacterium | reverse complement strand
GGGCGATGACCTCCTGTCCGGTGCGCACGTCGAGGTTGAGCGACGCCTTCAGGCTCTGAGGCGTCTGCAGCAGCAGAGCGTCGCGCTCCGCGATGCTGCCGCCGATGTGATAGGGCAGGCCGCAATTGGCGAACGAGACGTAGGCACTCTTCTCGAAGACCACGATGTCCGCGTGTTCGTCCAGCCGCCGCGCCCGCGCGGCCGCGCTCATCCCCGCCGCCACCCCGCCGATGACCACAATTTTCATTTTCAGTTGCCGCTGTAGGGGCACGTGCCGCCGCCGCAACCGGCGGAGGCGCAGGCGTTGGGCGCGGGGCAGGCGCCGGAATCGCAGGGCGCGGCGTGGGTGCGCGCCACGCTGGCGCTGAAGGTGGAGAGCTGCTTTTCCAGCTTCTTCGCGCCGCATTGGGGGCATGCGCCCGGCGCGGCATCGCTCCGGCTCACCAGCTTTTCCATCGTGGCGCCGCACTTGTGGCATTGGTATTCATAAATCGGCATCGGCGTTTCCTCCCTATAGGTTCATGGTCATCTTCCAACGGCACCGCGTGGCTATCGCCCAGCGCAAGGCGCGGGGGAAGATTACGATACAAGCCTAAGATTGCGAGTTAAGATTGCTGTTTTCTGTTCAAGCGCCGCAGTTTCACCGGGGGCTATCTTTCAAGCCGAGTTTCTTGAGGATGAGGGCAGCCGGGCAAAAGCCGGTGAACGCCGACTGGATCAGGTTCACGCCGACGAAGGCGGTGAACAGGAACCAGTAGGGGTTCACCCATACGCCCAGCGCCAAGCTGACCAGCACAAACGTGCCGGCCACGACGCGCACGCCATTTTCCACGGTCATACTATGTCTCCTTATTTTATTTTCCGGCGGCCAGCAGGGCGCCCATCAAGCCCCAGATCACCATGGAGATCCACGGATTGGCCTGCAGCGGACACGCGCCCGTGCGGCAGCCGACGAACTTGTAGATCGCCAGCCCCAGGCCCGCGCCCAAGGCCACCCCGATACTCATTCGCAAGGCCATGTTCATATTCGATTCTCCTGGTTCGTCTTGTGTTTACAATACTTCGTTTGCGGGCAGCGTGAAGGCGCGCAAACCTTCGTCGGGATACAGCCCGGCCCGGAAGGTACGAAGCGCCGCCAGCAGTTCCGCCTCCTTGGATTCTTCCATCACCAGAAACAGGAGCACGGATTTCTGCGAGTGGAAGTGCGTGCCCAGCTTGGGGCCGGTGTGCCCTTCGCCCAGCACGTTGGTCATTTCCGTGTAGGCGTGGACGCCGTGATGGTGAATCAAATTGCGCATATCCTCCTGGCGCGCCTCGGGGCAGATAATCAACAGCATGTTCATATTGAACTCCTCACGTATCTCTTTCCTGAACCCTGAACCCTGAACCCTGAACCCTTCCTGTCCATCCGCGCCACAACCCGTACTCAGGCCGGCGGCGGTGACGCCACTTTGTGCCGGTATAACAAATTATACACCACCGGGATCACCACGAGCGTGAAGGCGGTGGAGATGAACAGCCCGAAGATCAGCGACCAGGCCAGCCCGCTGAAGATCGGATCGAGCGTGATCGGCCAGGCGCCGAGCATCGCCGCGCCGGCGGTCAGGAAGATCGGACGAAAACGCACGGCGCCGGACTCGATCAGCGCCTGCGGCAGCGGTCGGCCGTCCGCGACGGCGTGCCGGATGAAGTCGATCAGGATGATCCCGTTGCGGACGACGATGCCGGCGAGGGCAATCATGCCGATCATCGCCGTGGCGGTGAAATAGACCGGGTTGGCGAAGCCGCCCACCGGCCGGTTGACCAGCAGGTTGAGCAGGGCGAAGCCGGGCAGGATGCCGATCAGCGTCAGCGGAATGGACAGCATGATGATGATCGGCAGCAGGAAGGACGCCGTCTCGTACACCAGCAGCACATAGATGCCCACCAGCGCCGCGGAGAAGGCGATGCCCAAGTCGCGGAAGACGTCCAGCGTGATCTTCCATTCGCCCTCGCCGCGCCAGTCGATGCGCAGGCCCGGCGGCAGGGGCGCTTTCTCGAAATGGCCGGCCAGGTGCAGCACGGCCACCGCCGGGCCGCGGCCGGCCACCCCGGCGGTGACGTAGACGACCCGTTCCTGGTTCTTGTGAAAGATGGTCTTGTCTTCCGGGTGCGTTACAAAGCGCCCGATTTCACCCAGTTGGACGCTGCGCCCGGTGCGGCCCTTGAGCGCCAGCGCCTGGAGCCGCGCGGCGTCCGACCGCTGTTCGCGCGGCAACTGCAGCACGATGGGCAGTTCGTTAGGCTCCGCCGGGGCATGCACCACGCCGCCGGGCATGCCGCCCAAGGCCAGGCGCAGGGTCTGGGCGACGTCCTCCGTGGAGACCCCGCTCAGCGCCGCCTTCTCGCGATCCACCACAAAGCTCAGCTTGGTCTGGTCGGCTTCCACCGTGTCGTCCACGTCCACGACGCCGGGCTCCTGCTGCAACTGCGCGCGGACGGTTTTGGCCGCGGCGATCAGGTCGCTGTAGCGGTGGTGCGGCTGGCCGTACACTTCCGCGACCAGGGTGGCGAAGACCGGCGGGCCGGGCGGCACCTCGACAAGCTTGAGGTTGGCCCCCGTGGCCTGGGCGAGGGCCGCCACGTCCCGGCGCATGCGCAAAATAATGGCGTGGCTGTCCATCGCGCGCTGCTGGCGCGGCAGCAGGCCGACGCGCAGATCCGCGACGTTGGCGCCCTGCCGCAGGTAGTAATGCCGCACCAGGCCGTTGAAGTCCATGGGCGACGCCGCGCCGATGGTGGCGGTGAAATCCGTCACCTCCGGCTGCGTCCGCAAATAATCCTCCAGGCGCTGGACCACGGCGGCGGTGCCTTCCAGCGTGGTGCCGGCGGGCGTGTCCACCACGATCTGAAACTCGTTCTTGTTGTCGAACGGCAGCATCTTGAGCGGCACCCAGCCCAGCGCCGCCAAACCGAGGGAGGCGACAAAGAGCAGGGCGGTGCCGCCGAGCAGGGCCGCGGATTTCCGGTTCGAGCTGATGAAGGGACCGAGCACGCGGCGGTAGACGCGGTAGATGGCGGTGTCCTCCAGGCGCTCGTCCGCATGGCTGGCGGGACCCGCTTTGAGCAGTTTATTGGAAATCCACGGCGTGATGGTCAGCGCGACCAGCATGGAGCTGAGCATCGCCAGCGGCACGTTGACCGCCATCGGCCGCATGTAGGGGCCCATCATGCCGGTGATGAAAAACATTGGGATAAAGGCGATGACGATCGCCAGGGTGGCGATGACGATCGGCGGCAGCACCTCGTTCATCGCCACGCCGATGGCCTGCAGGCGCGGCAGCTTGCGGAGCTGGAGGTGGCGGTGGATGTTTTCGACGCCGACGATGGGGTCGTCCACCAGCAGGCCCAGCGTCAGGATCAGCGCGAACAGCGTCACGCGGTTGATGGTGAAGCCGAGCAGGTAGTTGGCCAGCAGCGTCAGCGCATAGGTGATCGGCACGGCGGTGGCGACAATCAGCCCCACGCGGAAGTTCATCACCAGCGCGATCAGCGCGATGACGGTGATGATGGCTTCCACCAGACCCTCCACCAAGCCGTTGACTTTCTCGTTGGCGGTTTCGCCGTAGTTGCGCGTGATGCGCGTCTGGACCTCGTCCGGGATCACCTGGCCGCGCAGCTCCGCCAGCACGCGCTCCACGTCGCGGGATACCAGGACCGCGTTGCTGCCTTTTTTCTTGGCCACGGCGATCGTCACGGCGGGTAAAGAAGCGGAAACCTGAGACCTGATCAATCCTGACCCCTCAAGTTTCGCGGCTCCCGGGCCGAAGCCGATGCGGCTGTAGGCGGTGATCTCCCCGGGACCGTCGGTGATCTTCGCCACGTCGCGCAGATAGATGGGGCGGCCCTGGTGCTGGCCGATCATCAGGTTGCGCACCTCGTCGGCGCTGCGCAGGAATGGCCCCGCCTCGACCTTGAACTCGCGGTTGCCCTGCTCGAAGGCGCCGCTTTCCATCTGGGCGTTGGAGACCTTCAGCGCACCGGCGATTTCCATCGGCGACAGGCCGTAGCCCGCCAGGCGTTCGGTGTCGAGCTGCACCTGCACCACGCGCGGGCGGCCGCCATGCAGGGTGATGCGAGAGCTGTTGGGGATGTGCTGGAGCTTGGCGGCGACTTCTTCGGCCACGCGGTAGAGCTGGTGCTCGTCGTACTTCGCGCTGTAGAGCGCGGCGGTGACGATGGGCACGTCGTCAATCTCGACCGGCTTGACCACCCAGCCGGCGATGCCCGGCGTGGTCCGGTCGATGTTCTGAAAGATCTTGTTGTACAGCTTGATCAGGCTCTTCTCCCGGTCCTCGCCGACGTAAAAGCGCACGGTCACCACGGCCATGCCGGGCCGCGACATCGAGTAGACGTATTCCACCCCGTCGATCTGGTACAGCAGGCGCTCGAGGCGCGAAGCGACGAGCTTCTCAACCTCCTCGGCGCTGCCGCCGGGGAAACTGACCATCACGTCGGCCAGCGGCACGACGATCTGCGGCTCCTCTTCCCGCGGGGTGATCCACAGCGCCGCCGCACCGGCGGCGAGGCTGATGATCAGGAACAGAATCGCCAGGTTGCCCTGCAGGAACGCCTGGACGATCCTGGAAAAAAAGGAATGTTCGCGTTCCATGGTTAATTCTCCGGCAGCGGCTGGACCAGAATCACTTCGCCGGCGGCGAGGCCGGAGAGCACTTCCACGCGGCCGTCGTTCGCCGGGCCCGTCTTGACCAGCCGCTGGATGACGCGGCCGTCGCTCACCACGGACACCAGTTCCAACTGGCCGGAGGTGGTCACCGCGGCGGCGGGAATCAGCAGCGCCGGCCGCGGCGCATCCAGAACCAGCAGCCGCCCGAACGCGCCGGGCAGGGTGCCGGCCGGGGCGTGGTCCAGCCGCACCTTGACCGTCTGCGTGCGGCTCTGCGGATCCACTTCGCTGACAATTTCCGTGATGCGTCCCGGCAGGCTGGCGGCGGGCCGTTCCAGTTGCACGGCCACGTCCTGTCCGACCGCCAGCCGTTCGATCAGGCGCACCGGCACCGGCGCGTCCAGGCGCATGCGGGTGGGATCGTACACCGCCATCAGCACCTGGCCGGGATTGGCGAGGTCGCCCGCCTCGAGGCGGCGGTCGGTGACGATGCCGTCCAGCGGCGCGGTGATTTGCGCGTAGCTGAGCATGACCCGCACGCGCTCGGCCTGGGACTTGGCGCCGGTGTAGGCGCTCTCCGCGGCGGTCACCATCTGCTCGGTGGTGGCTTTTTCGCGGAACAAGTCCCGGGCGCGCTGGAGTTCCTTTTCCGCCTGCTTGAGCTGGCCTTCGGCCCCGGTCAGTTGCTCGCGGATCTCGCGATCGTCCAGCGTCGCCAGCACCTGGTCCTTTTTCACCACGCTGCCTGCGCTGACGTTCATCTCCTGAACGTACGCGCTCAGTCGCGCGCTCAGATTGATGATGCGCTCGGACGTGACTGTGCCGACGACCTCGATCCGCGGCGCGACCGGCTCGGATTTGATCGTCAATGTCGCGGCGTTGGGCGGTAACGCCGTGCCCGGCGCATGCGCCACCGTGCCCGGTTTGACCTTCGCCTGGCACGCGCCGCCGGTGTAGGCGATCAGGGCGGCCAGTCCGGCCACGCCGACCACCGGTTTCCATAGTTTCTTCAGCGCTGTTTTCATGGTCCTATCCTCATTATCCTGTGGTTGTTTGCAATGTGTCACCCATGGCCATCGGCGGCGGCCTACCGCTGGGCAATCTTGGGTTGTTTTCCGTCCGCGACGGGATGGGTTGCGGCCAATTCACCGCGTGCCCGGCGCAGGTTGCTCTGCGCGATCTGGTAATCGTAATAGGCCGCCACGTGGCTGGAGCGCATGGCCGTCAGGCCCACCTGGGCCATGAGCAGGTCTGTAAGATTCGCCGCGCCCTGCTCGTAGCGTTGCCGGGTGATGCGCAGGGCCTCCTCCGCGCTGGCGAGGCTCGGCAGGGCCAACTCCAGCCGCTCCCAGGCTTCCTTGACCTGGATGTAGGCCTGCTGCAAATCCAGGCGCAGGTTGAGGCGCGCCTTGTTCACTTCGGTCTGCGCTTGATCGCGATGCGCCAGTGCCTCGGCGGACGACCCGCCGCGCCGGAACCCGGTGAAAAGATCCCATTCCGCCATCGCGCCAACCATATAGCTGCGCTGGAAGTCCGTGTTCACGTTACTGTCCACGTCCAGCGAGCCAAAGGCGCTGAGCGTGGGCGCATAGTCCCGGCGGGTTTTCGTAAAGGCCAGTTGCTGGATGCGGGCGAGCTGTTCCGCCGTGTGCAATTCCGGACGGTGCTCCAGGGCCTGGAGATCCTCCCGCTCCGGTGGGGGCGGTAATTTGGCCGTTATATCGGCGGGGATGGGCGCGTTGGGCACCAGGTCCTTGCCGATGGTGGTGTTCAGCGCCGCGATGGCCAGCCGGAAACCGTTCTGCGCGCGGATCAGGTCCTGCCGCGCCTGGACCAGTTTGACCTCGAGGTTGAGCACGTCGGTCTTGATCGCCGCTCCGGCTTTCACGCGCTCCTGCGCCACGCGCAGGCTCTCGGCCAGGCTGCCGACGGTTTCGGCCTGGACCTGAATGAAGGCCTGCGCCTGGAGCGCGCCGTAATAACCGCGCGTCACCTGGTGCACCAGCTCGTTATCCGCCGCCGCCTGGCCCTGCCGCGCGGCGTCGGCGCCCAGCTTGGCCATGTCCCGGCCCAGCCCGCGCTGGCCGCCGTCCAGCAGGCGCACCTTGGCCACCACGCTGTTGCGCCAGTTCGACGTGTCGTCCGGCTGGTTGAAATCCTTCTGCAGCGAGGCCACGCGCTGGTTCAGCGCCATGAAAAACGCCTGCGGCGGGTTGTCCGTGCGGGCCACGGTGCTGGCCAGCGAGAGCTGCGGATAATACGCCGACTCCGCCTGCTGGATGGCTGCCTGCGCCGCTCGCACGCGGGTGAGCGCCGCCTGCGTATCCGGGTTGGCTGCCTGGGCGGCCGTCACGCATTCCTCCAGCGTCACCGCCCGCGCCGCGCCCGCCAGCCAGAGCGCGGCCACTCCCGCGGCGCCCCAGCAGATCATTGCCTTCCGCCTTCGGTCTTCAGTCTTCATCTTGTTCCTCCCTGGTTGCAGACGCATTTCAGAACTTTCAGCGCACGCCGGTCGGCGAGGGAGTACCAGACTTCCTTGCCGCGCCGCTCGGCGGCGACCAGGCCCGCGCGTCGCATCAAATTGAGGTGCTGACTCGTCACCGCCTGCGGCGCATCCAGCGCGGCGCCCAGCGCGTGCACCGGCGCCGCGGCCACCCGGTTCAGCAATCCAATCAGATGGAGCCGCTGCGGATGCGCCAGCAGCCGCAAGGTCTCCGCAATCCGCGCCAGCGCCTCCGGCGCCGGCAGGCCTGCGCACGTTCGCATAGGTGTTTTCATGCGTTCAAAATATCATAGTATTAAAATAAGTCAATATTTTAATAAAAATATATTTACGCTGCTGGGATCCGGCGGGGCAGTGCTGGGCCGTAGCGCCTTTTCGCCCCGTGGGGAGCAGCGCTGGGTGAGTATGGGAAATCCGGACACAACCAAGTCAGCGCGGCGCAACGCGGTCGTGGCGGCGGAGAACGTGGCCGGCGCCGACCAACACCAGGGCCAGGCCGAGCGCGACGACAATCGCCGCGCCGGTCGGCAGATCGAGCTGGTAGGAGGCCACCATGCCCGCGCCGCTGGCCAGCGCCGCGATGGCCCAGCCGACGGCGAGTTGCACGGACAATGTTCGTACCAGCAGGTTGGCGCAGACCGCCGGGATGATCAGGAACGAGAAGGTCAGCAGCACGCCAAACAGGTGCACGATGATCGTCACGACCACGCCGAACAGCGCGTAGAACAGGAAGTCCCACAACAACACGTTCAACCCTTCCACGCGGGCGCGCTCGTGGTCGAACGAAAGCGCGAGGAACGGCCGGCGGCAGAGGTAATGCACCAGGCCGATGAGCGCGAAGATGCCGGTGACGATGGCGATCTCCAGCGGCCGGACGAGGAGCACATCGCCCACCAGCGTCTTGCGCAGCTCCTCGTTGCCTTCCGGGCTTCGGCTGAGGAGCAGCAACCCGGCGGCGGCGGCCACGACATAGACAATGCCGATCAGCGCCTCCTGCGGCACGTGGCGCTCGCGCGGCCGGGTCAGGGTGAAAATCGCCGCGCCCACCAGCGTGAAGGCCGCCGACCACGCAAAGGTCTGCCAATCGTGCGAATCGTGATGCAGCAGGATGGAGACACACGTGCCTAGCGCGGCGACCTGCGCCAGCGCGAGATCCACAAAGATGATTTCGCGCTTGATGATGTGCAGGCCGTAGTAAATCAAGATGCCCGGCAACACGAGGCAGGCGACCAGCGGCCAGAGCATGATTTGAAAAGCTTCGTTCATGGGGTCCTCATGGGGCGGCGAGCGCCGCGACGAGCGAGGTGACGAGCTTGTCGAGCAGCGCAAGATAGTCGCCCGCCGTGCCCTGGACGCCGCCGGGATATTGCGCGAAGTCCACGATACGCGCGCCGGTCTGCCGGGCCACGGTTTCGGCCATATGCCGGTTCTGATAAGGCTCGATGACAATGACCTTGATATGTTCGCGCTTCATCGTCTCCAGCACATTGGCCAGTTGCGCAGGCGAAGGCGGGATGCCGGGCTTCGGTTCGAGGAAGAGATCCATCTTCAGGCCGAAGCGGCGCGCAAAGTAGGGCCATGAATTGTGAAACGCTGCGATGCGTATACCGGCGAATGGCGCGATCTTCTTTTGCCAGACAGACTCCTTCTCGTCGAGCCGCTTAAGCCACGCCTGAAGATTCTGCTCGAAAGCGGTCTTGTGCGCCGGATCCACGGCGGCAAAGCCTTCCGCCATACGCTTGGCTGCGTGCCGCGCGTTTTCGGGATCGGTCATGAAGTGCGGGTTGCCCATCGCGTGTAGATCGCCTTTCGACCGGTCCAATTCCGCCGGTACCTCCAGCAGCGCGAGTCCCTCGGAAACCGCGACACGGCCCGGTTGACCGGCAGCGAGCTTGGTATTACGCGAGCCATCGAGCAGCGGCGGAAGCCAGCCGCTTTCCAACTCCGCACCGCCCTCAATCAGCACATCGGCGCGGTTGAGTTTGAGGATGTAGCTCGGCTTTGCATCCACAAAGTGTGGGTCTTCGGTCGGTTTGGCCAGCACGGTCACATTCACAAAGTCGCCGCCGACCACCTGCGCCAGTGCGCCAAAATCTGCGGTAGTGGCGACGACGTTCAGCTTCGCGCCGGCGGAGCATGCCGCTCCAGCCAGCCACAGCAACAGGCTGATTTTCAGTATTTTCATTGGTTCATTGCTCCATTCACAGTGTCACTTTTAATCATCTTTGTGGGCGGGGCTTCCAGCCCCGCGCTCCGGTGGTGGTGTGGCGAAGTTCGCGGGGCTGGAAGCCCCGCCCACGGGAAGATTCCTGCCAGCGATTCATCCGCGCTGGTCTTGAGTCCGCCATCATTCATCCGCCATTTATAATCAGCCATCAGAATTTATGCGCGGCGTGCGCGCCGATCATGAACTCCAGTTGCGCCCAGACAGCCTGCTCGTCGGCGCTTTCGGAATAATGCGTATAGTTATATTGCAGGCGCAACTTGGAGAACTCGCTGAAGTAATAGGTCGCGTTCGGCGAGATGCGTTCGGCTTCGCCGCGCTGGGCATTGCCGTCGGCGCTTGCGCCGGCGTTGCCGGTGACGTAGTCGCCGCGCAAGCCGGCGACCCAGCCGCGCGTGAAGCCCCAGAGCGCCTGCGCGTAGCAGCCCCAGTCGCGCAGATGCTCCTCCGGCAGATTGGCGCCGGGGTCGGCGGCGGCCTGGAAATCGCGGTAGAACAGCGCGGTCTGCAGCGCAACGAAAGGCCAACCCGCGCCGGCGTTGGCCGGCTTCCATTTCCAATAGCCGTCCACGCCGTAAATC
>JAPLSZ010000327.1 GCA_026398385.1 Kiritimatiellota bacterium | reverse complement strand
CGCAGGCGGGCAGCAGGAGCAACCCGATCAGGAATTTCAGGAGCCGCGCCATGGGTGCCACTCCTTTTCCAGCCGGGCCGCGGCCGCGCGGCCGGCCGGCTCGGGCGGGCGCAGGCTCCTGCGGCTCCCGGGGGCGGAGGGGCTGACCGCGTCAGCAGGCGGTAGCAGGCTTGCGCGCCTTTCCAGCAGACGATCATGGTCATCAGCACGCCCGCCAGCAGCGCCGTATACAGCCAGGGGGGCAGGTCGGATTCCGGCAGCATGGCGGACAGGGAGGCGGACGGCATGAGGACATCCGCGCGCAAGGCCATCCCCAGCAGGCCCGCCGCCAGTATGGATGGCGTCACCAGCAGTTGCGTGACCAGTCGGCAGAGCCGCGCTTCGCTTACGACGCTGGCATCGGCCAGGGCCACTCCGAGGTCTCCAGCCAGCCGGCTGATCAGCAGCAGCAACCCGGCCAGGCTGAGCAAAAACAGCAGCAGGTTTACGAAGAAAAAAAGATTCGCCGGCGCGGCCTGCCACCAGCCGACGAATGGTGCGAAATACACCTGCAGCAGCACCAGGTTCCGGGCCCTGCGCCGGTGCCGCCAGCCGAGGGGCGTCAGGCCGTCCGCCGGGCGCAGGCGCGCCAGTCCGAACCAGCCCAGCGCCGTGCCCAGTAGAAACGCCGGCGCCGGGAATAGATTCAGCAGCCGGATCTCCACGGCGCCCATGAGCAGCAGCACGGTGAGCAGCAGGCTCCCGCTGAGCCACCCCAAGCCGCGGGCCGCGCCCACCAACGCGCCCAGATCAACCGGTTGCCCGGGCAGGCTCATGCGCTCCACGCCGTCCCTGGTGTCTGTCGAATCCATGGGCGCCGGGCGGACTTATTTCTTGTAGGCCTGCTCCATCCGCTGGGCCACATCCTTGTACCGGATGTCCACGGCATAGATTTCCTTGAAGCGCTCCACGGCCTTGGCGGGATGGCCCATGGCCTCCTGCAGCAGGCCCATTTCGTAGATGACGTCTTTTTTCGTGTCGTCCATCGGGCCGAGTTCCTCCAGCGACTTGTCGAGCTGTTCCAGCGCGATGTCGAACTGGCCCTTCTGCTTGAAGCAGAGCGCGAGGAAAAACAGCGCGCGCGCGCGGCGCTGCGGATTGCGCTGGGCGATCTGGAATTCCTCGATGGCCTCCGTGATCTGGCCGCGCTCGAAGAGCAGCACGCCCAAATCGTAACGAAACTGTAGGTCGTTCGGATAACGCGCCACGAGCTCCCTGGCATTCTGGAAGATGAACTCGCGCAGGGACTGTTCCTGCGCCGCCGCCTCGGCGGTTTTCGCGCCCGCGCGCAGCTGTTCGATTTCGTACTCGAACTTTTGGATCACCAGGCTGCCGATCGCGCGGTCCACCTGCGGATCCGTGCGGCCCATACTGGTCTGCGCCTCGCGCAAGCCGGCCAGCGCCTCGTCGAAGCGGTTGGCGCGGGCCAGGTAGTCGGCCAGCAGGCGGCGGTAATTGATGTTCTCCGGTTCCTGCTGGATCTTGCCCTGCGCTTCCGCAATCAAATCGTCGAGATCGCGGCCCGTCTGCTCCAGTAACTGGGCGGCCCCTTTGTCCTTGACCAGCTCGTGAACGTCCGTGGCACTGTCGGACCAGCCGCCCTTCTGCATCGAGTCCAGCGCCACGGCGTCCTTCAGGTCCTTGATCGTATCGGGATCGTTGGGCTTCAGTTGCGCCGCCTCCTCGAAGCAGCGCCGCGATTCCTGGGTCTGGTTGTTATCCCGGTAGAGCCGGCCCAGCCACCGCAGCAGTTCGATGTTCTTCGAATCGTATTCGTGGGCGTATTCCAGCGTCAAAACGGCCACCTCCGGCAGGCCCGCCGCCACGGCAGCCTGAGCGTGCAGGTTGATGAACAGGATCTGCAGCGGGTCCGCCTTCAGCAGTTTTTCCGACGCGCGCAGGGCCTCTTCCGGCCGCTTCTTCAGCTTCGCCTGCGCGCTCAGCAGCGCCGGCAGATGGGTGAGCACCGTCAGCCCGCGGGCCAGCGCGCCGCCGCCGCCCGCCTGGCGGCGCTTGATCTCCGCCGCCCGCATGAACTTGCGGGCCCGCAGCAGCCGGGGCTCGATGTCCAGCGCGGCCTCGAACATGGCGACGGCATAATCGAGATTGCCCCGCTCCATCGCCGCAAAACCTTTGTCGAATAAATCGCGCGCCTTCCGGGGCGCCGCTTCCAAGGTCACTTCGGCCATGACGCAGCTCCTTCGC
>JAPLSZ010000177.1 GCA_026398385.1 Kiritimatiellota bacterium | reverse complement strand
GTTTACACCCATCGCGAGGACGCGATGGACGGAGAGGATTCCGCTACGCGGGAAGGTTAACGCCGCCTATGGCGGCTGGACGGTGCCGCTCTCGGGCGGCGCGAAGCGACGTACCGAGCAGCGGCGTTTTCGGCTCTGCCTTATATGCTGCCGACAATCCGGGCTTTGATCGTCTCGAATTCGGAGTCGGTGATGAGTCCCTTTTCGAGCATTTCCTTCGCGCGTTGGAGCCTGGTTGCGGCGTCTCCGGTTTCGGTCTGTGGTTGCGGTGAAAGGGACGAGACAGGAGAAGTCCCAAGTTGAATCCCCCCCGACTTGGCGCGAAGTTCTTCGAGTTCACGAAGTCGCCTTTTCTCGCGCCACGCCTGCTCTTGCGCCTGACAAATCCGGTACACGGCCTGCGCCTCTTCCTTCCTCAGGCCGCTAAAGGTGAGCGTTCTGCTTTCGCCCGACATTGCCAAGTCAGGGGCCGAGAGGGCATTGATGATGAGTTCCGCACCGAAAATACCGACCCGAATGCGAGCATCTTTCACGTCTTGCCATCGCACGTCCTGTGGGGTGAATCCGCCGAAAACTGCGGCGGTGCGTAAGCGCGAACAAACGGCGTTGGACCGCCGATACTTCCAGTTTCTCGCCGGCAACGAGGATGGAAGACAGGTGATCAAAGGCTTTGGCAATGCGAGGTTCTTTGTCTGTCGCGGTGAACGGTCTTGAGCGTTCGTCCTGTGCGCGTGGCGACCTGGGCGGCCCGTTGTCTGGCCGAGGCTTCGCGGGTCGTTGTGGTTGGGGAGCTGGGAGTTTGATGGTGCCCTGACAAGAAGGGCAATTGATTGTCCGGCCGAGCATTTCTTGCGGGGCCTCAAGGGACTGCTTACAGTGCGGACAGTTGAACTTGAAGTCAGCCACGTTGTCCTCCGTTTTCTTCCTTCCTACAGAATCATTGATTATTAGGGCCTTTTGCCCTGACAACGAAAAGCGTTTCAATCCACGTGCGGCGAGTATAAGCCGCCGGCGCGGTGGGGCAAGCGTTGATTTTGCCGTGTCAGTTGGCCGTGATGGTTGATTTCCGGCGTTGTTTGAGGGCCGTGAGCATGATGATGCGATACAGGGATTTCCCGCTGCGCGGAGCGGCGCGGTAGGGGGCGGAAAGCATGGCGGTGCAGATTTACAGCGAGAAGTCGAATCGGTGGCGGGATGCATACAATCCGCTTCGGGGGATGAATATGCCCCGGTTGGTGACGCTGCTGGAGGCTGGCGAACGGGGGCAGTACGCGGATCTACAGTGGTTTTATCACTACATGGAACGGTCGGACGCGATGGTGTTCGCGGTGATGCAGCGGCGCCGGGCAGCGTTGTTGGCGTGCGATTGGGACATCCGGCAGGTTGCGGAGGCGAGCGGTCATAGGTCCGAGGTCAGAAGTCAGAAAGAGGGGCGAGGCGCGGCCCGGCTTCGTTCCGAGGATGGAACTACGCCGGGGCGATCCGGCGCTGCGTCGGATCGGCGGCTTGCTGAGGAACAAGCAGCTTGTCTCCGCGAGGCGTATGACGGGATTGAGAATCTGCGGGATGCGGTGGGGTTCATCTTCTCGGCTTTCTTCCGTGGATTCGGCCACCTGGAGAAGCATTTCGATCCGGCCGGGATGGTGACGCGACTGGAGCCGGTGGAACAGTGGTTCTGGGTGCGTGATGGCCTGTTCGGGGCGTGGGAGTACAACGAGAACGCGGTGAGCGGGCGTTGGCGTGGTGTGGGCATCGAGACGGCGAATTTCTTGATCTTCGAGACGGTGGCGTTGAACCGGATCATCGCGATCCCGTACCTGCGGAAGAACCTGTGCGAGAAGGACTGGGATGGGTTCCTGGAGGTGTACGGTGTGCCGTCGGTGTTCCTGGTGGGGCCGCCGAATACGCCGGAGGCGAAGGAGGCGGAGTACCAGAAGATTGCCGAGGAGATCATCTCGGACGGGCGGGGCTTTCTGCCAAACGGGAGCGACGTGAAGTACGTGAACGGCGGCGGGAACCGGCCGCCGTTCCTGGAGCGCATCGAGTATCTGGATCGGCAGATCACGGTGGCGGCGACCGGTGGGCTTTTGACCATGCTCGCGCAGTCGGGTTCCGGGACGTTGGCGGGTGGTGCGCACATGGAGACGTTCCGGCAGATCGCGCGGGGAGATGCGGCGATGCTGAGTGAGGTTTTTCAGCAGCAGTTCGATTTGCCGTTGCTGGCGGAATTCTTTCCGGGGGAGCCGGTGCTGGCCTATTTCGAGTTCGCGCCGGCGGCGACGGATGAGGCGTCGCGGGTGGTGGAGGATGCGGTGGAGTTGACGAAGGCGGGGGTGCGGGTGGATCCGGAGGAACTGAGCGAGAAGACGGGGTACCAGTTGAAGGAACTGAAGCCGGAGTCAGGGGTGAAGAAGGGCAGTGCGGGGGGTGAGGGGTGAGGAACGGAAAGGCGCCGTGCATCGGGCGACACCGGTCACGCGTGATACCGGCCTGCCTTCCGGATCATCGTGGAGGGCCGGTATACGTATACACGTCCCCCCACGCTTCACCGGAATTCAAGCCAGTCTGACGCGCTCCGGTGTCGGGGTACAGGAAGTGCCCGACCCGATGCCCGGCGCGATTACACCCATCGCGGGGCGCGATGGACGGAGGGG
>JAPLSZ010000007.1 GCA_026398385.1 Kiritimatiellota bacterium | reverse complement strand
CCAGGCGTTTGGCCAGGACGCGGACATTCGCCATGGACGGTATGAGCATGGAGAGCAGCACGATGATGATGGCCATGACCACCAGTAATTCTATCAAGGTGAAGCCATAGGAACGCCGCGCGCTGCAACCCATCCCCGCCAACCCTGACCGGATGGAATAACGCTTCATCGTGTTTAAATTTTACGCTCATCCCGAACGATGTCAAGTTTCTTCTGCCGGATATTCTCTTTATCAATTCCTGATTCCCAGCTTCCCTTTTCGCACCTGCGGCGGCCACTCTTTTTTTTCGCGAAAGCGCATCTTCCTGCACATAGGCTGGGTGCAATCTACCCCCTGCTCGGGGGAGGTCAAGTCTAAACAGGATGTTTCTGTCATTCGCCGCTTGGCACGGCCCCCGCTCTCTGCTATTGTGCTCATCGGTTATCGTATTAGATCAAGCCCAAAAGGAGAATAGCATGGCGTCCCTGAATTATGTCGTACTGGCCGGCAACCTCACCCGCGATCCTATGGTTCGCAACACCCCCTCTGGAACGGCGGTGGCCGATCTCGGCCTGGCGGTCAACGAGAAATATAAGAACAAGGCGGGTGAACTGGTGGAAACAACCTGTTTTGTCGACATCGTGGCTTGGGGCCGGCAGGCCGAGGTTTGCCAGCAATACCTGCACAAGGGCTCGCAGGTGCTGATCGAGGGCCGCCTGCAACTCGATCAATGGGAAAGCAAGGAGGGCGAAAAGCGCAGCAAGCTGCGCGTCCGCGCCGACCGCGTCCAATTCCTCGACCCGCCCAGCCGCCGGCCGGAAGGCCAGCCCCAGGCCGAAAGCCACGGCCCCGAGGCGGCCCACGATCAGCCCCCGCCGCCCCCGCCGGACGGCGACACGCCGTTCTAACGCGCCTTTCGCGGACGAAAGGCGAGTGGTCGGGAAAAGGCGTCGGCCCGTGTCACCGGGTGGATCGCCGACCAGGGGGCCGGTGGCGCCATGGGGGCGCGCGGCGGCTGAAATTTCTTCTGAATGAACACGGATTCCAACCGGACCGGCGGCCCGCAAGGTTTGCTGGTCTTCGATCTCGACGGCACGCTGATTGATTCCGTCGGCGACCTGACCACGGCCATCAACCGCTTGCGCTCCGACTACCGCCTGGCGCCGCTGCCGGCGGACACCGTGCGCCGCCACGTGGGCGACGGCGTCCGCAAACTGGTCGAACGCTCGCTCGCCGAGGCGCCTTTCCGCCTCGACGAGGCCGTGCGCATCTTTCGCGGCTACTACGAGCGGCACATGCACGACACGACCACGCTCTATCCCGGCGTCGCTGCAGGGCTCCGCCGCCTGCACGCCGCCGGCTACCGACTGGCGGTGATCAGCAACAAGGCGGGGCCCTTCTGCCGCGCCTTGCTCGATCGCCTGGGTGTCGGCGACCTGTTCGGCTGCACGTTGGGTGACGGCGACACCGCGCGCCTGAAACCCGACTCCGAACCGCTGCGCGCCGTCATGCAGCGCCTGCACGCGGCCCCGGCGGACACGTGGATGATCGGCGACCATCATACCGATCTCGAAATGGCGCGCCGCGCCGGGGTGCGCAGCGTCTTCGTCACCTACGGACTCGGCCAGGCCGGCCCGGAAACGCCGACCGCACAGTGCGACTCCTTCGCCGACGTGGTGACATTGCTAACAGTCTCGTAATAGAGCGCACATACTGAAAAACTCACGGGGAAACGGCCGCGACAGAGCGTGGCCCTCCAAAAATGAAAAGTACGGCATGCTCGTGAAAAGGGAGGGACGTGCTTCGGCGCGTCGGCAGGGGGTTGCAATGCGACAAGATCATATCGTAGGCCGGGTCTCTGCTACTCTGCGAAGTGGCGGAGTCCCTTCGCTTCCTGCGTCGCTGAGAAGCTATGCAGGACAAGACAAAGCATGAGCGACCCGGCGCAAGGTGACGCCCGCGGGTTCGACCCGTTCGACCACTTCGACCCATTCGGCAGGCTCAGGGATTGTATCAAGCTCAGGGCAGGCAAGCTCACCGCAGGCGGGCGTCGGCAAGCGGCGTCCTTACAGGAGTGACCCCTTACGGCTGCGGCGGCTTCCGCGCCACGGCGATCAGCGAAATCCCGCTCCACGGCAGCCAACGGTCCAGGTGGCGCCACAGCCCGACGAGGCTGTCGAAGATTTTCAACTGCAGCTTGCCGAAATGCCGGCGCTGCAGCACGCGGCCGTTGAACCACCAGCCGGGCACGCTGATCCGGTTGAAGGAAAAAACACGCTCCACCCGGAAGCCTGCCGCGACCAGCTTGTCCGTCAGCTCCTTCCGCGTGTAGCGCCGCACGTGACCCAGCACCTCGTCGAGGCTCCCGGCGAGCCGGGGGTGCTGGGGCACCAGGATCAAGGCGCAGCCCCCGGGCGCCAGCGCGGCGAAGAAGTTCGCCAGCGCCGCGCCGTCGGCGACGATATGCTCGAGCACATTCAGGCAGACGATCGTATCCAACGAGTTTTCCAAGCCCTGGAAATCCGCCGCGCAGGCCGCGTCCACCCGGCGCACGGCCACCCGGCCGTTGACCGCAAAGCGGGAAGTCAGATAATGCAGATGCAGCGGATCGATGTCGCTCACCGTGTACTCATCCCGCGGCAGAAGCTGCCGGGTCAGGTTGCCCAGGCCCGCGCCGATCTCGAGCACGCGCTCGCCCACCCACGGGCGGATGGCGTCGGCCATCCAGCGGTTAAACCGGTGCGTCGCCGACAGGCTGTGCAGGATGGCATGGCCGTAGCGCTCATCGTAGAGGTCGTCCACCAGCCGGAAGTAGAGCGCGATGAAGATGGCCTTGGCGCCGTCCCGCCAGGTGATCTTCTTGCCCTCCCCGTACGTGCGGCCCCGGTAGGTAATCGGCGCCTCGTAAATCCGACAGCCCCGCTTGGCGAATTTGGCGGTCAGCTCCGGCTCGACGCCAAACCGGTTGCAGCGAATGGGGATGGATTTGAGCAGGTCGGCCCGCGCCATTTTGTAGCACGTTTCCATGTCGCTCAGGTTCAGGTTGGTGAGCATGTTGGACCACGTCGTCAGCGCGCGGTTGCCCAGGCTGTGCCAGAAATAAAGCACGCGGCGATATTCGCCGCTCAGGAAACGCGAGCCGTAGACCACGTCGGCGTGACCAGCCAGGATCGGCGCCAGCAGCCGGCCGTAGTCCGCCGGCGAGTATTCCAGGTCCGCATCCTGAAATACGATGAAGTCTCCGGCGGCCTGCTGGATGGCCGCGCGCAACGCCGCGCCCTTGCCCTGGTTGGTTTCCAGCCGGAGGCTCGCCACGGCGGGGTGGCGGGCACAGATGCGCTGTACCACCTCCGCCGTGCCGTCCGTGGAAGCATCGTCCACGATGACGATCTCGCGCTCCAGCCCGTCCGGCAAGGCCGCCTGCAGGACGTCCTCCACCACGCGCTCCAGCGTATACCGCTCGTTGAAAACCGGGATCAGGACGCTGAGTTTCATAAGCAGGGCGGCTCAGTCCAACGCCGGCTTCAAAGCCTTCCCCGCCTCCCAGGCGGTGGCCAGGCGCGGGCCGAGCTGCCAGTAGCCCCGGTCCTCCATGACGAAGAGCAGCGGATTGACCCGGGCAAAATCCACGAGCCCGTTGGGCATCACCGCCGGATCGCCATGCGTGGCGACAATTTCGCCGATGAACACCTCGTGCTTCGGAAAATCCAGCGACTGCACCAGCCGGCATTCCATATTGACCGGACACTGTTCGACCATCGGCGCGGTCTTCAGCTCGCCGTAAAAAGTCGCGAATAATTTGGATTTGTCCGCGTGCCGGTCGGACACCATGCCGCACAGATCCACTTCGCGCACCAGCAGCGCCGACGGCAGGTTGACACTGAAGGTTTGGTTGGCACGAATCCCGGCGCTGGTTTGATGCCCTTCGACGCCCACCAACACCACGGGCATCGGGTACAGGCAATTTTTCGCTTTCATCTTGATTTTCATGGCTGCCCTCTTCCGGCGGCACGGGCCGCCCGCATGATTTGCAGATATTCTACGCTTCCCGGCGGCGAGTGCAACCGGATTCCCCACGGCGGCGCTCGTCAGCACGGCCGCCAGCGCGCCGCGGCCGTTTTCCCAGCGCGGACGACATTACAATTCTTAACCCGGCCGGGACATGAATTGTGAGGTCATGAAAACACATGATGGACACCGTCGCGCAGGTCAAGCCGGACGTTGCGGCGCAAAGCGGGCCGCTTTGAGCGGTGGCGGGTCAAGCGCGGCTGCGCAGTACAAATTCATCGGCGTGCGCAGAGCCTGGCTTGTCTCTGCCCTGCTACGCTCTGTGCCCGATGGCTTGCCATCCGTCGCACAAGCCCGTCAGCGGGCGCAGAGCGTAGGATGGCGGAGAGGGAGGGATTCGAACCCCCGGTACCGGTTAAAGTACACACGCTTTCCAAGCGTGCCCAATAAACCACTCTGGCACCTCTCCACAACACCGCGACGGCACGCGCGCAACGTACTGTTTCAGCTCCCGGGGTTCAAGCGTGAAACCGGATTGATCCGGCGCCACAGCGGGATGAGCAGCGCCGCCGTCGCCAGGCCCGCCAGGACGTCAATGGCATAATGGTAGCGGCAGTACACGGTCGCCACCATCAGGCTGACGATCAGGGGCGTCAGGACCCAGGCCGCCGGCCGGGCGTAACGAAAGGTGTAGTACAGGATGACGGTAGCGATGGCCACGTGCGAACTGGGGAAGGCGGCGCCCTCGACCTCCAAGCAGTGATAGATCAAGCCCATCGTCGCGGTGAAGGGGCCGCCCCCCGGCGCGTCGCCCAAGTTGAAGCTGAGGGCGCCACGCGCCTAGGCCGATGAACAGCGGATAGTAGGAGAAATAGGCGAAGTGCATGTATTCGGCCAGCCACTGCTGCGGGAACCATTGCGCGAGTTCCACGGCCGGTTGACACCTGAAAACGATTTCCTCCATCCTCTGAAACAGCGGGTCCAGAAACTCCGGAATCACGATGCGATTGAGCGCCCCGGTCTGTCCGTACATGATGGCAAAGAACACCGTGGGATATAAATGCCGGACCAACTTAGCGACGGCGGCGGGGTGATCTCTGACCCCATAGACCGCCAGCAGAACATAGGCGATCACGACGGCGTTGGACAGCATCAGCAGAGGCCAAGCCGGGATGCGGTTGTGAAACAGCAGGATAATGCCCAGCACCAGCGTGTTATAGATCAGGGTGGCGCGATCCACGATGCTGAACGATGTGCTTAGTGCAGCCATTGATGCTCCCGGTACCAGCGACAGGTTTTCTCCAGGCCCTGCGCCAGGGTATACTGGGACGCAAAGCCGAGTTCCTTGCGAATCTTCGCCGACGAACACGTCCACGCCGGTTGTAGGAATTCACGGAGTTTGTCGCGGCTGAGCAGTGCCGGTTTCCCGGTGCACCGCGCGACCAGATCCATGACGGCGCAGACCGCCTGCGCTCCGGTCAGCGGCAAATGAATCGTCCTGAACTTCACCTGCAAAGCCTGACCCATGGCCGCCGCGACGTCCGTCCAGGTGCGCGGCTGGCCGTCTTCCACCAGGTACGTTTGGTCCGACGCCGCGGCCCCGGCCAGGCACGCCAGCGCCGCGCTCGCCAGATCTTCCGCGTAGACCAGGGAAAGCCAGCGCTCCTCCCGCCCGAGCATCAGCGCCCAGCCGCGCTGCACCCCCGCCAGGTATTTCAGGAAGTCCCGATCCCACGGCCCGTACACGGCCGGCGGGGCCAGGATGACGATGGGGAGCCGGTCCATGTACGCCGCAGCGATCCGCTGACCGGCCAGCTTGCTGCGGCCGTAGTCGCTGACGGGGCGCGGCACATGGTCTTCCTGCACGGGTCGGCCGGCCACCGCGGGGCCCCAGGCGGCCAGGCTGCCCACGTGCACAATCCGCCGCACGGCCGGATTTTTGGCCAGGCAGGCCCGATAGAGATTTTCGCAACCTTCCTCGTTGACCGCACGGTAGGCCGCGCGGTGCAGGGACCGGGTGACGCCGGCGCAGTGCACAATGCCGTCCACGCCCGCGACGGCCGCCTCCAGGGAGGCCGGCGCGGTGACATCGCCCCACGCGAGTTCCGGCGACCACTCCTGGATGAAGTCCAGCCGGCTGGTCCGGCGGACCAGGCAGCGGGGTCGGACGCCCTGGCGCGCGAGGGCGGCCACCACGTGGCCCCCTACGAATCCAGATGCGCCTGTGACCAAAACCGTCTTCATGGCTTATAGCTCGCGATCGTAGAGCCGGTAGCACTTGTACAGCCGGACGCCCAGGTTGTGCAGCGCATTGTTCATGGGGGTGTTATTTTCGAGAATCCAGGACATTTCGCTCCGGTACAGCCCTTTCGCGAACGCGCGCTTCCAGGTTTCGACATAGAAATAATTATCAATGCCCATGCGACGGAACCGCTTGAGGGTGCCCAGCGTGATCACACGGAGCATGTTGATCTTGCGCCGGTGCCACAGCAGTTTCAGCATCCCGAAGGGGAACAGGCGGCCGTTAAGCTTGATCAGCGCCTGGTTGAAGTCGGGCAGCGCCAGCGAAAACCCCGCCACTTCGCCGCCGACCTCCGCGATCAACATCAGGTCGGGATCCAGCGCGCTCTTGAGCTGCGCGGCCAGGTGATCGAATTCCTTCCGCGTCATGGCCACCGCGCCCCAGTTTTGTTCCCAGGCCTCCGTGTACACCTTGTATATCTTGTCGATTTCCTCATCGAACCGGCGCAGGTCCACCGGGCGCACCGTGAACTTATACCGCCGTCGGCACAGCTCCATGCCGCGCACGATCCGCTCGGGGATCGGTAGTTCCCGGGTGTCCCCGTAGTAGGCGTAGAGGTCCATGGCCTTGCGGAAGCCGCAGGCCTCGATCAGCCCGGAATAATACGGGGGATTATAGGGCATCATGATCGTGGGCGGCGTGTCGAACCCCTCGATCAGGAGACCGATGTCGTCATTGACCGACAGGTTCTCGGGCCCACGCATGATGGTCAGACCGCGCGCCCGGAAAAAATTGGCGGCGGCGTCAAAGAGGGCCGCCGCGGCCCGGGGGTCATTCACGCATTCGAACATGCCGAAGAAGCCGGTGCGTTCGCCGTGCAGCTCGTTGTGGCGGCGGTTCACCACGGCGGCTATCCGTCCGCACAACGCCCCCGACTCGTGCGCCACCGTAAAAAGCTGCACGTCGGCATGTTCGAAGAACGGATTCTTTTGCGGGTCGAGGAAGGCGCGCACCTCTGCGATCAGCGGGGGCACCCAGCAGGGATCTTTCCGGTACACCCCCCAGGGGAAACGGATGAACCGCTCCCGGTCTTTTGGCGTAACGACCTCGCTGACCAGCATAGGCGGACTCGCTAGCTAAGAAGGCCCAGCAACCGGCCCACCTTCTCGAACTTTTCGAGCGCCGTGTCAATCTGCGCGAATGT
The DNA here is from genome assembly GCA_026398385.1 of Kiritimatiellota bacterium. Taxonomy (GTDB): domain Bacteria; phylum Verrucomicrobiota; class Kiritimatiellia; order CAIQIC01; family CAIQIC01; genus CAIQIC01. Next base: position 1,423 of record JAPLSZ010000007.1, on the reverse strand, counting down.
GTGGGTGGCCATAAGGCTGACGCGGATGAGCGCGTGGCCGGGTTGTACGGCCGGGGAAACCACGGGGTTTACGAACACCCCCTCATCCTGGAGTAGCCGGCAAACCTTGAAGCATACATAGTTGTCCCCGATGAACACCGGCAGGATCGGGGTCGCCGTGGCCCCCAGCGAAAAGCCCATCTTCCGGAGCCCGGCGGCCATGCGGTGCGTGTTGGCCCACAGCGCGCGGATCCGCTCCGGCTCCGACTGAATGATCTCCAGGGCCGCCATCACGCTGGCCACGTTCGACGGCGGCATGCTCGCGCTGAAAATCAGCGCGCGGGAATGATGCTTCAGATACTTAATGGTGACCGCATCGGCCGCCACGAAGCCGCCGAGCGAAGCCAGCGATTTGCTGAAGGTGCCCATGATCAGGTCCACGCTATCGGTCAGCCCGAAATGCGCCACTGTCCCGCGCCCCTGCTCCCCGAGCACGCCCAGGCCGTGGGCGTCGTCCACCATGACCAGCGCGTCGTGCCGGGCGGCGAGTTTCACAATCTCCGGCAGGTTGGCGATATCGCCTTCCATGCTGTACACGCCGTCCACGACGATCAGCTTGCCGCCCCGCGGCGAACAGGCTTCCAGGGCTTTCGCGAGGCTGGGCATGCTGTTGTGATGAAAGCGGACGACGTTGCCCAGGCAAAGCCGCGCGCCTTCCACGATGCTGGCGTGATCCTGCTTGTCGAGAAAAACGCTGTCCTCCCGGCCCACCAGGCACGCGATGACACCCTGGTTGACCTGGAAGCCCGTGGAATACAGCAGGGCGCCCTCCTTGTGCACGAATTGCGCCAGCTTTTCCTCGCAGGCCAGATGAATATCGAGCGTGCCGTTCAGGAAGCGCGATCCGGCGCAGCCGGTGCCGTATTTCTTGACCGATGATCGGTAAGACCCATGTAGCTGTTCGATCCGAACATGAGAACCTGCCGGCCCTCGAGCGTGACGACCGTCCCCTGGGCAGATGAAATGGGCCGGAAGTACGGATAAAGACCGGCCGCGATGACTTGGTCGGCATCCTTGAAGCCCAAAACCCGCTTGCGTATCTTGTTGCTCGTTTTCTTATGCATGTGCTTGAGCTCACCTTTTCGCTTTGGACGGATGCGTTCGCCCGACAACGGAATTTTTATCAGTATGCCACTTCCCCCAGGGGTTGTCCATCTCCGCGTGGCGCAGCCCGGCAGCAGGGCGCCGGCGCGTCACGACACGGCGCGCCGCAAGGCCCGGCCGAACGGCGGCCGCAGAATGCCGCGTTCGCAGACGATGGCGGTGATCAGGCGCGCCGGGGTGACGTCGAACGCCGGCGCATAGACTTTCACCCCCGCCGGGGCGGTGCGGCGGCCAAAGCCGTGGGTCACCTCTTCCGGAGCGCGTTCCTCGATCGGAATCC
>JAPLSZ010000158.1:26331-43981 GCA_026398385.1 Kiritimatiellota bacterium | reverse complement strand
GCTGACCCCCAGCCGCCTCGAACAACTCATCGGCTTCATCAAGGGGAAGTCCCCGTCCACCCTGATCAACAGCCGGATCGGCGTCACCTGGAACCACCCCAAGGGCGACGCGCTGGCCGATTTCCTTTCGCGGGCTGACAATGATATCCCCCAGAAGCCTTTGGACCGCCCGTGGGAAGCTTCCGGAACCATGCAGCACTCCTGGGGTTATCATCAGCTCGATCCTAACTGGAAACCGGTGAAAACGCTGGTGCAGAACCTCGTCACCTGTGCCGCCAACGGCGGCAACTATCAGCTCAACGTCGGCCCGATGGGCGACGGCCGTTTCCCCCCGGCCGCCGTGCGCCGCCTCAAGGAGATCGGCAGTTGGATGGCGGTCAACGGCGAGGCGATCCACGGTGCGGAGATGGTCAAGCTGCCGCCGCCGCATTGGGGCAAGCTGACCGGCCGAGCCGTGGACGGCGGCTACCGGCTTTACCTGCACGTGTTCTCCTGGCCCGGCAACGGGCAACTCGTCCTGCCCGGGGTGACCAGCCTGCCGCGCAAGAGCTTTGTGTTGGAAAGCGGCTTCGTCCTCAAGACCGAGGCGAAGGATGGCGGGCTTGTGGTCGGACTTCCTCCGGGTGGCCCGCCCGACGAACGGGTCTCTGTCGTCGTCCTCGAGTTTGATTCCAACCCCGTCAATAAATAGCGCAACCAGGACACCAACCAGGATACACACAACTATGAAACACGCATCCAAACTCATCGCCGCCCTGCTCATCACTGCGGTGAGCTGCCTCCCGCTCCGCGCCGCCGAGCCCATCGACATGCAGAAACGAACCACCGAGTTGCAGAGCCTCCGCTGGGGCATGTTCATCTGCTGGAGCTTCAGCACGTTTTCCGGCAAGGAATGGACGCCGGGAGTGAAGGACATCTCGTTCTTCAAGGCCACCGAGTGCGACACCGACCAGTGGGCGCGCACGGCCAAGGAGGCGGGCATGGGATACATCCTGTTCCTGACAAAACACCACGACGGGTTCTGCCTGTGGGATACCAAGACCACCGAACGCAAGGTGACCAAGGCGCCGTTGGGCCGTGACGTGCTGGCCGAATTGCGCAAGTCGTGCGACCAGCACGGCATCAAGTTGGCGCTATATTTTTCCGAAGGCGAGTTCCGCGACCACAAGGCCTACCATCCGGGCGGCTACACCCCGGCGATGAAGAAGGCCCAGTTGCAGGAACTGCTCACGCAGTACGGGCCGATCGAATACATCTGGTTCGACCACGCGCAAACCGACGGCGGAGTGAGCCACGACGAAACGGTGAAGTGGTGCAAGCAATTCCAACCCGGCTGCTTCATCGGCTTCAACCACGGCTCCCAGGTTAGCGCCGACATTCGTCTGGGTGAGATGGGCCGTCCCGGTCCGCTCCATGATTCCACAGCCGCGGGGCCATACATGGGCAACGCGACCAGCAAGGGCTATCTGCTGGCGGAGTTTACCTATCCGATCCTGCCCAAACACCAGGGCGGCGCGATGTGGTTTTACTCGCTGCCCGAACACGACCGCCTCTGCCGGCCCGCCGCGAAACTCTACGCCGATTACCTACCTCGGCGCGGTGAAATACGGCAACATCTTCTCGCTTGACCTCGGCCCGGACTACCGCGGCCGACTTCGGGAGATTGATGTGGAAACCCTGCGCCAAGTGGGCGAACTGATCCGCAATCCGCCGCCCGCCGCGGCGGACGCGTTGAGCCGGGGCAAGAAGACGAGCGCTTCGAGCACATGGCCGCAGGCCGGATACGAGGCCGACAAGGCCGTCGATGGCGAAACCGCCACCCGCTGGGGTGCCGCAGCCGAGGCCCGCAGTGCTTGGTTGGAAGTCGATCTCGGCCAGCCGCAGCGCGTCGGTCGCGCCGTGATCAGCGAATTGCAATACCCGCGCACCCGGCAGTTTGCCGTCGAGGTTCTGGACGGCCAAGCGTGGAAGCCACTCGCCCGCGGAACGACGATTGGCGGCACGAAGGTGCTCGATTTCGCGCCCGTTACCGCCCGGCAATTCCGCCTGAACATCCTGGAAGCCGTGGAGGTGCCCACCATCGAGGAGTTTGGCTTGTACCCGCTGATGAAAGCGGGGCTGTTTCTCGAGAAGTGATCGTGTAGGGTCGGCAGCCGGAAAAGGGTGAATGTTTAAAACGAAGTGTGACGACGACCGAACGCAGACAAGGGACGTTATGCAAAGCATAGGGACACTGCTGCTGGCAGCGATGCTCGGCGCGGCCGGATCGGCCGCGGCTCAGAACAAGCCGAATTTTATCGTCATGCTGATGGATGATCTGGGCTACGGCGACATCGGGCCGTATGGCTCGAAAGCGAACCGCACGCCGCGGCTGGACCGCATGGCGGCGGAGGGCATGAAGCTCACCAGTTTCTACGGTGCGCCGGTCTGCACCCCCTCGCGGGCGCAGATGATGACCGGCTGCTACGCCAAGCGCGTGTCGCTGCCCAACGTCATCTTTCCGGCCTGTCCCACCGGTCTCAGCGCCAAGGAACATACGGTGGCGGAATTGTTGAAGCAGCAGGGTTACGCGACCATGGTCATCGGCAAGTGGCATCTCGGCGACCAGCCGGAATTTCTGCCGACTAGGCACGGGTTCGACCATTACGTCGGGTTGCCTTATTCCAACGACATGCGGCCCACGCCGTTGCTACGCGATGCGCAGGTGGTCGAGGCGCCGGCGGTGCAGGATCGGCTCACGGCGCTGTACACCGGGGAGGCGGTCAAGTTCATCACGGACAACAAGGACAAGCCGTTTTTCCTTTACCTGCCGCATACCGCCGTACATGTGCCGCTGCATCCGGGAAAGGAATTCGAGGGCAAGTCGGCCAACGGCAAGTACGGCGACTGGGTCGAGGAGATGGACTGGAGCGTGGGCCGCATTCTCGATACTTTGCGCGAGTTGAAACTCGACATGCGGACGCTAGTCCTGTTCACCAGCGACAACGGCCCCTGGCTGTCACAGGGCAAGAACGGCGGCGTCGCCGGGCCGCTGCGCGGCGGCAAGGGTTCGACGTGGGAAGGCGGCGTACGCGTGCCGACGATCGCCTGGTGGCCCGGTCAGATCGCCGCCGGATCGGTCTGCGATGCGGTGCTGAGCGAGCTCGACGTGCTGCCCACGCTGGTCAAGCTGGCCGGCGGCACGGTGCCGGCTGAGCCCAGGATCGATGGCAGGGACTTCGGGCCGTTGCTGTCGGGTAACAGCAAAGAGTCGCCGCACGAAGCCCTGTACTACTTCAACGGGAACCGCCTGGAGGCGGTCCGCTCCGGCCCGTGGAAGCTGGCCGTCGTTCCGCAGGGCGCGGAACTGGGCAAGGCCAAGGGGTCGGCGTCCCAGCCACCCGCCGGGCCGCGGCTCTATAATCTCGACGCCGACATCGGCGAGAAAACCGATGTGGCCGCGCAGCATCCGGAGGTGGTGGCCAAGCTGCAGGCGCTGATCCAGCAGATGGACGCCGACCTCGGGCGGAATGGCGCCGGTCCGGGCGTCCGGCCACCCGGCCGTGTGAGCAAACCGAAAGTGCTGCCCCAGCAGGGTGCCGCGGAGTACGATTAACCCCCCCCCTTTTCCTCCTGCTCTGCGAACCCCGCTTTCGCTCTCGCATGCGCGTCAGCCCCCAAGCAATTTCTTCGCAGCCAGATAAAGAATAACATGAAACCAAGCCATATGAAATCCATGCTCCTTGCCCTGCCCGTTCTACTGTTAATGCAGTGTGCCGTGTTGCATGCCGCCGACTCCAAACGGCCGAACATCCTCTACATCATGTCCGACGACCACGCGGCGCATGCCATTAGCGCGTACGGCAGCCGGATCAACCAGACGCCCAACCTCGACCGGCTGGCCAAGGACGGCGTCCGGCTGGACCGGGTGTTCGCGGTTAACTCCATCTGCACGCCGAGCCGCGCCTGCATCCTCACCGGCAAATACAGCCACATCAACGGAGTCCCGGTCTTCAACCGCTTCGACGGCTCCCAGCCGACCGTCGCGAAGTATCTGCAGGCGGCCGGCTACCACACCGGCATATTCGGCAAGTGGCACCTGGGCAGCGAACCCACCGGCTTCGACCGGTGGATGATCCTGCCGGGTCAGGGCAACTACTTCAACCCCAGGCTTCTCGTTCCCGGCGGCACCACCAACGTCACCGGCTATGTCACCGACATCATCACCGACCTGTCCCTCGACTTCCTCAAAAACCGCCCGCAGGACAAACCGTTCTTCCTGATGTGCCACCACAAGGCCCCGCATCGCAACTGGCAGCCTGACGAGAAACACAAGGCGCTGTTCGCCGACAAAGTCATCCCCGAGCCGGCGACCCTGCGCGATGACTACGCGGGGCGCGCCGACGCCCTCCGCGAGTGCACGCAGAAGGTGCTGGAGAACCTGAACACGAGCGACACCAAAGGGCCGCCGCCGACCGGCCTGGCCGGCGACGCGCTGCTGAAGTGGAAATATCAGCGCTACATGCAGGATTACCTCGCCTGCGTCCAGTCGGTGGACGACAACGTCGGCCGCCTCCTCGACTACCTCGACCGGTCGGGTCTCGCCGGGAACACCCTCGTCATCTACACCAGCGACCAGGGGTTCTTCCTCGGCGACCACGGCCTCTACGACAAACGCTTCATGTACGAAGAGTCGATCAGAATGCCGTTCCTCGCGCGCTGGCCCGGCATGGCCAAGCCCGGCTCGACCCAGTCCGCCATGGCCATCAACGTCGATTTCGCGCCGACCTTCCTGGAAGCCGCCGGCTTGCCCATCCCCGCCGACATGCAGGGCCGCAGCCTCGTGCCGCTGCTCAAAGGCGAGCGGCCCGCGGACTGGCGCACGAGTTGGTATTACCGCTATTATCATGACCCCGGCGACCACAACACCCGCGCCCATTACGGCGTCCGCACCGAGACCCACAAGCTGATCTACTTCTGGAAGAAAGACCAGTGGGAGCTGTACGACCTCGTCAAGGATCCCGAGGAACTGCACAACCTCTACGCCGATCCCGCCCAGGCCGACACCGTGGCGAGACTGAAGACCGAACTCTACCGCCTGAAGAAAGAGCTAAAGGACGACGACCAGTTCGCCAACAAACACCCGTCATCCCAAAAAACAGCCACGGCACCTAAGCCTAAGAAACCTAAATGAACAAACCGCAGAAAACCCTCGTTCTCACAACCCTTCTGCTGTTGCCGCTGGCCTCGCCCCACAGGCCGATCGTCCCGACCCAGGAGTGGCAGGGCAAGTCCGGCCTGGGCGCGTACGGCGATTTCGTCATGGCAACCGACTGGGCGCTCGGGCAGGTGATAGACGCGCTCGACGCGGCGGGCATCGCCGGCAACACGCTGCTGATCTTCACCAGCGACAACGGCTGCTCGCCCGCCGCCGGCGTCGCACGGCTCATGGCGCTGATGGAGAAAATCATCGCGAAAAACACTGTCACCCTACGTTACTATCGGCAGTGGGAGTCGGGCGGGGGCGCCCTGTTGCCGTGCGTGTGCGATTAGACGATGCTTGTCGAAATTAAGGCCGGGATATTTCCGGAGAGCGTATGAGCATAAACATATAGGAAGGGTTATTATGAGAAGAACGATTGCAGGTTTCCTGGTGGTGGCTGGATTGATTGGAACAGATCTTATGGCAGCAGGGCAGGCGGCTGCGCCTGTGGTTGAGCCGCCGATCCAGACGGGGCAGGGGCATCCTTTTGTCTGCACCGATTACACGCAGGGAAAAGTATTCATCGTTTCTGCGGAAGGCAAGACAGCGTGGGAATACAAGTCGGGCACATGCAATGACCTCTGGGCGCTGCCCAACAGCAACCTGCTGTTCAACACCGGGCATGGTGTTCAGGAAATAACCAGGGACAAGAAGGTTGTTTTCAATTACCAGTCCAAGAGCGAGATTTATGCCTGTCAGCGGCTGGCCAACGGCAACACGTTTGTCGGCGAGTGCAATGCCGGCCGTTTTCTTGAGGTCGATCCTTCGGGCAAAATTGTTAAAGAAGTGAAGCTGCTCCCCGAGGGGAAGGATGGCGGACATGGCTACATCAGGCATGTGCGGGTTCTTGCCAACGGCAACTATCTTGCGGCACATTATGGCGCGCAGGTTGTAAAGGAATATGATCCGAAAGGAAAAGTTATCAGGGAGATTCCGGCTCCTGGCGGTCCGCATAGCTGTGTCAGGCTGCCGGACGGCAGCACGCTTATTGCCTGCGGCGACCGGCCGGGCGGATCGCGGGTGATTGAAGTTGATAAAGACGGCAAGATCGTCTGGCAGGTGACAAGCGATGATCTTCCTGGAATCAGCCTCAAACTGATGACGGGGCTCCAGCGCCTGCCGAACGGCAGTACCGTCATGTCAAACTGGCTTGGCCATGGACAGTTCGGCAAGGCGCCGCACGTTATCGAAGTGACACGCGACAAAAAGGTTCTATGGACCTTTGCTGATCACAAGACGATGCGGACTATTTCAAGCATTCAACTGCTTGATGTGCCGGGCGATGTTACCAAGGGCGAGATCCTGCACTGATGGCCAGGGTTGGAACCTGTCTTAACATGAGATAGGTTCCAGTCTTCCGGTTGCTTCGTGATTGATCCCGACGCTCCGAGCGGTCGGGATAAAGGGCTTGACCGGCCCCAGCGGCCGGGCAATAATCGCCGTTTGCATACAAACCAAAAGGAGCAAGGGCATGAAGATGGTGAGCGCGGTGATGCTGGGTGCGTGGCTGGGCGCGGCAGCGCTGGGCACGGTGCGGGCGGCGGCGGCCGTGCCGCTGGAAGAGCCCAAGGAACAGCGCGACGCACGCATGGCGTGGTGGCGCGAAGCGAAGTTCGGCCTGTTCATCCACTGGGGCGTCTATGCGGTGCCGGCCGGGACGTATGACGGCAAGCCGATCGGTGGCATCGGCGAGTGGATCATGAACCGCGGCAAGATTCCCGTGGCGCGCTACGCCGAGTACGCCAAGGAGTTCAATCCGGTGAAGTTCAATGCCGGGGCATGGGTCAGGATCGCCAAGGACGCGGGGATGAAGTACATGGTCATCACCAGCAAACACCACGACGGTTTCGCGATGTTTCACTCGAAGGCCAGCCCGTACAACATCTACGCTGCGACCCCGTTCAAACGCGACCCACTCGCGGAACTGGCCGCGGCGTGTCGCAAGGAAGGGATCAAACTGGGCTTTTACTATTCGCAAGCCCAAGACTGGCATCATCCCGGCGGCGCAGCCATGGGCGGCCACTGGGACAAGACGGCGCAGGACGGCAGCATGGACAAGTACATTGACGAGGTGGCCGTGCCGCAGGTCAAGGAAATCCTCGCGAACTACGGCGAATTTCCCGCTGTGTTGTGGTGGGACACACCGATAGGCATGAACACGGAACGCGCCACGAAGCTGTACAAGGTCGCGCAGGAGTTGAAACCCAATATCATCATGAACAACCGCCTCGGCGGCGGCTTCAAGGGCGACACCGAGACGCCCGAACAACACATCCCGGCCACGGGCTATCCCGGTCGCGATTGGGAGACGTGCATGACGATGAATGGCACGTGGGGGTTCAAGAGCTATGACCATAATTGGAAATCAACCGGAATCCTCATCCGCAACCTCGCCGACATCGCCTCCAAGGGCGGCAACTACCTGCTCAACGTCGGTCCGACCGCCGAGGGCTTGATCCCGGAGCCGAGCATCGAACGCCTGAAAGAAGTCGGCGTGTGGATGAAGGTCAACGGCGAGGCGATCTATGGTACGAGCGCCAGCGTGTTCCCGTATCTGGCATGGGGGCGGTGCACGAGCCGCCCCGGCAAGCTGTATCTCCATATTTTCGACTGGCCGGCGGAGGGTCAGCTTGACGTGCCGGCGAAGTTGGCCGTGAAGCAGGCCTATCTGTTGGCCGCGGCTGATCAACCGCTCGTCGCGACGGTGGACGGCTTGCACACCAAAATCAAGTTGCCGGCGGGCGCGCCGGACAAGGTGGACAGCGTGCTCTGTGTCGAAATCAACGGCGCGCCGGAACTGGACCCGTCTGTCGCAGCACCGGCTGCGCCGAAGAAGACGGTGGCGAAGCAGGACGGCAAAAAGGAAAAGAAGAAGTAACCCGCCTACGTGCGGCCGGGAAATGATGATATTTGCTTGGCTTTTTGACTGGTGCCCGAGGCGGGACTCGAACCCGCACGACCTTGCGGTCAAGGGATTTTAAGTCCCTTGTGTCTGCCATTCCACCACCCGGGCCTCGCTCCCCGCAACAGCGTTCAGCTTATCCACTTCCCCAATAAGTGCAAGCCGCCGCCGGAGGCTTGCTGGCAGGGGCCGCTTTGGCCGGGCACTCGAACAGGAACTGGTTGCCGCGATCGCGAGTCAAGTTGCCGCGTGGTGGCGCGTGGTGGGGCCACTCCCGGACTTCAGCCATTCCACGGCTTGGTCCCGGGACATGAAGACTCTGATCTCGAAGGGCAGGGCGGCGGCCTCGTGCCGGTACATCGCCGCCTGCGCCATCTGGAAGGCGTCGGTCACGACCAGGGCGGTCTTGCATCCGACGAAGTCGTTGGCCACGGCACCCTTTAGTTTCTCCACGATGGTGGAAAACGCCCCGAAAGGGATGACGCATTCGCTGGACAACACCCACAGGTCACAGATCTCCTTGCGGGGATATTCCTTCGTGAGTTGCTCCAGCACCGTCAGCACGTCCCTCCCGGACGTATCCCCCCGGATGTGGACTTCCACAAAATCCGGGGTTTTCTCAATCGAATATGACATGGATAGACCCTCTTCAGCCCTTAGATCCTGCCCGCCCCAACAAAACGCAGATAGCCAGTACAGGTAAGTATATACACCGATGGCCTGGTGGGCAAGCGCGATCAGGGCTCATGATAATGAAATTGCGTGCAGGAGTGGCGCCGGTGTTATATTATTATTTGAAAGAACGCAGGCAAGCATGCTAAACTTGAAACAATTCGCTGATGATGGCCGCCGCACGGGATGGGTCGTCCTGCTGATTTTCGTCGTTTTCGCCGGCGGCCTGGTCGCCGCCGGTTACAACTCCTATCGCAACTACGCGCGGCGCTACCGCGGCGAAGTGGAGCGCCAGCTTTCCGCCGTCGCGGAGTTGAAGGTGTCGGAGTTGACGCAATTGCCGCGCCGGAACGGCTGGGAGACGCTGACCGCGCTCCGGGCGTTGCGCGCGGACCTGCCGGTGATCCTGGCCAGCGGTTATGATGAGGCCAGCGTGATGGCGGGCGAGCATCCCGAACGGCCCCAGGCCTTTCTATCCAAACCGTATACGCTCAAGGAACTGCGCGAGGCCCTCGGACACGCCCTCGGCGTCAGTTGAAATCCACGACGAAGACATCCGGCTGGCAATACAGGCGGAAGGGGATGCGCGTCGTGCCGATGCCGGCGGTGACGAACAGGTGCGTGCCGCGCACGCGGAAGTGGCCGTGCGGAAACAGCCGGCCGTAGCGCGACGGCACCATCAGCGGACCCAGCCCGGGCAGTTGCCACTGGCCGGCGTGGTAATGGCCGGCGAAGACCGCAAAGGCGCCGGCTTGGCTCAGCCGGAAAATGTTATCGGCGGTATGGCTGAGCGCCAGCACGAGGCCGTGGTCGGCTGCGGCGGACGGGGTCGGCGGTTGCCAGCGGCCCGCGCCCCAGGGATCCTCGCAGCCCCACAGCGTCAGGGCCGCACCGCCGCCTGCCGCCGGCGCGGGGGCGGCGCCAGCGGTCACGCGGGCGCCGTCGGGCTCCCCGTCCGCCGCCGGAAACTCCAGCCGCCGGGTACCGTTGCCGAGGACCACCACGCCGGCCTGCCGCAGCGCCGCGACCACCCGCGGGCCGTCGGCCCAGTAGTCATGATTGCCGAGAATGGCGAAGACGCCCCGCCGGCTGCGCAGGCCGCCAAGCAGGGCCGGCAACTTCTCCGCAAACTCCGGCCGGCAGACAAAATCGCCGGTCAGAAGAATCAGGTCGGGCTGGGTAGCCGTCACCCTTTCCATCACCATCTGGTAGTACGCATCCGGCAGCAGGCCGTTGAGGTGCAGATCGCTCACGAGCGCCACGCGTAAGCGCCCGCCGCGCCAACCGCGGGGCCGGGGGACCTCGTAACGCCGGAGGGCCAGCGTGGTGGTCCGCAGCGGACGGCGCAGCGCCACCGCGACGTTGTCCTGCGCCACCGGCCCCGCGGCCTGCATGCGCCACCGCCGCCCGAGCCGCCGGATTTCGCCCAGTACGAACAGAACCATGATCGCCGCCGGAATCCACACCTGCGGGGAGTAACCGGTTTTGAAGCCATAGCCCAGCGCGCCCAGGGTCAACACCGCGAAAGCCAGCAGCAGCAGTGGAGCTTTGGCCCGGTAGTCTTTGAGCCTCAGCACCCAGTGGTTGAGCAGGTAGAAAAAGAGGCCCACGCCCGCCGCGCACCACAGCACCGCCGCCAAAATGTTTTCTATGATCATGGGAGCCGTGACAGTGAAGAATTCTGTCTTCTGAATTCTGCCTTCTGACTACCTGGGCCGTTCCTGGTACTTATTACGGGACAGCGCCCGTTCCGGCGGCCCTCACTTCAGCAATCGGGTCAGCGCGGCTGCGTCCAGCATGCCATAGCCGTACAAGGTGTCCTTGCCCTTCGCGCCGACGTCGGTGACGGCCGCGAGCAGGGCGCTTTGCGCGGCGGCGGCGGTGGCGGTCGGATGTTTGGCCAGATAGAGCGCCAGGGCGTGTGCGACATAGGCGCTGGCAATGGAGGTGCCCGCATAGGCGCCCGGAGGGCCCTGATAGCCAACCGTGAAATGCGCCACGCCCGGTGCGGTCAGCGCGACAAAATCGCCGCGGTTGGATTGGTCCCACACCTGTCCATCCGATCCCAGCGCGCCGACCGCGAGCACGCCGGCGTATGCCGCCGGATACATCGTTTGTGGGGTGGCCGTATTGCCGGCGGCGGCGACCAGGACGACGTCTTTGGACTGTGCGTAGGCCATGGCCGAGTTCAGAAACTGGCTGGGCGTCTCCGAGCCCCAGCTCATGTTGAGCACGCGTGCGCCCTGGTTCAAGGCATAGTCGATGCTGAGCAGCAGGTCATAGTTCGAGGTCAGGCCATTATCGTCAAAAATGCGGATGGCCACGACGGGCGCGCCGGCGGAAACGGTGGCCGCGTCGAAGGGGACCACGGCGCCGGAGGCAATCATGGCCATCTGCGTGCCATGGCCCTGGGTGTCCGTCAGCGGCTGGTCGGGCTGCGTGGCATCGTAGCGCGCCCGCACGGCGTCGCCCAGTTCCGCCGTGGGCGACAAGCCGGAATCCAGCACGGCCACAGCCGGCGCGCCGGCCGGGACCACGGGAATCGTGCCGCTGGCCGGCAGGCCGCCGGTGGCGGGGTATGGAACCGGGGCGAAGATGCCGGTCACATAGTTGGGCTCCGCGCCGGAGATCAACGGGTTTTTCGCCAGTTGCGTCACGGTGTCCGGCACCGCGGTGCCCGGCGCGAAACGAACCTGGTAGACGCCGAGCGCGGGGGTGCTGCCAACGATTGTGCCACCCAGTTGCTGCAACAGCCGCAGTGCGTCCTCGCGGCGGGTGCCACGCCGGAAACCCAACAGCACCTCATCCTTTACATACCGCGGGCCGAGATCCGCCCCGCCGGCCACGGCCAGGCGGCGCTCCGCGCCCGCCAGCGGTTGGATCGAGCTCTGCTGCCCGGGGCGGAACACCTGGATTTCGTCCAACCGGGGGAAGGCGCCCAGCGGTCCGGCGATCACCTTCCAGGTCAGCACATGACTAAAGGGCGACAGGATCTGTTCCAGGGCCTTCTGGACGTCGGTGCCGGAAAAATCCGCAGTGACGGAACGCTGTACGCCGGGATCCAGCTTGACACGCACGCCGGAGCGCACGAATTCGCGCAGCACCTCGGTCAGGGGTGCATCCCGGGCGCGCAGCGAGAGCCGGTCGGCCTGCATCTTCAATTCGACGCCGCGGGCCAAGCCGGGCCCCAACCCCAGCAGCACCGCGATGAGCCCTCCGTACCGCATGTGGTTAGTATAGCATATCGCCGGCTGAGCGCTGCTGGTGAAATCACGAGGGGTGAGGCTTGCGCCAGGGCACTTCTGCGGGGCCTTTGCCGGGGTCACCGACCCCGGCTACAGGAGGCCACCTGCGCCCCTTCTAGATGACTGACCCATTACCCGTCTGCAGGCTTTTCTGAGGCCGACAAAACCGGTAGGGTGGGTGTGTGGAAACGACAGGGGACAGCGTGCGGATTTTTCCGGAGAACTGGCTGTGGCCGATGCCGCTGGCGCAGTACTTCGGCAATGACCGGCCGATCGAAGTGGACATAGGCTGCGGCAAGGGCCGATTTTTGCTGGCGCGGGCCGCGGCGCATCCGGAGGTGAACTTCTTCGGCGTGGACCGCATGCTGCGGCGCATCCGCAAGGTGGAGCGCAAGGTCGTGCGGCATGGATTGACCAACGTGCGGCTGTTGCGGATGGAGGCGTACTACGCGACAGCCTACCTTATTCCGCCGGAATCCATCGCCACGTATTATATCTTCTTTCCCGATCCCTGGCCGAAGGCGCGGCATCACGAGCACCGGCTGTTCCATCCGCGTTATCTGGACGCGCTCCAGCGCACCCTGCGGCCGGGGGGCGCTGTGCATTTTGCGACGGATCATCTCCCGTATTTCGAGGAAGTCTGTGCGCTGATCCGTGCGGATGGCCGCTTTGGCGAAATCCCGCCGTTGCTTCCCGGTCCGGAGGAGTTGACGGACTTCGAGCTATACTACGCGGCGCGGACCATGATCGGCCGCTTTTCCTTCCAGCGCTGACTGCTGCTACGGTTTGACATCGGGCGCCAGCAGATCCAACGGGCGCGCGCGCTCGTCCTGCAACACGCCCAGGTAATAAACCTGCACGCGATAGCCGTAGTAGCGCCGCCGACTGCCGTGCTGGCGCGTCTCTTTTTCGCGGAAGCCGCGCGGCAGCAGGTAGGCGGCCGTCAGCGCCGGCTGGTCCGCCAGGGTGGCCGCGTCGTTCAGGCGGAGGGCCGTGCCGGGGGCGACCGCGCTGGTGGGCGTGATGTGGCCGGTGTCGCGATCCTGATCGTAGAACGTCACGAGGGCTTTGACGCCGGCCGGGTCGGCCGCCGACGCGCCCGGCCGCGGCGCCAGGGTGATGCGCAACGTGCGCATCTCGTCGAACTGTTCGTTGGTCATGAACCTTTGCTGATCCACCGCGGCGATCCGTACCGCCGGCGCGCGGGCGGGGGCCGGCGGGGACAGCGGCGCGTCGTTCGAGAGCGCCGGAGCCGGCGCTGTCGCCGCGGGGACCGGAGCCGGCGGCTGATCCAGCGCGGCCAGGCGTTCGCTTTCTGCCCGTTGGGCGGTGGGGCGCTGCAGTTCCCGCCACTGTGTCAGGGCTGCGCGCGGCATTTTGCGCTGTTCGAATAGCCGCGCGCGTTCCTGGTAAGGCGGCGTGAAATCCGGCGCCATGATCTGGATTTTTTCCAGCTCATGGTCCAGCGCTTCGGGCCCCAGCGCGGCCTCCTGCGCCAGCGCGCGCTGCAGCATGCGCTGGCCCTGCTCCCAGACCGGGTTTTCCGATTCGGCGGCGGGCGAACTGGGCACGGGCGCCACCGGCGGGTTGGTGGCGGCGGGCGCCGGTGGCGGCGTTACCGGGGCCGCCGGCTTCGGCAGGGACGCCACCTGCTGGCGCAGTTCGCCCATTTCTTGCTGCATGAGTTTGATCTCGCGCGCAACCGTGTCTGTGCCGCCAGAATGGTTGACACCTGGCGGTGCGCCTGCCAGGGTGGCCGCGGGCGCCTTGGGCGGGGGGGGCGCCTTGGCCAGGACCGTGACGGCCGCCGGCGGCGGGGGCGGCGACGCAGGCTCCGGCGTCAGGGGCAGGGACGCCACCACCCCATCGCGCCCATACTGCCACGCCGAGATCCAGACGAGAAACGCCATTTGCCCGAGCAGCATCAACACCACGGCGGCGATCGTGATGGACTGTAGACCGCCCCGCGGCATCCGCACGGGCGCGCCGGGCTGGGCATGGCCTTGAAATTGCAGTTTGACCGATCCCAGCTCGAACTGGTCGCCGTCCTGCAGTTCCACTTCGGTGACCGCTTGACGATTGACGATCAGCCGCGCATCGGTGGCCAGGCAACGAATGCTGACGCCGCCGCCGGGTCGTTCTTCCAGCAGCGCGTGCTGCAAAGCCACGCCTTCATCCGTCAGCCGGATGACGCTGTCGGGATGGCGGCCCAGGATCACCGGCCCCTGCCGGATGACCACGCGGCGTCCCTGCTGCGCGCCACTCAAGAAGATCAGTCGGTACATGCGGAACTCCGGCGCCAGTTTCCTTGAGCGGCCGTCATCCCGCAAGCAGATTATGCGTTGGGGCAAATCCCCGCTTGTGTTCCCGGATCTATTTTGGCAACCTTTGGCCCATGTTAGTGTACTGTCCCGTAATGGGCTATCCACATGAGCCTCTTGCAAAACTGCTGCGGACGCGGTCCCGATTCTTCTGAGAGAGCGGGACGTCCCTCCAATGTGAAAGCCGGCCGTTTTCCGCATCGTGGTTTAGTAATTTCCGGGACACTACACTATCGGCGTGTAACAGGAGAGCCTCGCCGGGCGGATAACCGTGCCGCCGGTTAGCCGCAACCCATGAAACGAAGCGCGAACATCGTGTCTATCCTGTGGCTGGCGCTGGGGGTCGCCGGCGGGCAAAACACGCCCGCGCCGGTCGCCGGCCAGCCCGGTTTGAGCGATTTGAAGAAACAGTTTGAAACGGTTTTCCGCGACCTGCAGCGTCAGGAGCGGGAGGCCGCCAAACTATCGCAGCAGCGCTATCTCGCCGGCCTGACGGCCTTGGAGGAAGCCTGGCAGGTGGCGGGCAGCAACCTGACGGTCGTGCTGGCCGTGGATATGGAAAAAAAACGCTTCGAGCAGTCGGACGACATCCCGGCCAACGCCCTGGCCACCGAACTGCCGGCGCTGCGCAAGCTGCAGGACGGGTGGCGCGCGCAGACCGCCGCCTTGCCGCAGGAACAGGCGCGGAAAATCGTGGCCGCCGGCGAAAGGTATCTGCAGACCCTGGCGAACCTGCAAAAAGGCATGGCGGCACAAAACGACACCAATGGCGTGGCCGAGGTGATCGCGGAAAAAGACCGCCTGCTGAGCAACAGCCGGGTATGCGAGGCCGTGGCCTTGCTGCAGGCGTCCAACCCCGCTGATCCGGCCAGCCTCCTCCGCCGGCTTGTGCCGCAAAGTCCGGCTGTGAGAAAAAGCCCTGTCGGGAACCATGTGACGGCCGATGAATTCATCGTCAAATTAAGAAATGGTCAGGAATTGACCTTCAGCAGGGTTATCACGGTTGATTCCGGTGACAGAATCACCTTGCTGACCAGCACGGGTACGGTGTTGTTGGCCCCGTATCAATTGCCGGAAGCGACGCTACAAGCGTTTCAGCAGGTCAAACGGCAGAAAATCAGAGTGCGCGGTGAAATCGCCAAGTGCAGCAGCGCGGGTTTTTTACTCAGCCAGGCTCAATACAAGGCCGAGCCGAAAATCGCTTCAGGCTTTTACAGCACGACCAGAATCAGGCGCCTGGGCGGTGCCACGGAAAACCAGTGGAATGATTTTGACGATGGCAGACCCATCATGGTGCTGCAAGAAAATAGCGATCCGACCACGCCCAGCAGCAGCGGCATGTCCTGGCAAGGTGCGGTCTATCCGGCGGGAGCTTACGTGGAGCGCTATACCGGCAGTTCCGGCTATCCGCGCACAAGAACATATAAATGTTTTGCGCTGACTCCCGCGGCAGCCTGCTTCTGGGCGCAAGGCCATCCGGGAACCACGGATCCTAAACCCTGAACCATCGCTATCCGCGCCCTCGCTCCTCGCGCCCGATGCGCATCCGACACCACCGACCCCGTCCATCTGCAATCCACCCCTCACATTTCATGACCCGGCCGGGTCATGAAATGTGAGCATGAATCAGCCGTGCGGGGAAGGGGCAGGCGGCGCAGCGGGAGCGGTCGTTGAGGCAGAAGTCGTGGAAGATCTGGAGCAGACCCTGGCGGCGGAGCCCGGCGCGCAGCAGCGACCGCGGCGCATCGGGGCCGAAGAGCGTGTGGGCCATTTGCCGGACGATGACATTGTCGGCCTCCGCAGGCAGTTGCTCGAGCAGCGCCTGCGCGAAGGGCGCCGCGTGCTGCCGCGCGGCGAGGAAGGGGACGAAGACGTTGATCAGGATCGCGTCGGCGCGCGTGTTGCCGATCAACGCAGCCGCGTCCCGTTGCTTTTTCCCGTTGAACGTCAACCGGCGGTCCCAGTAGCGATGCGATACGGCAAGCAGCCGGCGGCGGGCGCGGTCGAGGCTGTCGGCGGGATGGTCCTGGGCCAGCTGGCGCCAGGCTTCGTCGGGCGTCGGGTCGGCGAGGAAGAGCACCGCTGCCGCGGCCAGGCGGCGCAGGGGATGATTGAGCGGCCGCAGGCCGGAGAGCCGCCAGGCGGCGGCGGGCAAGACGCGCGCGGCCCAGCGTTCCTGGCCGCGCCACCAGGCGTCCCAGAGCAGCCGCACAAACGCGCGCGATTCGTCATCCATGCGCCGCGTGAGCTGGTCGGGCAACAGCCCGGCGACGCCAAGGAGCAGGGCATAGGCGATTTCGGGATTGCCGTGCGACTCCGCGCGCAGGGCGCGGAGCGGCAGGGTTTCCGCCAGGCGGCGGAACGCGGCCTTGTTGTGCTTGTAACCGAGCGCGGCCATGACCTCCTCGTACACGACTTGCGCCGGGCCGCGCGCCGCGCTGGCGGCCAGCCGCCCGGCGCGGCGTCGCAGACGTTCTTCGCCCGCAGCGGCCAGCAGGCCTTCGCGGTTGTCCGGCGGCCACGCCGCCAGCACCCGCGCGCAGGGCGGCGCCGTGGCCGGCCGGCCGTAGGGGTAGGCCGTGAGGTCAATGTTCTCGAACGCGAAGGCCGGGTTGGCGGCCAGCGCGTCGCGCAGGGCGATCTGGACCGCGCCGGGCGGGAACCGGTCGGCGGGGAAGTCGCCGGGATGAAAAGTGACGTGCACGCGGACGCGGGCATAGCGCGGGTCTGCGGCGTGGCCGTGCGCCGCCCAGTCGGCGGGATGGCTGTGGATCTCGACATCGCCGGCGATGCGCCGCTGCTCCGGGCCGATGCGCAACGCCGCACCCAGAAAATCGGGGCCGGCCTCCAGGTTCCACACGCCGGGATCCTCGATCCGGACCTCCTCGCCGTGCTGGGTGCGCAGCGCCGCCGGCCGCAGGGTGGGATCGAACCAGACGCATTGCAGGTGGCGCTCGGAAAAAGGCGCCGGCGCGCGCCGTGGTTCGCGCTCGCGCACGCCGCGCGCCGCGGGCCGGCCGGGCGGGTAAAGCACGGCGCGTGGGAACAAAGCGGCAACCGTCTCTGGCGCCGCGTCGTCGCCAGCCGAACCGGCCGGGCTCCCGCTGTGCCGTCTGGACGGTGCCTTCACTGCGAGTAGCATAGCATGCCGGTGCGCGGTGGGAAGCGCGGATTAGGTTGGCCCAGCCAGAAAGAGAAAGATTTAACCGGATTCGGCGCGCGGGCGCGCCGCACAGCAGCCGGGGGCGGCGGCGCTCCCCGGAAGGTC
>JAPLSZ010000158.1:6511-26308 GCA_026398385.1 Kiritimatiellota bacterium | reverse complement strand
CAGCGCTCCGGCGCCACTACGCTGGCCTGTTCCCGGTGTGCCGTCTTGACTATGCCTGCCGTGTGAGCATAATAACTGTGCAGCCCGCGGCGGGCGGCCGGACTTGGTCCTGCCGCCACGCGGACGGCGAATTTATTGAGCGTCTCATGCGGAATATTGTCGGACAGCCGGGCATGCGCGGACCGTTGATCCTGATATTGGGGCTTTTGAGCGGAGGCCTGGCTTCGGCCAGCGTGAACCGGCGGACCCCCGTGGTCACGGCGGTGGAACAGGCGCTGCCGGGCGTCGTCAACATCGGCACGGAGCGGCTGGTCCAGGTGCAATACGCCGACCCGCTGCAGCGCTTCCGCGGTGACCTGTTCGACCAGTTTTTTCGCGACTTTTACGCGCAGCACATGCCACCCCAGTACCAGCTCAGCCACTCGCTGGGCTCGGGCGTGATTATCGATCCGCTGGGCTATATCCTGACGAATTTCCATGTGATCGAGCGCGCGTCGCGCATCCAGGTGAAGCTGGCGGATGCGCAGACGTACGCGGCGGCGTTCCTGGCCGGCGACCCGCTCAATGACCTGGCGCTGATCAAGATTGAGCCGCGCGCGCCGCTGCAGGCCATCGCGTTCGCCCGGGACGATGACACGCTGCTGGGCGAGACGGTCATCGCGCTGGGCAACCCGTTCGGGCTGGAGCAGACCGTGACGGTCGGCGTGCTGTCGGCGAAAAACCGCGAGGCGCGGTATGACGGCAAAGTGCTGTACACGGACATCCTGCAGACCGACGCCGCGGTGAATCCCGGCAGCTCCGGCGGGCCGCTGCTGAATCTGGACGCGGAGCTGATCGGCATCAATGTCGCGATCTACCAGGCGGCGCAGAGCATCGGGTTTGCGCTGCCGGTCAAGCGGGCGCGCGAGCTGGTCGGTCGTTGGCTGTCGCCGCGGCTGCTGAAGAAGCAATGGCTGGGTTTCGAGGTGGAGCCGCAGGCGGGCGCGTTGCGGGTCGTGCAGGTGGCGCAGGATCTGACGCCGCGCGGCGAGGCGCCCGCCGAGGGCGATGTGGTCTTGGCGCTGAACCGCCAGCCGGTGGCGACGCTGTTCGATTACCACCGCGCGCTGCTGCCGCTCGCGACGGGCCAGGTCGTGCGCCTGACGCTGCGGCGCGGAACGGAGACCCGCGAACTGGCCGCGCGGATGAGGCCACTGCCGCGGCCGGATGGAGCGAAGCTGGCGCTGGAGCTGCTGGGCCTGACCCTCCAGCCGCTGGGCGAGGTCAGCCGCACGCCGGCGCTGCAGGGCCGGCCGGGGCTGGCGATCACGGCGGCCGCCGAGAATCGGGCGGCCTACAAAGCCGGTGTCCGGCCGGGACTGCTGCTGGCGCGGATCAACAACGTCGATGTGACGACACTGGATGATGTCGGCGTGGTCCTGGAGAATATCCGCCGCGGCGCGCCGGTGAACCTGGTGGTGGTGAGTCTGCGTGAACAGAGCGGGATGCTGATCTCGCAGAGCGCGGCGGTGACGCTGCCGGCGGGGGATTGATCCGCGGGCAGACGGGCTGGCCGCGGCCGAGGCCGATCGCCAGCAGGCTGTCCGCCTGAACGCCCCGAGTGGATTTGCTGGATGAGGAGCATAAGATGAGCGAACCCATGATCGAGGTGCGGCACCTGACGAAGCGCTACGCCGGCTGCACGGCGGTCGCGGACGTTTCGTTCACGGTGGCCAAGGGGGAAGTGGTGGGCTTTCTCGGGCCGAACGGCGCGGGCAAGACCACCACCCTGCGCATGCTGGCCTGCTATCTGCCGGCCTCCCAGGGCGAGGCCCGGGTGGTGGGCTTCGACGTGTTCCGGCACTCGCTGGAGGTGCGGCGGCGCATCGGCTACCTGCCGGAGAGCACGCCGCTCTATCCGGAAATGCGGGTGGACGAGTACCTGCAGTTCCGCGCCCGGCTCAAGGGACTGCCGGCCCGCCGGCGGCGTGAGCGCGTCGGCGAGGTCAAGGAACTTTGCGGCTTGACGGACGTCGGCCACCGGATCGTCGGCCAGCTTTCCAAGGGCTACCGCCAGCGCGTGGGCCTGGCCGACGCGCTCGTGCACGATCCGGAACTGGTGATCCTCGACGAGCCGACCATCGGCCTCGACCCGAACCAGATCCGGCACGTCCGCGACCTGATCAAAAGCCTCGCGCCGCGCCACACGGTCCTGCTGTCCACGCACATCCTCGCGGAGGTGGAGCTGACCTGCCAGCGTGTGCTGATCATCAACCGCGGCCAGATCGTCGCCGCCGACACGCCCGACAAGTTGCGCACCCGTCTGCAGGGCGGCCGCGAGGTTGTCGCCGAAATCCGCGGCTCGAAAAGTGAGATCGCGCCGCAGCTCTACCAATTGCCGGGCGTGGCGCGCGTGACGGCGGACGCGGCGGGCGAATGGACGCAGTTCCGCGTGGAATGCTCCGGCCACGAGGATATCCGTCAACTTCTGTTCGAGGCGGCGGCGCGGAACGGATGGAGCTTGCGCGAGCTGCGGCAGGAAAAGCAGAGCCTCGAGGACATCTTTGCCGCGCTGACGCGCGGGGAGCAGGAGCCGACATGAAGGCCTTTTTCACCTTGTGGCGCCGGGAACTGGGGGCGTACTTTCTTTCGCCAATCGCCTACGTCATGATGATCTTCTTTCTGCTCATCATGGGCTGCGGATTCGCGATCCTGGCCACCGCCCTGGCGGGCGCAGGGTCCGCCGGCGCGCCCGTCATGGGCCTGCTGTTCGACAGCTTCTTCTTCTGGATGCCCACGCTGATGTTGGCGCCGTTGCTGACCATGCGGCTGTTGGCCGAGGAGAAACGCTCCGGCACCATCGAGACGCTCATGACCGCGCCGGTCACCGATCCGGCCGTCGTGCTGGCCAAGTACGCCGGCGCCCTGAGTTTTTACGGCGTGATCTGGGCGCCCACGGCGGCGTACGTCATCATCCTGCGCGTCTTCAGCCCGGCGACGCCGCTGGACCTGGGGCCGATCGCCGGCGGCTATCTCGGCGCGCTGCTGATCGGCGGGTTTTACCTCGCCATCGGCCTGTTCTGCTCCGCGCTGACCCGCAATCAAATCGTCGCGGCTATCATCTGCTTCGCGCTGGTCTGCGTCGCGTTCTTCAGCGGCTTCCTGGGCTTTATCCTCCGCGACGGAGCGGCGCGTAACGTGGTGCAGTATTTCTCGTCCCTCGCACACATGCGCGACTTCGCGCGGGGCGTGGTGGATACGCGCCCGATCGTGTTCTATCTCACCGGCACGGCGCTGATGCTGTTTGCCACCGTCAAGGTCGTCGAGGCGCGCAAGTGGAAATAAGGAGGCCAGCATGACCGATACCCACCAGGAGGAACGCCCTGCCGCGGAACCCGCGGGCGCGCCGGCGGAGGAACACGGCCGGCCGCAGAGCCGCGGGCTGAAGCTGGCCATCGGCCTGAATACCGGCGTGGCGCTGGCGCTGGCGCTGCTGCTCGGCGGCCTGCTGAACTATCTCGGGTACCGGCATTACCGGCGGGCCGACCTCAGCCGCACGCAGATGTACCAGCTCTCGGACAAGACCAAAAGCCTGCTGCACAGCCTGACCAACGCGATCGACGTGGTGGTGTTCTTCCAAGCCCGGCAGGACATTTACGAGGACGTAGACAACCTGTTGAAGGAGTACCAATACGCGTCGAAGCTGATCCGGATCCAGCAGGTGGATCCGGACCGCGACCTGGCGCGCACGGAGCTGCTGGCCAAGAAATACCAGGTCGACCAGCCCAACGTCGTGGTGTTCGACCACGGCGGGCGGGTGAAGCACGTGACCGTGGACGACATCGTGGAAATGGATTATTCCGGGATGATGTCCGGCCAGCCGGCGCGCCGGGTCGCGTTCAAGGGCGAGCAGGCGTTTTCATCGGCGATCCAGAACGTCACCCAGGCGCGGCGGCCCACGGTGTATTTCCTGGCGGGCCACGGCGAACGCGATCCGGACAGCTTCGACCGGCGCAACGGCTACTCCACGCTGGCCAAGGATATCCGCGGCGATAACGTCGAAATCCGGAAGCTGAACTTGGGTGAAAAGCAGGTCGTCCCCGCGGACGCCGACCTGCTGGTCATCGCCGGCCCGCAAAAGCGCCTGGCGTCGGCGGAAGTGGACCGGCTCCGGCAGTTCATCGGCGAAAAAGGCCGGGTGCTGTGCCTGCTGGACTCGATCACACAGCCGGGGCTGGCGCTGCTGCTGAAGGACTGGGGCGTGCAGGTCGGCGACGACGTGGTGGTGGACCCGACGCGCACGCAAAGCGGCCAGGAGCTGTTCCTGACGGAGTACGAAGCCCACCCGGTGACGGACAAGTTGCGCGGCAATGTGTCGATCCTGTACCTGCCGCGCTCGGTGGAGGCCGTGGGCGGCGCCGAGGCCAGTGCGGAAAGCTTGCCGGACAAGCCGCGCGTGACGGTGCTGGCCAAATGCACCGCGGGCGGCTGGGCCGAGACGCGCACCGACCAGAACCCGATGCGTTACGATCCGGGCGAGGACCGGAAGGGGCCGGTGGGCGTGGCGGCGGCGGTCGAAAAGGGCGCCGCCGGGGGCATCGACGTGCAGATCAAGCCCGTGCGCCTGGTCGTGTTCGGCGATTCCGACTTCCTCTCCAACGGCGCGCTGGCCGGCGGCAACGCCGACTTCTTCCTGAGCGCGATGAACTGGCTGCTGGACCGCAAGGAACTGATGGCCATCGCGCCGAAGCCGGTGGAGGAACTGCGGCTGATGCTGGATCGGCGGCAGTTGCGCCTGCTCGGCTGGTGCGTCATCGCCGGCCTGCCCGGACTGGTGGCGGCGTGGGGCGTGCTGGTCTGGCTGCGGAGGAGGGCCTGAACGATGCAACTGAAGACTACCCTGGTGCTGCTGCTGATCGTGCTGGGCCTGGGCGCCTACGTCTTCTGGGTGGACCGCCGGGCGGACACCACCCGGATGCGCGAGGAGCAGGCGCGCAAGGCCCTGACCATCGAGCCGGGCCGCATCACGGAGTTCACGGTGGCGTCCTCCAACCTGCAGGTGACCTGCGTGCAGACCAACGGCCAGTGGCGCTTGACCCGGCCGATCGCGGCGCGCGCCGACGCCGCGGCCGTGGATCGCCTGCTCGCGGGCCTGGAGCGCCTGTCGCGCGGCGAGGTCATCACGCCGGCGCAGCGCCGCGCGGGCAACCTGACGCTGGCGTCCTACGGTCTCGAGCCCGCCCGCATCCGGATCACGCTCGGCGCGGGCGCGCGCCGGCAAACGGTGCTGTTCGGCCGCGCGGCGCCGCTGGGCGGCGCGCTGTACATTAAGGATGCGGCCCGCGCGGAGGTGATCGCGACGGACGCATCGGCGACCAACCTCTGCCCCGCCAGCGTCGCCGCCCTGCGCGACCACGCGCTGTTCAAGGACTCCGCCCAGACGGTCAAGCGTTTCGACCTGCGCGGCGGCGGACGCTTCCTCCAGCTGGCCAGGAACGACCACGGCGACTGGCAATTCCAGCAGCCGCTCGTCGCGCGGGCCGACCGCGCCGCCGTGCAGGAGGTGCTCGAACTGCTGTTCGACTGGAAGGCGGTGGATTTCGTCAGCGACAACCCCGCCGACCTGGCGCCCTACGGTCTGGATGAAAGCGCCACGCGGGTGGTGTTGAACGCCGGCGACAAGACCGGCGAGCAGACCCTGCTGCTTGGCAAGCACACCAGCACCAACGCCCCGTGGGTTTTTGCCGCGCTGCCGCCGGAGAAGGCGGTGGTCACCGTCGGCGTCGAGCCGTTGGTCAAGCTGATGCTCAAGCTGGACGAACTGCGCGACCGCCGGCTGCTCACGCTCCCGGCCAACGACGTCGGCGGTATCCGGCTGCAGCAAGGCGGCCGGACACTAGCGTTGAAGAAAGACGCCGGCGGCTGGAGCCTGCAGCAGCCGCGCCAGGCCCGGGCCGACAGCCAGCGCGTGCAGGATTTCCTTGGCTCAATGACAGGCGCGCGCATCGAGGCGTTCCTGGATGCGGCGGCGACCAACCTGACCGCTCTCGGTCTGACGGAGCCGGAATGGAAACTGACGCTGCAACGCGCTCCGCCGGACGGCGCGCCGGTCGCCGGCGCTGTGGCGAAGGCGGGCGCGCCGGGCGAGGACCAGCAGATGTTGCTGGTCAGCGCGGCGCCGCGCGCCGGCGGCCGCCGCGTGGTCAAGCTGGAACACGAGGCGACGCCGTATGAGGTCGCCGGCAGCCTGCTGACCAACCTGACCGTGGACCCGCTGGTCTTCCGCAGCCGCGAAATTCTGAACCTGTCTTCCGGTGACCTGCTGAAGCTCCTGCGGGTGCGCCCGGGGCAGACGCAGGCCGTCGAGCGCGCGACGGCCACCAACGATTTCCTGGCCGTTACGCCGGAGAAAGGCGCGGTGCAGCCAGACGCCGTGAACCGGATTGTCCAGGCCGTCAGCCGCCTGACCGCCGTCCGGCTGGTGGCCGACGAGGCCGGTGATCCGGCCAAGTATGGCTTGGCGCAGCCCGCCCTGACGCTTATACTGGGACTCAAGACCGAAGCCGGGCTGGCGAAGTCGCGGTTGATCGGTGTGCCGACGGAGGGCGGCTGCTTCGCCATGGGGCGCGGGCAGGATCTGGTGTTTGTGCTGGATCCGGACGTAATCGCTCTGCTCGGCAGGGATTGGTTCCAGCCGGCCGTGCCGCTCTCGCCGGCGGAACAGAAAGAAATGCCCGGTGCGCCAGCAAAAGAACCGCGGCCCGCAGCCGGCGGCGGCCGGCCTGCCCGCCTCCGGCGCATCCTGTCCCGCTGCGGCCGGGTGTTGCACCGGCTGGTGGTGTTGGTCCAATGGAGCGTGCTGGCCGGCCTGCTGACGGTCGTCTGGTTGAGTCTTTATGGCGTGCCGCGCGGCTGGGTGGAGCCAGGGCTGGAACGGCTGCGCGCCCGTGGCCTGCGCCTGACCGTGGAGCGGGTGCGGCTGGATATCTTCAACGGCGTGGCGCTGGATGACGTGGCCGTTTTCGAGACGCCGACCGCCGGGCGGCCGGCCCTGCGCGCGGAAAGAATCACCCTGGCTTTTGACCCGCGCGCGTGGTGGCGGCGGGAGCTGGGCTTGACCGCCATCACCGTCCGGCAGGGCCGCCTCGCGCTCGATCTGGGCGCGACCGGACGCGGCGCGGCGGAGGCGCTGAACATCAGTCTCGACCTGCCTTCCGCGTACGTCCGGGTGGAGCCGGAGGGCGTGCGCCTGGTGCGGTGCCGGGCCGAGGTTTTCGGCATGCGCTGGCGGGGCGCCGGCTGGGTGCATCGGAAACCTGCGCCGCACGCGACGCCCGCCCGCCCGCCGCCCGATTTACAAGCCGCGCTGGCGCAGATCCACCACCCGCCGCCGGCCTGGCTGCGCCGCGCGCTGGAGGAACTCCGCGCCCTGGCTGTCACCCAGCCGCCGCAGGGTGACTTCGAGTTCGACGTGTGGCCCGATCAGCCGGCCAGTAATAAGGTGCACCTGGCGGTCGCAGGACAGGAAACACGCTGTCGCGGTGTGGCCTTGACGCGCTGGCAGGTTGAGGTCAATGGCCACGGCCCGGCCTGGTCGGGGCGGGGTTGGGTGGTTCAGGGCATGAAACAGGCGGAGATGAACGGAACGTTCAACAGCGCGACGCTCCAGGTGCAGGGCCGGTTGACCAGTTCCCTGCCCGCGACGGCGCTGCGGTCGCTGGCGCCGGCGGCCGTGCGCGCGGCGTATGATCGGTCCGGCGTGGCGGTGCGCGGCGCGCTGTCGTTCGAAGTCAACGCGGGCCCGGCGTCCGTCCCGCAGGTGCTGGATACGCTGCGTGGCTGGGTGTCCGCGCGGGAGGTGGCGGCGCGCGGCGTGGCCCTGCCGTCGGTGCAGGCCGTCTTCCGGCGGGAGGGGCCGCAGCTCGCCCTGACGGAAATCAAAGCCGTAATCGGCCGCGACCGCCAGCGGGGCGGATTAGAGGGCCGGTGCACGGTGGATCTGACGACCCGCCGGTTCCAAGGCGAGGTGCGCACGTCGTTCGATCCCCACGCGCTCGCGCCGCTCCTGTCGGCCGATGAAGCCAACCTGCTCAGTCAAGTGACGTTTTCCGGGCCGCCGCCGGAAACAGAGCTGTCCTTTTCCGGCCCCAGCAGCGCGGCGGCACCCCTGCGACTGTCCGGTCGCGTCGCCGTCCGGGACTTTTCCTTCCGCGGCGTGCCGGTGGTGTCGGCGCGCGCGAAGCTGACCATGTCCGACAGCGTGCTGGATTTGCAGGACGCGTTCGTCGTGCGCGAGGAAGGCTGCAGCCGCGGCCGCGCGGTCATTAATTTTGAGGATAACTTGCTTGACCTGGACGCGGAGGGTACGGCCGAGCCGCAGGCCGTCGCGCAAATGATCGGGGAGGACTTTGCCCGGTTCCTGCGGCACTTCGAGTTCCGGGAACCCTTGCACGCAGTAGTGTGCGGACGGCTGGATATTGGGCCGACGATGGGGGCCAACCGCCTGCGCGTCTCGGCGCAGGGCGCCCGCCTGGGCTGGCGCAAACTGCTGGCGGAGCATGCCGCATTCGACCTGCTGCTCGACGGCCCGAGCCTGGTGGTCACGAACGTGGCGGGCGTGATCTATGAAGGCCCCTTTGCCGGCGCGGCGGTGTTCGGCAACATCGCCTCCGCCACCCAGTGCGCCTACGAGGTCAACGCCGTGGCCACCAACGCAAATTTCGCCCTGCTGGTCCAAGCCCTGGGCAGCGGCCGCATTCAGACCAACCAGGCGTACACCGGGCGGCTCTCCGCCCAAGCGCGGGTGGCCGGCGTGATCGGACCGGATCTGGCGGCCTCGACCACCGGCCAGGGCTGGGTGCATATCAAGGAGGGCCAGTTCTTCCGCATCCCGCTGTTCGGGGGCCTCGCCCAGATGCTGGGCAAGATCATCCCCGGCCTGGGCTACTTGTCGCAGACGGAGCTCACGTCGTCGTTCACCCTGCGCGACCAGAAGGCGCACACCGAGGATCTGCGTATCAAGGGCAGCATGCTGAGCCTCAGCAGCCATGGCGCCTACGGGTTCAGCGGCGAGCTGGACTTCCAGCTTCAGGTTCAACTGCTGCGGGAGGGCCTGACCGCCGAGCTCCTGCGCCTGCTGACGTTCCCCGTGACCAAGCTGCTGGAATTCCGGCTGATCGGCACCCTGGCCCAGCCCCGCTGGCGCCCGCTCAATCTGCCCAAGGAAGTGTTCCTGCAGTTCGACTGATCCTGCTTGGAAACGTCCGCGCCTGTGCTAGGCTGAAGTCATGAACGGCGACGAAACAATCCGCAAACAAGTGGGCCGCCCGCGCGTGGAGCGTCCGCTCGTGAGGCTCGACCGTCTGAACCGCAGCCTGCGTAATCTTGGACTGCTGCCGTCCCATGAAGCCCGACCTGACCACGTTCGAAAAATTGTTGGCCGCGTTGGCCGCCGCGCCGGTTGACTTTCTCTGCGTCGGCGGCGTGGCCTGCTCGCTGTGCGGCTTCGTGCGGGCCACGGAGGACGTGGATATCCTGGTCGCCCGCCAGCGTCCCAATCTGGAAAAGCTGCTGACCGTCCTGCGGGAGTTCGGCGAAGGCGCCGCCCGCGAATTGACCCCGGACGATTTCCCCGACGAAGAAGGCGCCATTCGCGTGGTCGAAGATTTCCCGGTGGACATCTTCGTGCGCCTGCAGGGCCGCGCCTTTGAGGATTTGCTGGCCTACCGGCGCTGGCACGATCTGGACGGCATCCGCATCCCTTATCTCGGTGCCGAAGGTCTGATCCTGCTTAAGCAGCAAAGCTGGCGCGAAAAGGACCGTATCGACGTGGCCGCGCTGAAGCGCCTGCAAGCCGCCGCCGAAAAAAAGTGATCGTGCAACCTCTGCGGCACCCGTCGACCAGCGGCCTGTCGCGAAGCTTGCCGCTGAGGTAGGGCGGAACAGCCTTGTTCCGCCGTCTGGGGTAGGGCATCCCGATGCTGCGTCGGGATGCCGCGCCCGGACTGGCGGTCTGGCCCCACCAATCCCCCGTCCGCCCCGCCTTTGTACTCGACTGTTATCTTGTAGAGCATAAGCTCCGACACATGGATCGGCTTGATTCTGTTCCGAAAAATAGATTCACCCTCCGGGCTGTGGTAACTTTCTTGCTCGGCCCCGGCATGCTCCTGCCCATGAGCTTTGTCGTCGCCGGGCTTATGGGTGGCGTATTTTATACGCCGCCAGAAGTGACGGGAAGATTGGAGCACCTGTTGTTCTTCCAGGGCAGCACCGATCTGGGTGGCGGCTGTCTTTTCGCGGGCACGATGGCGCTCTATGTCTATTTCGGGTTCACCGCCGCGCTTTATCTGGCCTTGCGCCTTTCCGATACGCCACCGGCCCCAACCTTCGGCGCGGATGTGCGGCGGGCCTTGTGGTTTCTGAAGTTTCATATCGCGGCCTTTCTGATCGGGGGCCTGGGAAATATTGGCTATGACAGCCGGGTGACCCCGAATGACTTCAGGAACATGTTCCTCTTTGTCGGCGTGCTCTATACCGGCAGTATTTTCCTGATTGTCGCGCTGAACCGCACACTGCAAAGCATGACATCCCGCGTGCTGCTGGCACCCGCGCTCGTCGTCCTCTGGATGGTCATCGGCGCCGACGGCAACGCGTCCCGCGCCGGACAACTGGTGCAGTCTGGACAAGATCCGCAACCCGTTGTGCGCGGTCTTCGGCATGGCTTCATGTTCGCGTGGCATCACGGTTGCGATGCGCTGTTGGGCGATGTTAGTGACGCCACGCATGCCTATTACGCCGCCGCCACCGGGTACCTGTCGGATTTGGTATTGCTCGGCCTCGCGCTCTTTGGGTTGCACGCGCTGGGCAAGTTCGTGGTCCGAAAAGGGGTCGCGAATCAGAAACAGTTTTGGACCATGCTGGGGATCCTGACGCTGGCTGTGTTCCTGATAACAGGCACCGTCCACTACCTCAGGTATATCGGGGAACGGCGGTTGATCTTGCCGATTCTGGCCGAGGTGTCGGCCAACCTGACGCCCGCCGACGCGGAGCTATGCAAGCCGACCCAGCGATGCAAATCAGGGGGCAGGAGCTGCTTGAATCAGAACGGTTGCGCCCGCCCGTCGTGGAACGTATCAACAGGATTCTCCGCCCCGCGATTTTTACCCAGCACGCGACGGTGGTGATCTTGATCCCATTGCCCGACAATTTCTTCCTTTTCCTCTGGCAGAACCCCGCTTTCAGGTATGCCGATGTGAGAAAATTAAAAGATCAGCTTACCAGCATCATAAACTTCGACGAGATTCAATTCCTGTTGGAGCAAAAAAAGCCCTATACAACATCATTTCCGGCATTCTGGGTTTGGCGAAGACCGCTGTCCAGCCGGTTCGTGGCGGGCAACGTGATTCTGAATGCTTCCAACCAGGTGAGCGCTGTAGTGGTCGTGGATAAGTTTCGATAGCGAGTTCCTGCCGGTTCATCACGCAAGCGGCGTCTTTCAAAGCTTGGAAAGCCTCGGAGCGTGGCCCTCCAAGGAACGCGGGAAACAGCACTTTTCTGCACTGGAGGGACGCGCTCCGTCGCGTCCGCGGGAGTTTTGCAAGAGGCTCTATTATGAGACGATTAATCCCTTGCCACCTGCTTGTGAAGCTCCCAAAACTCGCGCGGCGTCAAGATGCGCGTGGTGGCATAGCTCTTGATGACCAACAAATCCTTGTCGCCCGTGATGATGGCATCGGCATGGCCGGCTTCGGCCAGCCCCAGCAGCATCACGTCATCGGGATCGCGGCAGATATTCCTGGCTACCGCAGCCGGTTCCAGCATCTCGGCATGGGCACAAAGCATCTTCAGAAACTCCGCGACTGTGGGCGGCGGCACCTTGAGTTTGCGGGTGAGTTTCTCCCGCATTTCCACGATGAGGTCGGCACAGAAAATGAGTTGGTGGCGTTCAAGGCATAATTCAACCACCGCCTCGCACAAACCGCGCGCCGCGACGGCGGCAATCGCCACGTTCGCGTCAACGATGACCCTCATGACAAGGCCCGAAAGACATCCTCATCGGTCAATAGGCCTTGCGCCTCGGCGAACGGCAGGATTTTTTTACGGACCGCGCGAAACTTCTCGATCGCCAGGTAGCGGTGCAGCGATTCCCGGACGATGTCGCTGACCGCCTTCTTCCTATCGCGACAGATGTTGTCCAGTTCGCTCTTCAGTTCTTCCGGCAAACGGATGGTCAAGGTCGTCATGGTTGTGTCTCCGGCACGACAATGTAGTGCATTCGCCTGGCCGCGTCAACATCACTGTCGCATCAGAAGAACGCCAACTGGTTCGGGCTGGCGGCGGCCTTGCCTTTGCGGCGGCGGGCGAGCTGGGGCTGGCCCTGCTCACCGAATTCGCCTTCCTCCAGGTTGCCGAGAATCTCGCGAGCGCGGGCGATGACGTCGTCCGGCAGCCCCGCCAGCCGCGCGACCTGGATGCCGTCGCTCTGGTCCGCCGCGCCGGGAACGATCTTGCGCAGGAAGGCGATGCGGTCGCCGGTTTCGCGGACCAGCACGTTGCAGTTCTGCACGCCGGGCAGCGTCAGCGCCAGGTCGGTCAGTTCGTGGTAGTGCGTGGCGAAGAGGGTCTTGGCCTTCATCCGGTTGTGCAGGTGTTCGGCCACCGCCCAGGCGATGCTGATGCCGTCGAAGGTGCTGGTGCCGCGGCCGATTTCGTCGAGCACCAGCAGGCTGCGCGCCGTGGCGTTGTGCAGAATGTTGGCCGTCTCCTGCATCTCCACCATGAACGTGCTGCGGCCGCGGGCCAGGTCGTCGCTGGCGCCCACCCGGGTGAAGACGCGGTCCACAATGCCCAGCTCCGCCGCGGCGGCGGGAACGAAGGCGCCCATCTGCGCCAGGATCACGATCAGGGCCACCTGGCGGATATAGGTGGATTTGCCGGCCATGTTCGGACCGGTGATGATCACCAGCCGGTGGGCCTCGTCATCCAGCAGCGTGTCGTTGGGCACGAACCGCTCGGCGTCGGCGAGCTGCTCGACCACTGGATGCCGGCCGTCGCGGATGCGGAGCGCGCCGCGGGCGGTGACGACGGGCCGGACGTAGTTCAGCGCCAGCGCGCGGTCGGCCAGCGCGGCGAGCACGTCCAGCCGCGCCACGGCGGAGGCGCTCTGCTGGATGGCGGGCGTCTCCCGCACCGCCGCGGCGCGGAGTTCGAGAAACAACTCGTACTCCAGCGCCATGGCCTTGTCCTGCGCGCCGACGATCTTGTTCTCGCACTCCTTGAGCTCCGGCGTGATGAAACGCTCGCCATTCGCCACCGTCTGCTTGCGGACGTACTCCGGCGGCACGGCGGCCAGGTTGCTCTTGGTGACCTCGATGTAATAGCCGAAGACGGAGTTGTGGCGGACCTTGAGGCTCTTGATGCCGGTGCGCTCCTGCTCGCGCGCCTGGAATTCCGCCAGCCATTGGCGGCCTTCTGTGGCCAGCCGGTGCAGTTCGTCGAGATCGGCGTGGTAGCCGCGGCGGATGAGGCCGCCTTCTTTGATGGCCAGCGGCGGCTCGTCGGCGATGGCGCGTCCGATCAGCTCCACCAGTTGTGGCAGCGGCGCCAGTTCGACGGCGCATGCGGCCAGCAGTTCGGCGGCGTGGCCCGTCACCCGCGCCTGCAGCGCCGGCAGCAGGCCCAGCGACCGGGCCAGCGCCTGCAGCTCGCGCGCGTTGCCGCCGCCGGCGCCCAGCCGGGCGATCAGCCGCTCCAGGTCGCGGATCTCGACCATTTGTTCGCGCAGGTCGCGCAGCAGCGCGCGGTCCCCGGCCAGCGCGGCGACGGCATCCTGCCGCCGCCCGATTTCGGCGCAGGCGGTCAGCGGACGCATCAGCCAGTCGCGCAGCAGCCGGCCGCCCATGGGCGTGGCGGTGACATCCAGCGTCTTCAGCAGCGTCGGCGCGCCGGGCGCCGCCGCGCGCGACGGCACCAGGTCGGGGTGCGCCATCGTCGCCTCGTCCATCACCAGGTAATCGGCGGCGGCCTTCACCCGGGGCGAGGGGCGGCTCGTCGGTGACGTAGTGCAGCACCGCGCCGGCCGCGCGGATGGCCACGGGGCAGGCCGCGCCGCCAAACCCATCGAGCGAGTGCACCTGGAAATGGCGCCGCAGCACGTCCTGCGCGAAATCCGGCGCGAAGGTCCAGTCCTCGCGAAAGGTGAGCGGCAGCGCGCCGGCTCCTGGCCGCAGCGGGGCGAGGGCCGGGTCGTCGCGCAAGGCCTCCGGCACGAGGCACTCGCGCGGCGCATCGCGGGCGAGGTGGTCCTGCAGGGCGGCCGGGGAGGGCACCTCCTCGATCCAGAATTCGCCCGTGGACAGGTCGAGCATGGCCAGGCCGAAAGTTTCGCCGGCGCGGCATAGCCCCGCCAGATAGTTGTTGCGCCGGGCGTCGAGGACCTGGTCCTCCAGCACAGTGCCGGGCGTGACTACGCGGGTGACCTCGCGGCGCACGAGCCCCTTGGCTGTGGCCGGATCCTCCATCTGCTCGCACAGGGCGACTTTCCGGCCGGCCTTGATGAGCCGGGCCAGGTACATCTCGGCGGCGTGATACGGCACGCCGCACATCGGCACCTGCTGGCGCCGGGTCAGCGTCAGGTCGAGCAGGCGCGACGCCTCCTGGGCGTCCTCATAAAACATCTCGTAGAAATCGCCCAGCCGGAAGAACAGCAGCGTGCCCGCCGGCAGTTCGTTCTTGATCCGGCGGTATTGCCCCATCAGGGGCGTAAGGACATCATTCATGGCGTGTGTTCGTCGGCTGGCCGCGCCCGGCTTCCCCGGGATGGGAAAAAGATGCGCGTCAGGGGCGCTCCTCCTCGTTGTCCGCGTCACCGGCTGGGAGGCTGGGAGTAATGTCCAACGGAAGGTCGGGGCCCTTCAGGTCCTCAACGTCGGGATCGCCCTTTTCCTCATCTTCAGCGCCGGGTTCCACGCAGTCCGGGCAGACCAGCGCGCGCGGGTGGCAGGCGCAGCAGAATTCCGCGCCGCAGGATGCGCACTCCCGCATGGGCTCCTCGCCGTGGAGCGGACAGCCTTCGCCCATTGTGAACAGGTTGCTGACCTCATCATGATTTCGGAGCATGCCCCCTCCTTGCGGCCGCCGCGCGCGGTGGCTTCAATCCTCGCCCAACTCAACGTTCCAATACGCCAGATCCAGGAAGTGCCGCCAACTGTGATCGGCGGCCACCGCGAACTGGATCTCCACAAACGGCCGCCAGCGCGGCTTCTTGGGTTTATGGATGAGCCGCATCCCGGACTCCTCAGGCGATCGGCTGCCTTTGCGCCGGTTGCAGTCCACGCAACTGCAGACCACATTCGTCCAGGTCGTCAGCCCGCCGCGCTGGCGCGGGACGACGTGATCGATGTTGAGGTCCTTGCGATCGAATTTATGTCCGCAATACTGGCAGGTGTTACGGTCGCGCGCGAAGACATTGTGGCGCGTGAACTTCACCTCCTTGGTCGGCAGCCGGTCGAAAAACAAAAGCAGGATGATGCGCGGGACGCGGATGCGCATCGAAATCGTGCGCACCACCTCCGCTTCGCCGGCGTGCGCGGCGGAGAAGTCGCACCACGCGCCGAACGAGAAGGTGTTGAACTCGCCGCCGTGCTCCATCACCACCTGCGCGTGGCCGCCGCACAGCAGCGTCATCGCCCGCTCCACGCTGCAGACGTTCACCGCCTGCCACAGCCGGTTGAGCACCAGCACGTGTTGTTGCAGCACCGCTTTCATGGTGACCCCGCCTCGGATGAAAAAGTGGAGATAAACTAATCCATCGCCGCTCGGATGTAAAGCGGGGCGTGGGTGTTTCGTTGCGGGAGGGAGTGTGGCGGCGGCACACTCCCTTACGGGACTTGGCAGCACCGCGCCTTCTTGCTATACAGGCGTCCGCGGCCGGAGTGGCGGAATGGCAGACGCACTGGACTCAAAATCCAGCGCCCTCACGGGTGTGTGGGTTCGACTCCCACCTCCGGCACAATCAATAGAATCAGCATGTTTGGCGATTCCACCAGATTCCAGAACGGAAGCGTATAATCTGCATGCTACGTTATTTGCTACGCTATTTTTGTTGTACATGCATCCCTGCGCCTGTATGGATACGCGCCGAACCAAGAAGAACCGGAGCAACGCAAGCCCACCACGGCGGTCGTCGATCATGCCGTACCATCCCAGCGACAGGTCCGCCGAGGCCGCCTGGCTCAAGCGAGCGGCCTTTCGCGAAGGATTAAAGCCGCAGCGGCCGGTCTTTCAAAAGTACCCCGCGGGGTAGAATCTTGCCCGTCCGGTTCTCGCGGCAGGGGAATTGGAGATCCTCGGCCGGCATGCCGAGCTTGAATGAAACACCCTGAAACGCTCAGGGGCGGCAGGAGCGTGAAAAGCATTGCGGCCGGCCTGTTCAAGGCTTCCGCGGAATGACGAGCATCTGGCCGACGCGCAGCCGGTTGCCGTCTTTCAGGTGGTTGCTTTTCATCAGGCCGGCGACGGATACATCGTGCTGGCGCGCGATCTCGCTGTGGGTCTCGCCGGGCATGACGACATGCGTTCGCGATGTGTTGTTCGGCGCCGGCGCGTCATCCTGGGCGGTGGCGATCACGCCTCCGCCAAGCAAGGGGATGAGCGCGGCTGCGAGGATGGCGGTGGGGATGGTTTTCATGGATTGCCTCATGCGAACGAAAAGCCGTTTATGCTCCTGATGTGCGGCCAGAGCATCACGCCGACAGGCGGGGGCAAGGCGGAACGAGAGCCTGAATCTGGCGGCCGGTCCATGGGCAAAGCCGGTTGCACGCCGGGTAGCTGGGCGGATCGTTCTGTTCCGATGAGCCGGTCGAGCATTTGGATGGGGAAGGGCGGCCGTGCGGATACGTCCAACGAGTTGATCCCGGCCGCACTGCGGGCACAGCAGCGGGTCAACCTCCCACGCGTTTGAGCAGTTCCCGCCACGTTTCCGAGGCCACGGGGCGCAGCTCGGGCGCCGTGGTTAAAGCGCCCGCATGGCGCGCAACGCGGTCTGCGCATCTGCCAGCTTGCGCGCCCCGTTCTTGCGCCGCGGCCCAACCCGTCCGCAACATACCTCACCTCCACCAGAATGTGGAAATGGTTGCTCATCACGCAGAAGGGCAGCACCCGATCTCAATTGTGTCTATGTCACCTTGCAACCCTAACCTTGACCCCGTGACTATTTTGCGCCTACGGCTTTTTATCCCCTTTGTCGCACACCGCCCATAACGATTTACCCGCGACTGTAAAGAGCACGCCATTGGCAACGCACGGCACGCTGCTGCTGTGTGTGCTTCCCTCGATGGTGCTGAGTATTTTCAGCGTCTTGCTCACCGCCAGGATGGCCTTGCCGGCAAACAACTTGCCGTCCACTGCCAACAGGGCGGAATTGATCGGGCCTTGATCGCCCCTGAGGGCGTAGGTCCAGTATTTCCGCCCGGTGTCCGCGTCCAGGCAGTGGATGACGCTGGCTTCGTCAATGGCGAACACCAGCCCCGCGGCAACAGCCACCGTGCTCAGCGATGCATTCAGCTCGTCGTAACTCCATACCTTGCCGCTGCGGGTGACATCGCCGGTCTGTGTCGCATCGATGCACACCAGGTTCCCCCTGCAGTTCTTGCTGCCATGCACCGGATCCCCGCCGATCGCCACATAAACCCTGTTGCGGTAAAACACCGGTGTGGCAATGATATCGCACGGATGCTTCTGCCCATCCCCCGTGGCCTGGCGCGCGTAAAACGGCGCATTTCGATATTCCGGCGGCAGGCAGTCGAACCACCAGATCTTCTTCAGGATCGGCACGTCGGGTACCCTGGCCGTCGGAATGGAATCAACGGGCGTGGTGACCGGCATGTTGATCGAATAACGGAATTCCAGCGGCAGCGCCGGCTTTGGCATGGAGGAGAGCACGTTGCCCTGCCTGGCGTATTCCGCGGGGGAGCGTCCGCCCGTGTTTTTATCTTTGACGTCGATATAATACACTATCGGGCCGCGCAGCGTGTTCGTGACCCATCGGTCGGGAACGACCTTTGCCGCAGGATCCACCGGCTCAAACGCGTAACAATAACCAGTGCCGGTGGCAAAGAGGATCTGGGCCTTCCCGTTCACCGTGGCCAGCGACGGCGACGACCATTGCCCCCGCCAGAGCTGTTCGCCAAGCTGCTCATCGTCACGCGCGACCAGCTGTCCGGTATGCTTGTTGAGCGCAATCAGGCTCGGGGTCAGCGGATAAAACGGTTTTTCAAGGGTTTTATAACGCCCATTACCGGTGCAGGCATACACAAAGTCGCCATGCACCAGAACGGAGCAACTGGCAACATGATCCTGCACGATCTGAAATGTTTTTGCCATGTCATACCGCCATGCAAGGGGCCGGGCGGAATCCGCGGCGCCGGCCGCGGCGGCGGATGGCTTGAGCCAGGCGTTCAGATCCAGGCACATCACCTCCGGGTACGGCGCCACAAAATAGAGGCGATCGCCCTCAACGGTTGGAGTCGAACACACTCCGAAGTTATCAGTTTTCGTTTTCGAAGGGCCGCAGACAAACGTTCCCAGCTCCTTCCCTGTTTCTTCATCGAAACACAGCATCCTGGCATCGGCGGGCGAACCGCCCGCCGTGCCGATAAAAACCCGGCCCTGACTCACCGCCGGGCTGCCGAAGGTTTTGTTATTGAGCTTGGCGATCCATTTGATGTTTTTGGCGGTGGAAAGGTCCACTTCACCATTGTCCTTTTTTACCCCGGGAGAATACCCATCCGGCAGGCCCTTCTCCGTTTCGGAGGCCATATTGCGCGACGGCTGTCCACCCCACGACGGCCAATCTGCGGCACACACGGCGGCTGCCGAGAGCATCAGGGAAAGGAGCACGCTTCCTGACAACACCAGGGCCCCGGGCGAAACTCCGGCAACCAGCTTCCTTAACCCAGTTGAGGATCGCGATTTGGTTTTCATACATCTGATACAATTCGCCGGGTGCGACCTTGAATCACTTCGCGCCGTGAGGAGCGACCTCAGGACTGTAGCCGCTCGACTTGACAGCGATGCCCTTTGGAGAACGTTCAACATGCCGGAATCATCGCGGTGAGCAGAGGACACTCACCCGTGGTGCCAAGGAAAAGTTAATAAGAAACTGCTTTGGCGCACGCGCCGGAGGATCGCCGTTTTTCGTGCCGCCTGGGTGCTGTACGTGTTCATGGAAAGATTATGACCTGATGGATGGGCCTGTCAAGCCCTTTAGGCGGCATTTTTTGGCCAGAAAACGCGCGCCGGAGCGCACTTACGGCGGATATGGGCGGCGTGCGGATAGACTCGACCTCGCGACGGATAGAGCAGCGGGTCAACCCCTGCTACTCTGCGCAGTCAGCGGAGGCTGCCTTCGCTTCCTGCTTCGCTCGGAAGCTTCGCAGGACAAGACGAAGCACGAGCCAGACCCGCTTGATCAACTCCCGCCACGTTTCCGAGGCCACGGGACGCAGTTCGGGCGCCGTGGTTAATTTCATCGCAGTTTCAACAGTGCCACATTCGGCATTCAGTGTTCGGCTTTCCGCTCCGAAACCCACCCCGGCACTTCGCCATCGCCCGTCTTCTCGCCCTTGAGCAGCCAGCCCAGGTTGAACCGCGCCACCTGGGCGCCGCTGCCTTCGAACAGAAGGTAGATCCAGCCTTCGCTCTTCGTCCCGGGGCGACCCGCGTCCAGCGAGGAATATGCGAAGGCCCCTTGGGTGACCAGGCGCTTCAGCGGCCAGGTCTTGCCACCGTCGAAGCTGGCCCAGACGGTGCCATGGTGGC
>JAPLSZ010000158.1:0-6486 GCA_026398385.1 Kiritimatiellota bacterium | reverse complement strand
AACGTCCCGGTCGGCGACCGGCAGACGGACGAGGCCACCCATGAGTCCGTATCCGTGAGGTCGGGGACCGTCCGGCAGGATCTTGCTGGCCGCGCAGTCCTTCCAGGTCGCCCCGCCGTCGTTGCTCCACGCGATCCAACGGCGGTTGTCGGGATCCCTGCCGCTTGGCGCCCAGTGTCTCCGGGAGTTGTAATGGACTCGACCATCGGACAACTCCGCCACTGCCGCCTCGCCCGTGCCCATCTCCGGGAACGGATCGCTGGTTTGCCAGGTCTTGCCCCCGTCGTCGCTGTAGATGGCGGTTGTGTAATGGGTGGGCCACTCATTGTGGGCGTTTGACTTCCCATAGCAGCGGGCCGGGCGCAGCAGCCGGCCCTTGTGCTCACCGTGGCGCAGCGCGATGCCGTGCTCGTTCATGCACATCGAGGGAACATTCCCCTTGCTGTCCGGCTGAATCGTCACGGCTTCTTCCTTCCAGCTCTTGCCGTGGTCCTGGCTTCGATACATCGTCAACGGCGCGGGCGGATGTCCGGCTTCCGTAAAGAGCAGAATATCGCCGCTCTTTTCGTCCACCGTAACCCCGCCGCTGAGTAAGCCCTTGCCGATCGCGATCTCCGGCTCCCAGGTCTTGCCGCCGTCCTCGCTACGGCGCACGCGCACCCCGCCCCACCCCCACGCCGCCAGAACGGTCCCGTCCGTGGCCACGACAACATTGGGCAGGCGTTGACCCTTGGACACCTGCTGCAGGTCGAATTTCGGCTCGCCCAGGAATGGTTCGAGCTTGCCCTCGAACTTGCCTGCCGGCATGCCCTCGGCCGCCAACGCGGCGCCGCAGGCCGCCAGCAAGGCAAAGGTTGCAAATAAGAAATTGCTTGGGGGCGACCGCTGGGGGATCGCCGTTTTTCGTGCCGCCTGGGTGCCGTACATATTCATGCGGCAATTATTACCTGGCGGACGGGCCTGTCAAGCCCTTTAGGCGGCATTTTTTGGCCAGAAACCGCGCGCCGGAGCGCACTTACGGCGGATATGGGCGGCACGAGGATAAACCCGACCGCGGCGTTTTAATCGTAAACGGGTTCGGGATCGGGGCTGCGGTCGTAATCCGGGAAGACCTGGACCTCCTCGGCGGCGGGTTGGTAGTTCTGCTCCGCCGCAGCGGGCAGGTCGTCGTAGCACGGCTCATAAACCGTGCCGCCGCCCGGCGGACCACGCACTGGCGGTTCTTCCCACAGGTTCAAATGTCGCAAAATGGCAGTTATGTCAACTGGGGCTTTGATCACCGCGATTTTCGCCATTTCCCGGCCGCACTGCGGGCAGCGCAGCGGGTCAACTTCCCATACGCGTTTGATCAATTCCCGCCATGTTTCGGAGGCCACGGGACGCAGTCCTGGCGCTGTGGTTAAATTCATCTCGCGGCGATCCAGATAACCAGCCACGGTTTGAAGATAATTGCGCGGTGGGGGCAAGGGAAGAAAGTCTCGGCGTGGAGAGGGAAGCGCGGCGATCAGAGCTGAGTTGCTACTGTGTCTTCCTAATCATGATTCGCCCATGGGAATCCGGCCCCCAGTCGGTGCTGACCGTGGCCCGCAAGGTCAATGGGGTGTCGGAGAGTTGCGGTAAAGCCACTTGGTACACGTTCAGATTATCGCTGGCACCCGTCCAGCCGAAATGTTTGTCCGTGGCCAGCACCTTGCCGTCCTGCACAATTTCCACGGCATGGATCTGATAACGGCTCTGGCCGCGTTCGTATTGGAATGTGATGTCATAACGGCCGGCGCCCTTGAGGCCCTGGGCGGGCGGCCAGTCCCCAACCTTCGGAGTCGGCGAGGTGTGTTCTGTTGTCCAGTGGCCCACTACCGTGCCGGGAGTCGACAACGGCTTGTAGCGCACGCCTAGCGCGGCCAGTCGGCGCAGATGGGGCTGCAGACGCACCACAAATGCATCGTAGTTTCGGTTGGTTGCCGGAGACCACACCACCTCGGCCAGCGCCGCGGCGCGCGGGTACACCAGGGCGTCGATCCTGTCTTCCGACGGATGAGTGTCCGACCACATTTGCGCCTGAGCGCCCAGTACATGCGCCACTTGTGCGGCGGTAAGCTCCTTGGGCACCGGTTCAAAACTGTAAACCTTCTCCACTGTTGTATTCGGATAATCAAAATAGGTCCATTCGGTCGGCGCCATGACCACATCATGATCAGCTTTGGCGGCGGCAATGCCTCCGCTCATGCCGCGCCGAGACATCACGGTGGCATTTGGCGCCAAGCCGCCTTCCAGGATTTCATCCCAGCCGATCAGGAGGCGGTTCCTGGATTGCAGGAATGTTTCGATGCGCCGGATAAAGTAACTCTGCAATTCTTCGCCGTTGGCCAGATGCTCTTCCTTCATTTTGGCCTGGCACAACGGGCAACGGAGCCAGCGCTCCTTCGGACATTCGTCGCCGCCGATATGGATATACGGCCCTGGGAACAAGTCCGCAATCTGGCCCAGCACTTCCTCGAGGAACGCATACGTCTTTTCGTTTCCGACACAGAACGACCATGGTCGGCCGGGTATCGGGCCGGATACTGGTAATGGGCAATCCAACTCGGGATATGCCAGCAAGGCGATCGGTTCATGGCCGGGCATGTCGATTTCCGGCAGGATAGAGATATGTCGTGCGGCGGCATAACCCACGCGGCGAGGTCTTTGGATTTCCAGACGCGAATGCCGTTCTCGTTGTTGAAACCCCAGAACGGCTCGCTCATGCCGGTCAGATAATATGTCCCATCCGGGCCGCGACAGATCGAAGGGTCGCGCAGTGGCGTGTCCATGAGTTTCCGCAGGCCGGGCGGCGGACCGACTGGCACGGCGCTCGCGGTGCCGGGCACGCCGTCCATGAGTCCGACATCAATGTACTGGCCACCAGTGGTCTGATGGCAGTGGACGGCGAAGAGATTTTTCCCCGGCTTAAGCGCGGCTTTCGCGGCTGGTTGAATCTCGACTGCTTCGTATTCCGTGATGAAGTCCGGCACCTGCGCGGCGAGAACGCCGTTGATGTAGATCTCTGCGCTCTCGTCGTGGTGGATGAACAGGCGAGGGTCGGCGAGTTTCTTTTCTGGCATGTCGAACTCCCGGCACATCCAGATGTCGGCCGTGCTCCACTCGGTGCGGACCACGGCGCCCGGTGTGCCTTTCGTGCCGAAGCCGGCTGGGCCTTCCTTCCAACCGTCGGCCTTGAAGTCC
The DNA here is from genome assembly GCA_026398385.1 of Kiritimatiellota bacterium. GTDB lineage: Bacteria > Verrucomicrobiota > Kiritimatiellia > CAIQIC01 > CAIQIC01 > CAIQIC01. Next base: position 3,264 of record JAPLSZ010000158.1, on the reverse strand, counting down.
GGTTTGAACCAATCGCCGCTGGGCTGCTCGAACGTGTATCGCCACGCCACTGGCTTCGCTTGCGCGGTCGGCACGATTTCCTTCAACGTGACCGGCTTGGATTCCGGCATCGGCGCCCAGCCGGCGGCTTTCGTCGTATCGCGGCTCGCGTACTTCTTCCAGACTGCCTTGTCGTAGAGCATTTGTGCGAACACGCCGCCGATCACGGGACGAGCGGTGAAGCCGACCTTCTTCGCGGTCTTGGTCTGATACCAATCGGTCAACGGCGAGCGGTCGGGCGTCTCGTTCATGAAGACGAAGATCGGATCGATCAACGCCTCGAAATCGGCGCGCTGCTGCGTCAGCGTCGCGGTCCAAGTGATCCAGTCGAGCTTGGTGTATTCCTTGCGGTTGTCGAGGGGCAGGCCGTACTTGTTCTGGATCTTCCGGTAGTAATCCAACTCCTTGCGCAGCACTTCGGCGGGGAACAGGTTCAGGCCGAGGATGCGATCCCACATCATGTTGTATTTCTGGCTCCACGTGCCCGGCTTGTCGAATGCGAGCCGGTAATGATCGCCATCATCGGCTTCCTTTGCCCAGCGGATGGCGAACTCCTTCGCGAGTTTTTGATATTCGGCGGCCTTGGCCTTGTCGCCGCGCATCTCGCAGAGTTTGGCGAACGCGCCGAGACCGCAGATGGCCTTGGCGCTGAGGTTCACGTTGTGCGCGAGATGCCCGGCGAAATCGTCGGTGCAAAGCTGGTTCTCGGGATCGAAACCTTTTTCAATCAGGTACTCAGCCCACTTCTCCAGCACCGGCCAGTAGAGGCCCGCGAAGTTCGCGTTGCCTTCCATTTGCGCCAGCGCACCCATCAGCAGGAGCAGGTTGCCGCTTTCCTCGACCGGCATCTGATTGTTCACGCCACGCTCGCCGTCACCATAGATCTGGCCGTTGGCCTTCGGGTACGTGCCGAGATCGTGCGGCGCAAACGGGAACTTCCACCGCTCCGACGCGGCGTAGTTCATGAACGGCACGAGGAACGCCTTGGTCACCGTCGGTCCGAACAACAGGAACTGCGGCGACATCGGATAGAACACGTCCGAGGTCGAGATGCAGCCGTTGGAATGGTTCTCCTTGCAGAACTGGAGCGGCTGACCGTTGGCGTCGGCGACGAATTTACCGGCTGCAAAGCATTGCCGGTAAGCGAGTGCGCAAAGCTTGGCGTATTTCGCGCCGCCGGCCTTGGTAAGATCGTCCATGAGGGATTTGTCGAACGCCCCGGTCCGAATCTCCAGCGCCTGCCACTCGTGCGCTGCGGCTTTGAGCAGATCGGCGGCTTCGGCTCCGTTGCGCCGCCAATAGGGCCGCAGGTTCTGCTTCATGTACTGAATGGAGTGGAGATCGTCGTAAGCGAGGATGAGCGAGAATGCAGTTCCTTTGGGGGCAACTTGAGCCGGGCGAAAGACAATTGCCGCGACGGGCATCTCGTCATTGGCGGCGCGCGGTTGGCGGGTGTCCATCGCTTCCGGCAGGCTGCCGCCTTGGACGAACGCGCCCTGGCAACTCGCGCCCGACGCCACAACGTGACACGCCGACTGCCCCGCCGGCGCGGCGGTGTATAGGTACCCCCAATCGATGCGGAGATCGTCGCCCTTCCTGCCGAGTACGGACTGGTCCTTGGACCCCATCTTCAGCACCGCGAGGCCCTCGACCTTCTCCTCCGACCACACGACGGCCTGCGCCGGATCGTTCACCACAAGTTCGGCGGCGCTGTCGAAATACACCGCGACCGAATGCGTCTTGCCGTCGGTAGCGTTCACAATCCAAGTTAAGTACGTGACCGGTCGGGAGAGTATTTCAAGGTCGTCCGGCAACGTCGCCGTCATGAACGTCAGCCGCAACTGGACACCTTCGCCCTCGAATGTGTACACGGTGCGCGTCGGCAGCACCTTAAGGTCTGTCTGCGGCAGCGCGGGCACGGCGGCCGGCTCGGCGCCCATCACGCGGAACGACTTGCCGTCGATGCGCACCAAGCTCGTCAACCGTTGGGGCTTGCCGGTCCAATGCGTGGTGCCGACATCGCTCAACTTGTCGGCTTGCGACCAGATGCTGAAATACGGGTCGCACGCCACCAGCGGCACTGCCGGTGGACGCAACGGCGCCTCGGTGGCCGCGACAAGTTTTGTGACCATGACTGCGAACAATAACAACAGTGCAAGCGCTTTCAAAGTTTTCATAATCTGTCCCTCCGGCGGATTTATTAGCACAACTGTCACGCTCTGTCGGTGCAAATAAGAAATCGCTTTGACGCGCCCGCCGGGTGAGCGCCGTTTTCCGTGCCGCCTAGGTGCCGGAGGTGCTCATGCGGCGACTATTACCTGGCGGATGGGCTTGTCAAGCCCATAATCCAGCATTTATTTCAGCCCGGAATGCGCGCCGGATCGCGCCACCGGCGTGTTTTTGCGCTGCAAGGATAGACCCCACCGCGACGTTTAGTCGTAAACGGGTTCAGGATCGGGCCGGTGTCGTTATCCGGGAAGGCCTGATCCGCATCGGCCGAATGGCTGTCCGGCCCGGGGCCGGCCAGCCAGACGGCCGGCCCACGATCAACGCCGGCTGCACGCCGGGTGGATTTGAGCGGACAGGCGGTGGATCGGGCAATGGACGTGCTGGCCGACGAAACTGAACTAGAGCAATTTGTGCTCTGGCGACAAGCAGATCCCCAAGCCCACCACGGCGGTCGTCGATCATGCCGTACCGTTATCGGTAGCCAGGCTGCCGAGGCCGCCTGGCGCAAGGGCGAGGCCTTCCGCGAAGGATTTAAGCAGCAGCGGCCGGTCTTTCAAAAGTACCCCGCGGGGTGAAATCATGCCGGTCCAGACCTCGCGGCAGGCGAACTGGAATGAAATAGACTGAAACGCTCAGGGGCGGCAGGAGCGTGAAAAGCATTGCGGCCGGCCAGTGGTAAAGGCCGGTTGCAAGCCGGGCCGCAGGTCAACTCCCACATGCGTTTGATCAACTCCCGCCACGTTTCCGAGGCCACGGGGCGCAGCTCGGGCGCCGTGGGTAATTTTCGTTGGGGATGGGAGCGGCAGCTCACCATTAAATTGAACGATTCACTTTTCCATCGGGCTGTCCCGTCCGGCTGTAGGTTGACACTTGCAAACACGAAAGGCAGGTGTCCGTGAGATCGGTCATACGGTATAGGGAGGCGTTCAAGCTGCAGGGGCTGCGCGAGCTGGAGGCGGGGAAGGTTGCCAGTGGGGCGGCGGCCGCGCGGACATA
>JAPLSZ010000340.1 GCA_026398385.1 Kiritimatiellota bacterium | reverse complement strand
GGTGACGCTGGCGGACGCCCTCAAGATCGCCGGCAGCATCGGCTACCCCGTCATGGTTCGGCCTTCCTATGTCCTCGGCGGGCGTGGCATGGAAGTTGTGTATGACGAAAACATGCTGCGCGCGCATGTCGCCAAGGCGGTGGCTGTGACGCCGGAGCGGCCAATCCTCATTGATCGCTTCCTGCAACACGCGCTCGAGACGGAAGCCGATGCGCTTTCGGACGGCAAGGACGCGTTTGTCCCTGCCGTGATGGAACACATCGAACTGGCGGGCATCCATTCGGGCGATTCGGCCTGCGTGCTGCCGCCGGTCAACATCCCGCAGCAGCATCTCGACACGATCTATGATTACACGCGGCGCACCCAAGCACCTGAAGACGATCACCGACTACACCACCCGCATCGCCCGCGAACTCAAGGTCGTGGGGCTGATGAACATGCAGTACGCCATCGAGAAAGACAAGGTCTACGTGCTGGAGGCCAATCCGCGCGCCTCGCGCACCGTTCCGCTGGTGTCCAAGGTCTGCAATGTCTCCATGGCCCGGCTCGCGACGGAGTTGATGATGGGCAAGAAACTCGCCGACCTCCATCTCGTCCGCCGCAAGATTCCGTTCTTCGGCGTCAAGGAATCCGTCTTCCCGTTCAACATGTTCCCCGAGGTGGATCCGGTGCTGGGCCCGGAGATGCGCTCCACCGGCGAGGTGCTGGGCATGGCCGACTCGTTTGGCCTCGCGTTCTGCAAGGCGCAGGAAGCCGCGAAATCAACATTGCCCAAAGCGGGCACGGTGCTGCTCAGCGTGGCCGAAAAAGACGAGGAACTGGTGTATATCGGCCGCGAATTCCAGCGGCTTGGCTTTAAACTCCGCGCGACTCGCGGCACACAGGAATTCCTGCACGCCAAGGGCGTGGCGGCCGAGGTGATCAACAAGCAGCAGGAGGGCCGGCCCAACATCACCGACGCCATCGCCAACAAGGAAATCCAACTGGTCGTCAACACGCCCGCCAGCCGGCAGAGTCAGGCCGACGACTCCTACATCCGCAAGGCCGCCATCCGCTGCAAGGTGCCCTACATTACTACGCTCGCGGCGGCCGTGGCGTCGGTGAAGGGTATCGCGGCAAGCCGCGCGGCCAGCAGCGGCGTGAAGTCATTGCAGAGCTATCACCGGGAAATCGGCAGCTGAGGCCAGCAGCAACCACATCGTCTTGCGGCGCGTTTTGAAAGGAGAATATCATGGGCGGCTTCTTTGGCGTTGTTTCCAAGCAGGACTGCGTGACCGACCTGTTCTACGGGACCGACTATCACTCCCACCTCGGCACGCGCCGCGGCGGGCTGGCGACGTGTAACGGCGCGGGCATCGTCCGGTTCATCCACGACATCACCAATGCCCAGTTCCGTTCCAAGTTCGAGCATGACATCGACCGCCTGAGTGGCCAGCTCGGCATCGGCGTCATCAGCGACACCGAGGACCAGCCGCTCATCATCGGCTCCCATCTGGGCGACTACGCCATTGTCACCGTCGGCGTCATCAAAAACATGGAGGAGTTGACGCGCCGCGCCTACGCCCAAGGCTCCATCCATTTCTCCGAGATGAGCGGCGGCGGCATCAACGCCACCGAACTGGTCGCCATGCTCATCAACCAGGCCGCCACGCTCGCGGCCGGCCTGCGCCACGCGCAGGAGGTCATCGAGGGCTCCTGCTCCATCCTGTTGCTTACCCCGCAGGGCCTTTACGCCGCGCGCGACCGGCTCGGCCGCACCCCCATCGAGTCCTGCGCCTTCCCCAATCTGGATTACGAGGTGGATCGGTACCTGGGCCCCGGCGAAATTGTCCGGCTCACGGCCGAGGGCGTGGAACTCCTCGCGGCGCCCGGGCCCCAGATGCGCATCTGCGCCTTCCTCTGGGTCTACTACGGCTATCCCGCCTCCAGCTACGAAGGCATCAATGTTGAGCACTGCCGCTATCGCTGTGGCGCCGCGCTCGCCCGGCGCGACCACGTCAAGCCCGATCTGGTGGCCGGCATCCCCGATTCCGGCACCGGCCACGCGCTCGGCTACGCCCACGCCGCTCGCCTGCCCCTCGCGCGCCCGTTCGTCAAGTACACGCCGACCTGGCCCCGCAGTTTCATGCCGCAGGACCAGACCGTTCGCGACCTTGTTGCCCGCATGAAGCTCATCCCCATCCGCGAGCTGATCAAGGGCCGCAAGCTGCTCTTCTGCGAGGATTCCATCGTCCGCGGCACCCAGCTCAAGGATACCGTCCGCCGCCTCTTCGACGCCGGCGCCTGCGAGGTTCACATGCGCCCCGCCTGCCCGCCGCTGCTCTTCGGGTGCAAATTCCTCAACTTTTCGCGCTCCCGTTCCGAGCTTGACCTGGCCGGCCGCCGCGCCGTCAAGCAGCTGGAAGGCGATGATCGGAAGGACCTCGAACTTTACAAGAACCCCGACACCCCGCAGTACGCCGCCATGCTCGAGGTCATCCGCCAGGAGCTGGGCTTGACCACGTTGCAATATCAGCGGTTGGACGACCTGGTGGAGGCCATCGGCCTGCCGCGCGAAAAACTCTGCACCTATTGCTGGTCCGGCGAGGAATGATGGTGCAATTGTTCCGGGACCGGCCGCCCCGGCCGGCGCGTGCCGGCGGACCACATCAACTCCGATCGGAGGCGGTGATCCCGGCGATTTCCGCCGTCAACCCCGGCAGCGAAAAACGCTGCAGGATGGTCTGCCCGCCGTCGTCCTGCAACGTGACAATCAAGCCATAGAACTCGGTCCCTTGGTTGCTGCGCGTGGTCACGCCGGAGACAGGGTGATGGATAGTCTCGGATTTATTCATCATGACTCCCTTGGCTTCCACCGTGAGCGTACGGCCACGATCGATGGCGGGCAGCAAAATGGTCTCCAGCCCCTCGCGGCGCCGCGGGACGGCCGTTTGATTGACCACCCGATTGATGACCCGGCTGAAATATTCAACCACCAGCCGGCTGCCCGAGCGCAAGCTCTTGTTGCGGCAGCTGATCGTGATGCGCGGCACATAGTTGATCTGGCCGGTGATGTTGACGGTGCGTCCACTGCTGGAGCTATTCTTCTGGGTCTTCAGCCGCGAAGGGTCCTCGAGCAGGTTGACGCTGAGATTATAGCCGTGAATTACGGCGAGGTCCTCATCTGGACGCCGGTAGAGTGTCAGGAGCGTGCTGGTGCTTTTGTTCGCATTGGCGACCGGGGCGGAGGCGTTGGTGCCGGCGCTGTTCCCCAAGCCGGCCGGCCTGATGGCCGTGGCCTGCAAGGCTTGGCTGATACGGGGCAGCCCCAGCAGCCGGTCGCGTTCCTCGTCGAGGGCCTGCATGGCGGCCTTGTCTTTGGGCGCCAGCACCTCGCGCAGCAAAGCAAGGCCTTGCAGGTACTGTTCGATGAGGCCGATAACCTGCAATTCGTTGGTGTACTGCTGCAATTGGAAGCGCTGGATGAACAAAACCTGCATGTCGTGCAGTTCGACCGGTACCGCACCCAACGTGCCGCTGGGCGCACTGCGCGCCTTTGAAAACCGGATGATTTCCTCGTGCACGACCGCGAGCAACCGCAAATTTCCGCTTTTTTGCAGCTTGGCCTCGATGTGCCGCAAATGCTCCACGTATTCATCGTTCAGCGCGGCCAGACAGGTTTGCCCTTGCTGCTCCGTGGCCTTCAGCTGGGCCTCAAAGTCCGTGCGCAACTTGGCGGCTTCCCGCGGCAGCGCTGCCAGCACGCCCGTGACGCCCAGCAGCAAAGCCAGCCCTATTCGCCCGATTTTCATTCTTTGGCTTCCACAAGTCTAATGTTATCCTCTCATGCAGGTCACAACGCAAGTTTGCTTTTCTGGGAACATCACTCCAGGTAGCACACGGCTTGGTGCGCCTCGGGGACGGCGGCGACGTGCGCGCTGCAGCCGCGCGCCGCCAGCACGTCGATCACCTTAATCAACGGCGCGAACGCCGCGTAATCGGGCAGCAGTTCCGCCAGCACGTTGGGCGAACGCTCGAAGAACGCGCTGTTGAAACCGGAGGACGCGTCGTTCGGATAGATCGGCAGGTAGATGGTCTGCTGCTCGACCAGGTCCTGGAAGAAATGCGTGCCGTAGGAAACTTCCGGAACGTGTCCGGCTTCCTCGCGCGCCAGCTCCACCAGCACGCCGGCGTGGTCAATGTCGGCATAGCCGACGTTCACGCCCAGGTCCAGGTTGCTGCTGCCCCAGCGGCCCGGACCGACGATCATCAGGCCGTGCGCGCGGAGGGTGGGGTGCCGGTTGAGCCAGCCGACGACGCGGCCCAGCGATTTCTTCTGTTCGGGATTGTGCAGCGCGGCGTAGCCGGCGGGATCGATGTAGATGATGTGCCGGAGGTCGTGAACCTCGCCGCCGCTGATGAAGCGGCTGGCGCGGAAGAGGACGCGGTCGGCCGGCAGATCCGCGGGCAGCTTGGCTACGCCGCCGCGGCCGGGCACCCACAGCGGCCGGCATTGCAGCAGATTGATGTGCACCTGCCCCTGCGCATCCACCCGCGCGGTGAACTCCGTGTCCACCGGCTGGCCATAGGCCTGCTCCAGCGCGGCCAGCAGTCGGCCCATCGTCTTCACGAACGCTGTCCGCCGGATCAGGTTGTTGAACGTCAGCACCACCGGCTGCGCCGCCAGGTCGAACCGGTTGCTGAACGGCTCGGCGAGGTGCTCGTCCTGCTGCAACGAAACCAGCAACGTGAGCGGCATGGCGTTGTAGTCCGGCAATACCGCGCTGACGGCGACGCTCTCCAGCGCATTGGCGCGCAGATTGAGCAGGTCCATCTCGCGCTGCGAATATTTGATCACCTCCGCCCCAACCTCCGGGCGCAGCTCCGGATGGCTGATGGCAATCATGCGCGGATAGTCGCCGCCGACCCGGTTGACCGCGCGCGTGCCGAGGCCGAAGACCAGCCGGATCACGCCCTGCTGCGGGTCAATCCGGTCGTTCCACACATAGAGGTTGCGCGAGAACGCGACGCCCGCCAGGCACGGGAAGAAGTAGTGCTGGTGCGGCCGGCCTGCCACGCGCATCACGAGAATGGCCATCTGTTCGTCGTTGTCCGTGAGCCCGCGGCTCGTCCGGTAGGAGAGCGCGTCCGGATTGAGCGCGCTGGCATAGACCAGCTTGACGGCGCGCAGGAACGCCTCCAGACGCTCCTCCGGCGCGCCCTGGTTGGCGCAGAACTCGCTGCGGTACTTGCCCGCAAACGCGCACCCGTAGCTGTCCTCCAGCAGGCTGCTGGAGCGGACGATGATGGGCGCCTGCCCGAAGTAATCGAGCATGTTGCGAAACAGCTCGACAATCTCCGGCGGGAATTTCCCGGCCAGGAACCGCTGCTCGACCTCGGCGTACTCCTCCTCCGAGATGCGCTCGCTGCGCGAAAGCTGCAGCCGCAGCCGGAATAGATCGTTGTTGACCAGGAACGTGAAGAATACATCTGAGCCGACGTAAAAGGAGTCGTGTGCCTCCAGTATATGTGCGAAATCATATTGGCTCTGCCCGGTCTGGAGGACACGCCGGGAAAGCAGCATTCCGGCCGCCTTGCCGCCGATGCGCCCTG
>JAPLSZ010000047.1 GCA_026398385.1 Kiritimatiellota bacterium | reverse complement strand
AAGATTAAGAACAGGAACGGATGAAAGAGGTTTCACCACGAAGCGCCCGAAGGACACGAAGGCGGCGGACGAAGAAACACCGGAGGATTTTGCACAGAAGGTAGGCGTGAAGAGTTTTGACAGGATTAACAAGATTCTACAGGATTGAAAGCTGTCGCCAGGCCAGCCTATCTGTTCATAAACCAACAACCTTTCTGAAAATCCTGTCAATCCTGTCCCATCTTCTTGGGCGGCGATCCTGCGCACCGGCGGTTTCCCGCGGGGGCAGGGCTCGTCATTCGCTATGGGAACCTGTGCCCTCCGCTTTCCTCTGCGACCTCTGCGGTTACTGCTTACGGAGTTTTATCCGCAGATTTCGCCTGTTTCGTAGTTAAAATTTCAGGGGATGTCAGGCCAGGCGGTTTAAGGATCCGGCGAAATAGAGGGGGATAAAACGCAGCCGTTGTCCAGGCAAGGCGGCCCAGGGGGCGCAGGAGAGCACCAAACCGTCCCGGCAACCCGGGTGATCGCGCAGGAGTTGGTGAAGGCTTTTCAGACTGCCGGCCCGTCCGCTTTTTACCTCGATGGGCTGGACGCCGTGGTGCAGCTCCACGAGATAATCCACCTCGGCAGTGCTATTCCGGGCCTCGCGCTTCCACCAGAAGGGTCCGTGGCCGGGGAAGCCAGCAGCGAGCTCCTGCCCGACAAATTGTTCCGCGAGGGCGCCGCGGTAGATGGCCAGCAAATCCGGTTGCGCCCATTCATCGGCGGCGGTGCGGTGGCAAACGGACTGCAGCAGCCCGATGTCGCCCAGAATGGTTTTGAGGCGGGGTGTCGCCGCAGAGCCCAGAGGCAGTCCAGCCGCCGAGGCGGCGCAGACCGGATGGAGCAGACGGGCCATCGCCAGAACTTGGAAGGCTTTCTTGGCGGTGGTTCCGGAGTAATCGGGCGCCAGGCGGGCATAGGCCATCTGGGAGCCAACGGTTTTGGCCGCGTTTTCCAAGACCGTTTGCAGGCAGTGGTGATCAACCTGCGGGGTATACTTGGAGAAGTCCTGCCGAAAGGCGGACAGCAGGTTGTCCTGTTCGGCGCGCACCTCCAGAATGCTTTGCGTGTCCACCCAAGTCTGAACGCAACGGGGCATGCCGCCGATCATCCAGTAGCGGCGCAATTCCTGCAGCAGGGTTTCATGAAGGGCCGGGGGTATGGGACCAGGGGGCGCCAGGAGCAGGTCGGCCAGGGAGGCCCGTCCCGTCGCGAGAAGAAATTCACCAAAAGTCATGGGGAAGAGATCCAAAAACTGGACGCGCCCGACGGGGAAGGAAATGCTTTCCAAGGCGAAATCCAGCAGCGATCCGGCGGCGGCAACATGCAGCTCCGGCATTTGCTCGTAAAAGTAGCGCAACGCGGCCAAGGCACGCGGGCATTGCTGAACCTCGTCAAAAACCAGCATGGTTTGACCGGCCCGGATCGGATGCCCCAACAGGAGTTCCAATTCCGTGAGAATCCGTTGGGGGTCGAGGTCGGATTCGAAGACCGTCGCCCATTTCCGGCTTTGTTCGAAATCAATAAGGCGAATACCGCCAGGAAATGAAGTGCGTGCAAATTCCTGCAGGCACCACGTTTTCCCGGTCTGGCGCAGGCCCCTCAGGACTAACGGTTTTCGAAGCGGCGAATCCTTCCACTGCTGTAATTTTTCAAGAAATAAACGTTTCATTTTGCGGCCCTCGCACAGTTTAGCGGTTGCTCATGCTCTGCACTTCGAGATGAACGTACCACAAAGATGGAGAATTACCAAGGGTGTTTTACGCTTTTAAATTGAGAATAACCATGGGTGATAAACAGCGATTGGAGAGCGGGTAATGTAAGGAGAGCAAAAACGGAGGCTCTGGCAGCAGGAGAACCCGAGAAGGCAGGGCTTGTCATTCGCTATTGGGAACCTGTGCCCTCCGCTTTCCTCTGCGACCTCTGCGGTTACTGCTTACGGATGAAGAATTTTAACCACATGAATTGTTTGCGGCAAAAATTCATAGCGCGGCCGAGCCGCAGCCCAGGAATGTTGGGACAGGATTGACAGGATTTTGCAGGATTAAAAATCTTTCTGCGTTCTGAAAATCTGCGTCAATCTGTGGAAATCTGTGGAAGAAATTCCGCAGGTTGCACGCCAGAGTCAAGAAGGAGCGCATCGCCGTGGAAGCGGGGGTCGCATACGCGCGCGCGGCGCGGACCCGCGGGGCGCCCGGCGTCACGGCCGGACAGCAGCCCCGCCCACGAAACGACCGGCTTCGCTGTCCGCACGCGGCGGTTCGCGCGCCGGCCACCGCCGGGCGCCGGCTCAGCCCGCCTTGGAGGGTCCGAAGACCTTCATGGCCGCCTCGGTGCGGGAGCGGACCTGGAGCTTTTCGTAGATGCTTTTCAGGTAGCTGCGGACGGTTTCCAGCGAGAGGCCAAGCTGCTCGGCAATTTCCTTGTTGAGGTACCCCTGGGCCACGAGCGCGAGCACGGCTTCTTCGCGGGGTGCGAGCTGCGGCGCCTTCGGGCTGGCCCGGCGGGCGAAGAATTGCACCACCTGTCGGGCGATGTAGCTGGACATGGGCGCGCCGCCTTGCCGCACGTCGGCAATCGCCTTGAGGATATCGCCGGGCGGGGTGCTCTTGAGCAGGTAGCCGCTGGCGCCCATTTCCAGCGCCTGGAAAATCCGCTCGCTGTCGTCATACATCGTCAGGATCACCACCTGCAGGGCGGGGAGCAGTTGCTTGAGCCGGCCGGTGCATTCCACGCCGGACATCTGCGGCAGGTTGAGGTCCATCAGCACCACGTCGGCGGGGTGGCCCGGCAGTTCGCGCAGGGCCTGCTCGCCGGAAGCGTAGGCGCCCACGCAACGAAGCCCGCGCGCGCCGTTGATCAAGGCGACGAGTTGCGCGCGCAGGCGCTTTCCGTCTTCCACGATGGCCACGGCAATGGACACGGCCGTTACTCCTCCGGCGGCAGCGGCACGACGAGTTGGATGCGCATGCCCTGGCCCGGCGCCGCCGCCAGTTCAACGCGTCCGCCCACGCTGGTCATCCGCGTGCGCATATTCAGCAAACCGTCCCCACCCTCCGCCACCGTCTGCGGATCGAAGCCGCGGCCGTTGTCTTCGATGCTGATGACGAGCGTGGCCTCCGCCAGGTTCAACCGCAGCCACAGCTCGGTCGCGCCGGAGTGGCGGGCCGCATTGTGGCACGCCTCTTTGACGGCGAGCAGCAGGTGATGGCGCAGTTCCGAGGACAGGCGATAGGGCGGCAGTTGCACCGGCACGTCCAGCCGGCAGCGGATGGGGGTCGGGCGGAAGAAGTTTTCCGCAAATTGCACCAGGTAATTGGCCAGGTGATGCAGGGTGTCGTTGCGCGGGTTCACCGCCCACACGATCCCGTCGGCCATCTGCGCGGTCTCGTGCGCGATCCCGGCAATCTTGCGCAGCGCCTGCGCCAGGTGTTCCCGGTTGTCCGCGCGGCCGTGGTCCTGATTGGCCAGCAGCGAGATTTCCGCCAGCCGCACACCGAGGTCGTCGTGCAAATCCCGCGCGATGCGCGCCCGCTCCTGGTCCAGGTCGCGGGCCCGCTCCAGCTTCAGGACCCTCCGCCGCACCTGCCGGCGCTCCAGCAGCCAAAGCGAACCGCCGAGGCCCCCCAGGCCGAGCAGCGCGGCCAGTCCGACCACCCACCCCTGCTGCCAGACATGCGGCGCCACGAAATCTTCGAACGCGGTGGCGACCGCCAAATCGCTGAACCGCCAGCCCTCGCCGCCGCCGCGATGGCAGAAATGCAGTTCATCGAACGCGGCCTTCGCCTTGAATTGGGTGATCTGGCCGGGCCATTGGCTGAATTCGGTGTTGCCCGGGGTGAGGTCCGGCTGGAACCAGACTGTCACCAAGGCGTCGTCGCCGGGGGCGTAATGCACTTTGAACAGGATGGTGCGCACGATACCCCGGAGCGGGACCTCGAGCAAACCCGCGTTGGAGTCTTTGGGCTGGGCCCGCAAGTCGAACTCGCCGATCCCATGGGATTTCGCCGCCGGCTCCAGGAACAGGCCCCGTCCCGTGGCATTGAACGCGCTGTAGGCATGGGCCACCAGTCCTTTGCCCACCCCGAGCCGCTCCTGGCCGCGCTCATAGAGCACCAGCCCGGCCTCGTAGAGCTTGGTTTGCCCGGTGATGGCGTCCGACAGCGGCTCCACGCTGAACTTGAAGAAGAGCGTGCTGCTGGAGGTGTTACCCTGGGGCTTGACCTCCCCGTGCAACACATCCACCCCGGCGCCGTTGTCATGGGCCTCCCAAGGCCCGGGCCCCCGCCACAACACCGCCCCGGACGCGTGCAGCGCGCAACCCAGCAGCCCGGCGAGCCACCACGCCCGTGCGCGGCGGCGCCTTCCCAGCGGCCGGCTTGTGCGGCGCTTGTTCAAGGCGCCAAGCCCCCTGGCGACTGGTAGAGCATGTCCCATACCCTTCCTGTGCCCGCGAGCCAGTAGACAGCACAACGCTGGCTACTGTCGGATGGGCGTTGCCTTCGTGAATGCCTGTTGAGTGGATAGAGTGGTGCTCCAAGCACGGGAAAGCAAGGAAAACCATCCGGTGCCGGTCGCCAGCGCCGGCGTCGGCGCTGTCGCCGGCAGCGGCCGGGCGCTTTTCGCCACCAAATTCTTGCTGCTCGAGCTGTTGGTGACCGCCACGATGTACCAGTACAGGCAGCCGTTGGTCACGGTCACGCCGCTGTTGGTGTAGGGCAGCGTGGCAACAGGCAGTTGCGCGATCACGGCATAGGCACCGTTGCTGGCCAACGACCGCTCAGGTACAGGGCAACCTGGCTGACCAGCCCCGTGGCCATCACCACCGGCGCATTAGGTTTGATCCTTTACTTACCTCAATCCTTGCGGAAGCCGGCGTTGACCCAGTCGGCGTGGTCGCAGTTGTTGCCGTCGCCGGCGTCGTCCACCACGAGATGGAGTTTGGCGGGGCCGGCGGGCAGCGGCACGTCAAAGGCATGCTGCATCTGCTTGCCGGATTGCAGGACCGGGGATTTCGCCAGCGGCTGCTTCTTGCCGGCGGCGTCCTCGGCGATGACGTGGCAGACGATGCTCGCGCGCGGGTCGGCGCGCTGGCTGTCGTCGATGCCCGCGATGGCGACGAAGCGCTTCCACTCCGGCTGGCAGGCGTACATGAGTTCGGCCTTGGCGTGCAGGCCGATGCCATTCGGATAGATCTTCCCGCTCAGGGTGAGCGGCGCGCCGTTGGCTGACTTGCCGATGCCCACGCTACCCCAGCCGCTGGTGGCGCTCAGGGGCGTGAGCTTCATTAGACTCACGTCCGGGCGGTTGGATGCCTTGGTGGTGAGGGTGACGGTGGCGGCCGTCCCGCCGCCCAGCGACTTGACGACGTACTTGCACGTTTTACCCTGGGGAGCGTCGGCGTCGGCGTAGGTCAGATCGTAGTGTTCCGCCGCGATGACGGTTCCGTCGCGACTGATCTCGTAGGAGGTTGCGCTGCCGTTCCAGGCCAGCATCACCGGCGCCTCGGCATGCTCCATGGTCGCCTTGAGGTCGCTGACCGCCGTCGTGCCGTCCGCGGGCAACGGCTGGGCCGTGAACTTCAGCGACCATTTGACCTCGCGGCTGACAGCCGAGCGGAGGGTGACGCGCGCCAGCCCGGATCCATCTGCCTGCGCGACGGTCACGCCGGCGGCCTGATCCGCGGCGGACACCTCCGCGCGCGCGGGCTTCCAAAGTTTAACGTCGGCCAGTCCGGCGATGCGGAGTTCGTAGGGATCGCCGGCGATCACCTGGCTCGTGCCCGAAAGCGTGCCGGTCGCGGCATCCCACATTTCGTCGCGCACGTCAACCATGCCCTG
>JAPLSZ010000353.1 GCA_026398385.1 Kiritimatiellota bacterium | reverse complement strand
CAGGACCATCGCCCGACGGCGTTCCGCACAGGTCAGATTTTTGATTCATGGCTGCCCTCAGAAGCGATTGTTTTTTTCCATCACTGTATAACAAATGCTGTCACTTGCGTGTATAACGAGTGCTGTCACTTGGCCCCTGAATCCTGACTTCTGCCCTCTGACCGCTGGTTCCCGAACCCTGGACCCTCTCTACTCCACCGCACTGAACAGCGACAACACGCCCCTTCTCTTACGCCCAACCCGGCCCCGCCGTCAAATCCTGAATCACGCGCTCCAGTTCCTCGCCGCGCGACGCCTTGACCAGCACGGCGTCGCCCGGCTGCACGCGCCGCCGCAGCTCGTCCGCCGCCGCCGCGCAGTCCGGACACCGGACCACCTGCTCCGGCGCCAGTCCGCCGGCCGCGGCGCCGGCCGCGATCAGACCGCCCAAGGCGCCGACCGTGATCAGCCCCGCCCAGGCGCCGCCGGCGATTTCGCGGCCCAGCTCATGGTGCGCCGCCGCCGTGGCGGCGCCCAGCTCGCGCATGCCGCCGAGCACGAGCCATTTCCGGCCGCGCGCGGGTTCCTGCGCCAGCGTCGTCAGCGCAGCACGCATGCTCAGCGGCCCGGCGTTGTAGGCGTCGTTGATGAACGCCACGCCGCCCAGTGTGCGCTGCTCCCAGCGCATCGGCAGCGGCGCATGGCAGCGCAGCGCCTGCCGGATCGCGTCCCAGTCCGCGCCGGCGTCGCGCGCCAGGGCGATCGCCAGCAGGGCGTTGCGGACGATGTGTTCGCCCGGCAGGGCGTTTTCCAGCGCCACCGTCACGCCGCCCGCCCGCTCCGTGACGGTAAAGGCGCGCGGCCGCCCCGGCTGCGTCCGGCCGGTGTAGTCCGCCGGCGCGTTCAGCGCCACCGTCACCACGCGGCACGGCGCGGCGGCCCGCAGCAGCTCGAACCACTCGCTGCCAGCCGCGAGCACCGCCAAGCCGTCCGGCGGCAGCGCCCGCAGGACCTCGGCCTTCTCGGCGGCAATCGCGCGGACGGATGCGAAGAACTCCAGATGCACGGCGCCGATGGTGGTGACGATGGCGGCCGCCGGCCGGACCAGCGCGCAAAGCGGCGCCAGCTCGCCGGGATGGCTCATGCCGAGTTCATAGACGCCGTACGCCGCATCCGGCTCCGTGGCCAGCAGGCTCAGCGGCACGCCCAGGTCGTTGTTGCAGTTGCCGCGCGAGCGCGCCGTCGGCGCCCGTGTCGCCAGCAGATCGGCGGTCAGCTCCTTGACGGTCGTTTTGCCGACGCTGCCGGTGACGGCGACGAAGCGGGCGCGCAGCGTCCCGCGGTAACCGGCGGCCAGCGCCCGCAGCGCGCGCGCCGGATCGGCCGCGGCCAGCAGCGGCCCGACGGCGGGCTGCGCGGCCGCAAAGGCGGCGGAGACCAATACGCCGGCCGCGCCGCGCGCCAGCGCGTCCGCCACGAACGCGTGGCCATCGGTCCGCGCGCCCGGCAACGCGATGAACAGGTCGCCGGGGCGGAGGGTGCGGGTGTCGAGGGACACGCCCGTCGCCGGCGCCGCCGGCCGGCGCGTCCACGCGCCGCCGGACCACTGGGCGAGCTGCTCTGGGCTGAAGGCTGGCATGCGGTCAATCGGCGTGCATGGGTGGATGGTACCGCAACCGGGCGATCAGTGCCGTAATAATTTGGAAACATCACTCGTAGCGCAGGGCTTCGATGGGATTGAGCCGGGCCGCTTTGCGCGCGGGCCAGAGGCCGAAGACGATGCCCACCAGTCCGGAGAACCCGAACGCCAAACCGACCGCCAGTGGCGCAACAGACGTCGGCCAGCCGGCCAGGGACGATAAGCCGGCGCTGATCCCCCAGCCCAGGAGGATGCCGATGAAGCCTCCCGTCACGCTGATCACCAGGGCCTCGATCAGAAACTGGTTCATGATTTCCCGCCGCCGCGCCCCGAGGGCCTTGCGCAACCCGATCTCCCGCGTGCGCTCGGTCACGCTCACCAGCATGATGTTCATGATCCCAATGCCGCCGACCAGCAGCGAGATCACCGCGATGGCCGCCAACAGAAAGGACATCGTCCGCGTCGTGGCCATCAGCGCATCCTGGATTTCCGCCATGTTGTGGATATGATAGGATTCATCCTCCTGCGACGGCGGCAGGTGGTGCATCCGCTTCATCACCGCCAGCACGCGTTCCTGCAACACCGGAATCACATCCGCGCTGGCCGCTTCCAGACTGATGCTGTCCAGGTACTGTTTGCCCAGCAGCCGGTACATGGCCGTCGTCACCGGGATGATAATCACGTCGTCCTGGTCCCGGAAGCCCGAGTCGCCCTTGGGCGTGAGCAGCCCGAGCACCTGAAAGCTGACCTTGTTGATCTTGATGTACTCCCCCACGGCGTTGGCCCCGCTGAACAGCTCCCGCGCGACCGTCGCACCCACCACGGCCACGCGCGCGCGCTGGGTGACCTCGTTCGTAGTGAAAAAGCGCCCGCCCCGCAACGCCCAACTGCGCATGGCCTGGTATTCCGGCGTGGTCCCCAGCACCTGGGTGTTGCAGTTGGCGCTGCGGTACACCGCCTGGGCCCGCCCGCCGACGCTCGGCGCCAGGCGCACAATCGCGGACTCGGCGACGCGCAGGCCCTGCAGATCCTCCAGCGTGAGTCGCGTCGTATCGCCCGCCGCCTGGGTCACCCCACGCACCTGCACCGTGCCCGGCATCAGCACCAGCAGGTTCGAACCGAGCGACGACAGCGACTGGCGCATCGCCTCTTTGGCGCCCGTGCCCAGCGCCAACATGGCGATAATCGCCGCGACGCCGATCAGGATGCCCAGCATGGAGAGCGCCGAGCGCACCTTCGCAGCGGCGACGGAACGGAACGCCTGCCGCAGCAGCGGCCCCGTGCGCCGCAGGCTGCTGCGCAAGCGCTCGGCGCGGTTCGGCAGCCGTTGGGCACCCGCCAGCGCGCGGGCCGGCGCCCCGGTTGGCCGCCGGGCGGCCAAGCCCGCGCCATCCGGCGGCCCGTCCTGGGCCACCGTGGGCTCATGGACCTCATCGCTGACTACACAGCCGTCCCGCAGGCGGATGATGCGCCGCGCACACGCGGCGAGATCGATCTCGTGCGTCACCAGGATGATGGTTTTTCCCTGCCGGTTGAGCGCCGTGAGAATGCCGATGATTTCGGCGGCGCTGGCCGAATCGAGATTGCCGGTCGGCTCGTCGGCCAACAGAATCTGCGGATCGTTGACCAGACTGCGGGCAATGGCCACCCGCTGCTGCTGACCGCCGGAAAGCTCGTTGGGCTTGTGGCGCCGGCGGTCGCCGAGCCCGATCTCTTGGAGCAACGCGGCGGCCCGGCCGGCCGGGACGGGATCGAAGCTGTACAGCGCCGGCAGGGCGACGTTCTCCTCCGCGCTAGTGCGCGCCAGCAGATGAAATTGCTGGAAGACGAAACCCACCGTGCGGCTGCGGAGGATGGCGAACTCGTCTTCCGACAGCCCGGCCACGTCGCGGCCAAACAGCCGGTAGGCACCGCTGGTGGGCTGGTCAAGCAAGCCCAGCACGTGCATCAGGGTGGACTTGCCGGAGCCGGAGGCGCCCATGAGGGCCACGAATTCGCCGGGCACTATGGACAGTGACACGTCGCGCAAGGCCTGCACGGTGATGGCGCCCATGCGGTAAGCTTTGCTCACGTGTTCGAGCTGGATCATGTTAGCGCGACCGACCGCCTCCGCGACGGGGGAATTTAGGCATGAACGGACTGGCCTGCGCCGGCGCCGCCGGGGTCGCGGCGCCGAGCTTCGGCACCAGCACGGTCTCGCCTTCCGCCAACCCCACGGTGACCTCCATACGCTTGCCATCGGTCAGTCCGGTCTGGATGTCGCGGGTCAGCAGCGGCTGCTCCGGTCCCGCCGGATTGGGCACGTAGACCTGCTGCCGGCCGGGCTCGCCGCGCACCGCATCCACCGGGATCGACAGGACGCCGGTGTGTTTGGCGATGTGGAAGATCGCGCTGGCCGTCATGCCGCTGCGCACAAATTCCGGCATGGCGCCCGCCCGGACATCCACCGTGTAGGTGGTGACGTTGTTGACGGTTTTGGACTCATAGGAAATATGGCTGACACGGCCCTCGATCGTTTTTTCCGGATAGGCATCGAGCACAATCTGCACGGACTGTTCCAGCCGGATTTGCGCCAGATCGGTTTCGTCCACCAGCGCTTCCAGGATGAGGTGGTCGGAAAGGACCAGCACGGCGTCGGCGGGCGTGATGGTCTGACCGGGTTCGACGCTGCGCAGGATCACCATACCATCGAGCGGAGCGATCAGCGGCGCCGGCTTGTAGATGTCCTCCCACCGCGCCACTTCCGCGGGCCCGCTGGCGCGGGCGGCATCGATCAGCGCGGCGCGGTCGGTGGAACTCATCCGGGCCAGCACCTGGCCTTGCTTGACCAAGTCCCCTTCGTTCACCAACACCTCCTCCATCCGGCCGCTGACTGGCGGCTTGATCTGGACGCGGTTTTCCGGGGTGACTGAGGCCGTGGCCTGGATCGTCACGCTGAGGTCGCCGCGTTGCGCCGGATACGCGTCGTATTGCGGGCGCTGGGCGCGGTGTTCACGCCGCTGCCAGAGCCAGATGCCCGCGCCGCCCAGCACCGCCAGCACCACCACCCAGCCGATGAGCTTGCCTGTTTTCACCACGCACCTGTCCTTCGTTCGTCCGCGGGCCGCTGCCCGCGCGTGTCTTATTTCTCCGGCAGCAACGTGACGCCTTGCGCCTTTTCCCACGCGGCCTCGGCCAGCACGGCATCGCGCCGCGCGGACAGCAGGGCCTTCTGCTGAGTGATCAGATCGTTTTCGATCAGGTCCCAATTGTCAAAGGAGAGCAGGCCAGTGCCGTACTGGCTGCGCCCGACCTCGGCGCGCAGCTGGGCCGCTTTCACGAAATCCTCCTGGACCCGCTGGCTCTCCACGGCGTCCTGCCAGTCGGCAAAGGACTGCTCCAGGAGAACGGCGGCTTGCTGGTCCTGGCTTTGGCACAGCGCCGCGCTCCGCCGCTGCTCCGCCTGGGCGGCGTGCACGTCGTGCACATGGCGGCCGCCGGGAAAAAAGGGATAGGACAGTTGCACGCCCACCGACCAGGAATCCTGCTCCGGCGGCCAAGTGTCGCCGGCGCGGTTCACGGCGCCCTGGGCGGACAGGGCGGGATAATACGCGCTCCGGGCCAGCTTGACTCCGGCGCGCGCAGCTTCCTCTTGCGCCACGGCCACGCGATAGTTCGGGGTCTGCAGCGCCAGCGTGGAGAAATCCGGCTGGCCCTCCGGCTGTCCCGCCGTCAGCGTGCCGCGAATCGCGAGTTGCCCGGGCTCGCGCCAACCCAGGGCGGCCGCCAGCCGTCGCCGCCCCACGGCCAGCGCCCGCCGCGCCGCGACCTCGTCGGCGACCGCCTGTTGCCGCAGCGCCTGCATGCGCAGCAGCGAACCCTGGTGTTCCCGGCCGCCTTCATAGCGCAGGTCCACCAGGCTGACGTTCAATTCACGGCGCTTGGCGATGACACCCGACAGTTCCATCAGTTCCTGCGCCGAGAGCAGCCGGGCAAAGGCGGTTTTTACGTCGGAGCTGATCTGCGCCCGGATCGCCCGGAGTTGCTCTTCGGCCACCCTCAGGGCGGCGCGGCTTTGGGCCAGCCGGGCCGTGTCGCGGCCGCCGGTAAAGAGCGACTGCTCCGCGCGCAAGCCAACGCTGTTGTCGCTGCCCACCTGATAGCCGGCCGCCGCTTCGCTCCCGCTGCGGCTGGTCCCGGCCGAAGCGGAAAGTTGCGGCAAAAAGTCGGCCACCACCGCACGGTACTGGAACTGCGCCTTGTGCACCGCCTCACGGGCCGCGGCTATATCCGGCTGACGCCGGGCAGCCTCGCCCAGGCAATCCCCCAGCGTGAGCGCCGCCAAAGCAGGGACGACCGCCGGCGCGGCCGCCGCCACGGCTATGAACAGCCCCGCCCACCACAGGGCCACCAGCATGGAATTCCAGCCTCTCATATTGTGCGGCGCGAAACAAAGCTGCCGCCAACCCACCCGCAAGCACCTATCGAGAGAACGATTATCCAGACATATTATTGCAAGGTCCAGCCTTTATCGCGATCAGCGCCCACGCCGGCGCATGGCTGGAGCTAACGCAGGATAAACCGCAGACGCCCAGCCGCATCCAGATCACGTTCGACACCGGCTTCCACCGGCAACTGATGCGCACGGCGCAATCCATCCGTTGGCACATCACGGCGACCAACGGCGACGAGTTGGCGCGCGTCTACGAAGAGCCATGTTACGCGTGAGCCGTTTTATATGGTTGCCTTGAGAAAGATTTCCGGCCATAAAGCGCCGACCTATGCGGACGCTTTTTTTATGACGGAGCTGTGGCAGGCGGCGGTCTTGGGCGTGGTGCAGGGGCTCGGCGAGTTTTTGCCCATTTCCAGTTCGGCGCATCTCGTGCTGATCCCCTGGCTGCTGAATTGGGAGCCGCATACCCTGGCCTTCGATGTGGCGCTGCACGTGGGTACGCTGCTCGCCATCGCGCTGTACTTCTGGCGCGACTGGCTGCGCCTGACGCTGGCCGGCGTGAAGGCGCCCCGGACCAGCGATGGCCGGCTATGCTGGATTCTCATCCTGGCCTGCATCCCCGGCGCGCTCGTCGGCATGCTGTTGGAACACCGCGTCGAGACCGCGTTCCGCCAGCCCGCGTTGATCGCCCTGCTGCTCATGTTCATGGGCCTGGTGCTGGCCGCCGCCGACCGACTGGGGCGTCAGGCCGTCCCGGTCGGACAAACCGGATTCCGGCGCGGCCTGCTCATCGGGCTCGCGCAGGCGCTGGCCATCCTGCCCGGCGTGTCCCGCGCGGGGATCACCATGTCGGCCGGCTTGTTCCTGGGACTGACCCGGGAAGCGGCGGCGCGGTTTTCGTTTTTGCTGTCCGCGCCGCTCATCGCGGGCGCCGCCCTGCTGAAGGTGAAAAGCCTGTTCGCCCTGCAGCAGCCCCTGGCGCCCGTGGCTGTGGGCGTGGCCTGCTCCGCAATCGCGGGCCTGCTCAGCATCCGGTTTTTGCTGGCGTTTCTGAACCGGCACGGCCTGGGCGTCTTTGCGGCGTATCGCCTGCTGGCGGGCGGCGTGGTGCTGTTCGTCTACTGGGCACGGTGAGCGCCGGCAATCCGGCGTGGACAAGTCCGTAGATCCGTTTATAATCCCTCCCAAGTTTTGCAAGCCGGGAGGAGAGCCGCAGCCATGGATGCGATGAAAGCGATCACGACGCGGTGCAGCGTCCGTAAATTCAGCCCCCAGCCGGTGACGCGGGCGCAACTGGTGGCGCTGGTCGAGGCGGGCCGGCTGGCGCCGACCGCACGCAATGTGCAGCCGTGGGAGTTTGTGGCCATCACCACGCGCCCGGCACTGACGCAGTTGGCGAACCTGACCGACACCGGCGGCTTCATCGCCACGGCGGCCGCCTGCCTGGCGGTGTTCTGCAAGGACACGAAGTATTATCTCGAAGACGGCTGCGCGGCGACGGCGAACATCCTGCTGGCCGCCACCGCGCAGGGGCTCGGCGCCTGCTGGGTGGCGGGGGACAAGAAGCCCTACGCCCCCGCGGTCGCCCGGCTCCTCGGCGCTCCGGCGGACGGCAAACTGGTGTCCTTGATCGCGCTCGGGTACCCGGCGGGCACGGTTGCGCCGCCGCCCAAGCGCGCCCTGTCCGATCTACTGCATTGGGAGAAGTTCTGATTCGCATCGGACCACGGCCATGACCTTGCGCATCCTTGGCGAGCATCCCCTGGCCCTCAACGAGCAGGGCCAGTTGAAATCCCGCATCGGCACGATTTTCCCGAAGGCGGGCGTGCTGGTGACGCTGCCCGGAATTCATGCGACCCAACGCATGGCGTATGTTCAAGACCTGAACGAGCGCCGGCGGGCGCAGGGCTTGCCGCCGCTGACCCCCGACGAGGAAGTCGCGGAGTGGCGGCAGTCGGTGGATCTGGTCATGGAGGGCCCCCGCGTCCTGATCCGCCCCGATCCGAACGACATGCCGCTGGCGTTCGCGGCGGATGAAATTCTGCAGCGTCTCATCGCCAAGCAGCGCATTCGCTTTCTGATGCTCACCACGGCGGAGGTGCGCCAGGCCATCAAGCAACGCGGCGAATGCTGGCGCATCAATCCGCTGCCGCAAACCCCCGCGGAAATGGAGCAGATGGTCCGGGCCGCGCGCATTCGCATCCACACCGACGCGGTGTATTACTACAACAACATCACCGGCACCAAGTTTCTGACGCTGAATGAATTCCGCCGGTTGGAAGACCTGCCGCCGGAGGGCCTGGCCCGCGCGCTTCGGGAAATCCACGACCTCTCGGGCCGGCACAATCGCATGTACAATCCGGAGGTGGATTTCTTCGCCGCGCCCGGCCTGAACCTGCACGACTGGCTGGCCATGGACCCGGCGGGCGGCCCGCTGGAGCAGGCGCAGCAGGCGTACCAGACCATGCTGGCCCAATTCCGGCAGGCGGTGCCGCCCGCGCTGCAGGAGGATCAACTGGACAACATGGAATGGCGCAACCGGATGGTCACCGCCCTGCTCGGCCAGCGGGACCAGTCGCCGCCCGAGGAAATCCTGCTCGGCCTGAGCCCGGAATTCTTCATGCAGATCGAATGGCTGGCCGGCGGCTGCATCGAAAATGACGAGTTGATCTTCGATCCGCTGTTCGACGAATTCGAAAAACATCCCGCCGATCCCGAGTTGCGCCTGCTCTGCGATGACCGGGCCCGGGGCATCATTTTCAACACCTTCCGGGAATTCAACGACGTGGAGTACATCAACATCGGCCGCGTGGCGACCTCCCTGGCCAAGCGCTCCGGCGCCTTCAGCGGCCGACGCGGCGTGTACCTCGCGGAAATGAAGCGGCGCGGCGAAACACGGGCCCTGGTCCGCATTCTCCGCGTGCAGAAATGGGGCATCTGGGAGCACCTGGACGAGAACAAGGACCTGTGCTGGGCGGTCATGGAATCCGAGGACTACACGGAATACATCCTGGACCGGCGCCTCGGCTGCCGGCAACTGGGCATGAATCTGCCCACGCAGGTGACCACCCGGAGGGTCATGGAGCAGTACAACGGCGCCAACCGGCAATATGCCGGCCGCCTGATCTGGGCCACCTATGTTGAACGGGAGTACGTCAGCGGCATCGCCTCGGACAAGATTCCGCCGTCGTGTTACGCCCAGCCGGAATTCGGCCGGCGGCTGGCGGGTTTGCTGGGCCGCGCCGCGGCCAGCAATATCGTCGTCGGCCGCATGACCGCAGACACGCAACAGGTGCTGTTCGACGACGGCGACGAGGTGATCATCGAGGATAGCGCCGGGCTGCCCGCGGACCTGATTGTTTCCGATCATACCGGGACTTTCACAGACTTCAAGACCGACCTTGTCCAGTTCGCCGCCGCTTACGCGCAGCCGGTCAACTGCCGCCGCGCGGTGCTGCCCGACCCGGCGGAGTTTGCCCGGATTTATCTCGACGCCCTGCTCCAGCGCCTGACGCATATCCAACAGGAATATCGCCGGCGCCAGCGCGCCTTCGACACGCTGTTCAAACTGCATTCGCGCAACGAGCCCGGCGCCTTTGCCTTCCGCTGGGAGCGCGTACTGGAGCGTTTGGACCATACCGATCCCGCCGCCCTGGTCGCGGCCATCGGCCAGAAGATCAACCTGACGGATGAGCCGAAGCAGTAGGGAGGGGCCATGGCGGGCATTTTCAAGGCATACGATATCCGCGGCGTGTACGGCGAAACGCTGACCGATGATCTGGCTTTCCCGATCGGCCGCGCGCTGGCCACTTTGCTCAAGCCCCGCCGGGTCGTCGTCGGCCGCGACATGCGTCCGCATTCCGACCCCTTGTTCCGCGAACTGGCCCGCGGCCTCCAACTGCACGGCGCCGAGGTGCTGGACCTCGGCCTGTGCTCCACGCCCATGTCCTACTTCGCCAACGGCCGGCTCGGCGCCGACGCCAGCGTGATGATCACCGCCTCCCACAACCCGGGCGCCTGGAACGGCTTCAAGCTCTGCCGGGAGCAGGCCATCCCGATCAGCGGCCTGTCCGGCCTCCAGGACCTTGAACGGCTGGTTCAGTCCGGCGCCTTCGACCCACCCGCCGCCCGCCCGGGCGCCGTCAGCAGCTATGATATCGCCCCCGCCTACGTGGCACACATCCGCTCCTTCGCCGACATCCGCCGGCCGCTCCAGGTCGCCATTGACTATGCCAACGCCATGGGAATCTACGAGGGCCGGGTCCTCGACGGCCTCGTCCGGATCACTCCCCTCTACGACCAGCTCGACGGCACCTTCCCCCACCACGAGGCCAACCCGCTCAAGCTCGAGACCCTCGCCGGTCTCCAGGCCCAAATGGGCCGGGGCGCCTATGACTTCGGCCTCGCCTTCGACGGCGACGCGGATCGCGTCGGCTTTCTCGACGAGCAGGGCCGCATCGTTCCCATGGACATGATCACGGCGCTGATCGCCCAGGACCTGCTCCGCGGGCCGAAGGGCCCCATCTTGTACGACCTCCGCAGCAGTTGGGCCGTCAAGGAGGTCATCAGCGAAAACGGCGGCACCCCGCTGATGTGCCGTGTCGGCCACGCCTTCATCAAGCAGCAGATGCGCGCGGCCAACGCCCTGTTCGCCGGCGAGCTTTCCGGCCATTACTACTTCCGCGAAAATTACTTCACCGAAAGCGCCGCCCTGGCCGCGCTCTACGTCGCCAATCTGGTCAGCCGCTCCGCCCAGCCGCTGTCCGCGCTGCTCCGGCCGATCCAGCGCTATGTCGCCAGCGGCGAGATCAACTCCGAAGTCGCCGACCCCGCGCGCGCCATCGAACGCCTCCGCCGGCACTACGCCGGCGGTCGGGTGATCGAACTCGACGGCCTCTCCATCGAGTTCGCCGACTGGTGGTTCAACGTGCGCATGTCCAACACGGAGCCGCTCGTCCGCCTCAACCTCGAGGCGCGCACCCGCGCGCTGATGGAGCAGCGGCGCGACGAGGCGCTCGCCCTCCTGCGCGCGCCGTAACGATTGACTTCTGCGCTCATGATCCTCATCTTCCCAACTGTCCCTGGTAGCGCCGCCGAGGCCGGGAGGTTCCGCCGCACATGAAAAATCAGGACCAGCGCCATCACCAACCGCCGGCGGATCCGCTCGCCCGCGCCACCCCAGGCGCCGCTCAGCCCATCCGCGTGCTGGTGCTGGACGACGAAGAGCTGGTCCGCACGCTGACCAAACGCACCCTGTCCGCCGCCGGCTGCCTGGTGGAAACCGCCGCGGAGGGGCGGCAGGGGCTGCAGATTTTACTGCAGCGCGGCTTCGACGTGCTGGTGGTGGATTTGCGGATGCAGGGCATGGACGGCCTGGCGTTCCTGCAGGAGGCGCTGAAGATCTGGCCGTGGCTGGGCGTGGTGATCATATCCGGCTTCCTGGATGATCAATCGCTCGCCCAGTTGCGCACACTGGGCGTCCACCGCGCGCTGGAAAAGCCGCTGAACATGACGGCGTTGCTGGAGGAAATCCAGGCCGAGGCGCGCGCCAAGCGGGCCCAGGTGGATGCTTCGACGGCCGGCGCGCCGGATCGCGCACAGAATCAGTTGAGCGTGCTGCGCAGCATCGGCGAGATGGCGATCACCAGCGAAAGCCTGGTGGAGGCCCTGCGCGGGCTGGGCGCCGGGCTGGGCCGTCTGCTGCCCTCCTCGGTGGTCGGCATTCTCAACCTGGAACGCGGCAACAACGTGCTGCTGCTGAACTGCCAGGAGCCGGTGGCCGAGGCTTTCCTGGAGCGCATGCAGCGGGACATGCTGCAACACTACGTGTCGTTGAGCGGACACCCGCTGTCGGAAACGGCCCTGCGCCTTCAACGCGAAGGCGAAAAACCTGACCCGCACGGCGCCCAAGCCGCCCAAAGCATGTTCACGGTGCCGATCATCGTCAGCGGGCAGTTGCGCGGGCTGCTGAATCTGGCTTCGAGCAAGGCGAACGCGTTCACCGCTCCGGATATTTCGTTCCTCTACCACGCCGCCAACCAACTCTCGACCGTGCTGGTGGCCCTGAGCCACACGCGCGAACTGGCCATCCGCGACGCCCTCACCGGCGTCTACAACCGGGGCCACCTGGAGGAAGAACTGGACCACGCCTGGAAAATGGCCGAGCGCTACAGTTACCGCATGGGCGTGGCCATGATGGATATTGATCATTTTAAGCAGCTCAACGACACGCACGGCCATCCGGCCGGCGACCAGATCCTGCGCGAGTTCGCCCAGCTGGTCCAGCGCGTGGCCCGCGCTTCCGACGTCGTGGGCCGCTACGGCGGCGACGAATTCGTGGCCATCCTTTCCAAAATCGAGGAAGGCGCGGTGCAGGTTTTCGGCGAGCGCCTGCTCCGCGCTGTCCGGCAGCATGTTTTTTGCGAATCCACGCTGCGCCTGCATCTGACCTGCTCGCTGGGTATCGCCAGCAACCTCGGCCTGGAGCCGCCCCGCGACATCCCGCAGCTGTGGCAGCAGACCGATTACGCGCTGTATGCCGCCAAGCGCGGCGGCCGCAATCGCAGCTGCGTCTGGTCCCCGGAACTCGTCCGGCAGCAGGAAGCCCCGCCCCCGCCCGCGCCCGCCTCGCCCGCGGAGCCTGCCCCGGGGCCCGGCAGCGCCGAGGTCCGGGGCCGCATCCTGGTGGTGGACGACGACGAACTGGTCGGCCGTTTTATCACGCGGGCACTGGAAATGGATGGCTGCGCGGTGACCGCGGAACTCTCCGCCACCGCCGCCAAGGCGCGCCTGGAACAGCAACCCGGCCACTACGACGTCATCTTCATCGATCTGATCATCGCTCACGAAAGCGGCCTCGAACTCCTGCAATACCTGGAGAGCAAGGACCGTTTCCTGATCAAGGTCATGATGACCGGCTATGCCACCGCGGACAACGCCATCACCAGCTTACGCCACGGCGCCTATGACTTCGTGCAAAAGCCGCTCTCCCGCGAGCAACTGATCGCCGTCGTGGATCGGGCCCTGACCTACAAGAAGCTGCTCCACGACAACGCCCGCTACCAGCTGCACCTCGAGGACATGGTGCGTGAGAAAAGCGCCGCGCTGGCCGAGGCCTTCGAGCGGATCAAGCAGTCCTACGAGTTCACCCTGGAGGCTCTCGTCGCCATGCTCGACGCCCGTGAGCGCACCACCGGACAGCACAGCCAGCGCGCGCGCAAGCTCGCCCTGATTCTGGGACGCGAGATCGGCCTGACCCCCGCGCAACTGGACGATCTGGGCCACGGCGCCCTGCTGCACGACATCGGCAAAAGCGGCATCCCCGACACCATTCTGCTGAACGCCAACACGCTCACGCCCGAACAAAAGCGCTCCATCGAACGCCACCCCGAGATCGGCTACAACATCGTCTGCGCCAGTCCCTATCTCGAAAAGGCCGCCGAAATCGTCTTTTCCCATCATGAACGCTGGGACGGCTGTGGCTATCCCCGCGGCCTCAAGGGCCAGGACATACCGCTCGGCGCGCGGATCTTCTCCGTCATCGACGCTTACGACGCCATGCGCTCCAGCCGGTCCTACGCGGAAATCCGCCGTAACGCCGGCGCGCAGTTCGACCCCGCGGTCGTCGAGGCCTTCCTCCGCTGTCAGGTTTTCATCGAACAATCCGGGGAATGGGACGCGTGAGGCAGCGTGCGCACCGCTTGGCCAGCCTGTGTGATCGAATTATTCAATGAGGAAAGCAGGAACGGCGGGGATGTTTTTCTTTTCCTGCTTTCCTGATTTCCTCATTCACTTTCTTTGGTTGCGGCTAGGCCGCGCCAGGGCTCTGCGTCACTCCATCAGCACGCGCAGGCGGTTGTCTTCGGCATGCTCCACATTCCAGAGGCCCCGCAGATGGTGCAGGTCCAACTGCTCCCGCCCGCCGGGCAGGAGCACCTTGGCGTCGAGCACCGACACGGTGGCCACCGCGAACACCTGGGTTTCCACCGCCTTGGCCAGCAGGCCCAAGTCGCGGGCGTTGGCGAGGTCGC
>JAPLSZ010000065.1 GCA_026398385.1 Kiritimatiellota bacterium | reverse complement strand
CCCCTCCGACGTGCTATATGGCCCATTCTCGGGGGGCGGAAAACCGAGCTGCCGCCAAGCCTCACGCTACGGCAGCAACCACATGAATAGGGGACATTTCTAATGAGTCCAGAATGGGGACATTTCTAACGAGTCTTGACAATCTGTGTCGACGCTCTTGCACCCGCAGCCGTATTCATGTAGTATTCTGCGTCGGAGGGGCCATGGATACGCAATCCCCAGACGGGGAAAGCGGAGAAGCTCTATGTAATCAAAGGCCTCACGTTTGACGGTCTCGATATCTACACCAAAGGCAAGATGCTGTCGAAGGAAGGAGTTGATGTTTTCTATGTCCTCATCTCCTCAAAGAGAAGCACGGATGTCTGAACCCTTGCCATGTCCGGCGTGTGGTGCTGTGCAAATGGCCCAAGTGGTGGAGTCCTGCCGCCTCGACGACGGCCGCACCGTGAAGCGTCTGCGGCATTTCAGGTGTCGCGCTTGCGGTGCGAGATTCTTCGATGATGCAGCCATGCATCGCATTCAGACAGAGCGCGCGAAGCACCAGCTCGCACACGCTGTGTGAACCAAACATTCGAGCAACGGCGTGCCGGGCAGCCGCGCAAGTTCAGTGCCATGACGCTGGCGATTTACACCGCTTGCATGGCGGTGGAAATCTTAATCCAAATCCCAATTCCGGAGGACGCAGCCGCCCCCGACTGCCGTGCGGCGCGCCCGCGCGCCGAAGCCGTATGAATTTTTGCCGCAAAAGATCGCAAAGATCGCATAGATCGGAAGGCCGGTTCATCGGCCAACGATCTTCCTCTTTGCGTTCTCTCGCGGTGAATCCTCCGCTCCGCTTCCGTGTAAATCCTGCTTTTCCGTGGTAAAAATGGCCGGCCCCTCCGCCTCAGCGCCTTCTTCAATCTGTGTAAATCCCATAAATCTGTGGAAGAAATTCCGGAGGTTTTTGCCGCAAAAGATCGCAAAGATCGCATAGATCGGAAGGCCGGTTCATCGTCCAACAATCTTCCTCTTTGCGTTCTATGCGTTCTCTCGCGGTGAAATACTCCGCTTTCCAGAGCCTGAAAGCCGTTGGTCTCCATCGTCCGTGCGGGAGATTACTGAACCCTGAACCCTGGGACCTGAGTAGTTACGAAATTTCAACCACCTGCGGCCGCGTGTCTCCGCCGTCTCAGTGACTGAGCTGGGCGCGCAGGTCGCGGTATGCCGCTCGCGACGCGGTGTCGAGTGTGCTGGCCCGCGCAGCGACCCGCGCGAGGATTTCGGCGGCCGCTTCGCGTCGGCCAAACTGGGCTTCCACCTGCGCCTGGTGCAGCAGGATGCTCGGATTGTCCGGCGCCAGGGCCACGGCCCGCGTCGTCGCCGCCGCGGCCTCGTCCCAAGCGCTGCGGGCGATGCGAATGGCCGCCAAGGTGTCCCAGGCCAGGGCCAGTTGGGGGTCGCGCAGGACGGCTTCCTGCGCCAACGGAAGCGCCTCGTCGGCGCGGCCCTGGCGCAGCAGCGCCCAAGCCAGGTTGTTCAGCACCGACGGATGCCGCTCCGCGGCGACCGCGATGCGCAAGGCGGCTTCGGCCCGCGCATAATCCCCTTCGCGCAGGTAGCGGGAAGACAGCACCATATTGGCCAGCTCGTGGTGCGGATCCAGCGCCAGCAGGCGGGTGGCGTATTGTTCGGCCCGTGCGGGTTGCCGTTCGACGCAGTCCAGTTCCAGCAACAGTCCCAGCGCGGTCGTGTACTGGGGGTCCAGTTGCAGAACCTGGTCCAGGCGCGCCCGTGCCACGCCGAATTCTCCGTCCTCGATGGCGAAGCGCGCCAGCGCCAGGCCGGCGTCCGGAGCCTGCTGCGCAAACTCGCCCAAGGCGTCCAGGGCGGCGGCGCGTTCGGTCGCCGGGGCACCCTGGCGGGCGAAGTAGACGCGCAGGATCGCCGGGATGGCGTCCGCCGTCTGCGCGGGGATGCGGGCGAGCAGTGCGCGGCCTTCCGCATCGCGGCCTTCGAACGCGGCCAGCAAAGCGGCCTCGAGCGTCCAGCGTTCCGCGGCGATGCCCGCGGTCTTCAGCCGGGCCATCGCCCCGCGGGCGGCCACGAGGTCTCCGGCGCGCAGGTGGGTGCGCAGGAGACCGAGCAGGGCGTCGGGTTGCTCGGGCTCGGCGATCAGCCGGTCCTCGTACACGCGGCGGTCGGCGGCTGGGTCGTCGTGGCCGGTCATCAGGGCGGCGAGGAGGGTTTGCGGGTTACCGCCGGCGCCATCGGCCGCCGGCGCGCGGCGTTCGGCGGGGCGCTGGGAAACGTCGGGAGGCACGAAATTCTGAGTCGTTGCGATCGTCGGCTTCAGCCGTGTCCCGACCACATAAATCATGAAAGCGAGCAGGCTCGCCACGCCCAGGAAAGCGCTCCAGAATATGAGGGACTGCAGCAGTCGCTGCCGTCGGACCTTATGACGGTGGCGGGCCGGCCGCCGTTGGGCCTTATGACGGTGGTGGGTCTGATGCCGTTGGTAATAATCCAACGCCGTGGCTTGCGGTGCCGCGGCCGGCTGCGCCGCGGCCTGCGCCTCATGCGCCAGCCGCAGACGGAACTCCTTCGTCACCTGATCGTAGACCATGTTCATGAGGCCGATGGGGGTCAGGGCTTTAATAATTCAACAGGTTTATTTTTCACTGGCGTCCCACAGGAATAATTAAAATGTTGGAAAGCACCCCTGACCGGCCACAAAACCGGGATGAAAACAAAACGGAAGCGCAATCCAACGGGGCATATGTACACCATCATCAAACAGATCTGCAAGATTAAAACGGGTTCGACAGAACCATGGACGACAGAATCATTCTGACTTTGCGCCTGCCCAGTACGCTGCATCGTGGCCTTGGCGTTAAAAGACCCTGTTGTTTTGGTTGCGGCTGCGCGGGCGTGTGCTCCGGACGTGGTTAAAAGCGGAGGAAGAATTTATCGCGCCAAGCCGCCAAGGCGCAAAGAAGCGGGCGGAGAGGATGCGAAATTCAGCTTGGCGTCTTGGCGTCTTTGCGCGAAACCTTCCTCCGCCTTCCATCATGGACCCTCGCCTCCGCTGCCTTCCGATTCCCCGCACCGGCCTTCGTGAGCTTCGCGTCCTTCGTGGTAAAAATCTTTTCCGTTCCGCATCCGTAAAATCCTGTCCATTCATCCCGACCTCGGCAGCGAGTCGGGATAAATCCCGACCTTCCCGACTCTCCCAGAGGTCGGGATCGGGATCCTGTCCAAATATTCTTTGGTTGCGGAGGGCGCGGCGAGGGCCGCCGCGGATGATTCAATTTGGAAATCAAGAAAACAGGAACGGCGGGGACGGTTTTCTTTTCATGATTTCATGAGTTCCAAATTAACCTTGCTTGGGTTGCGGCTTCACCGCGCTTGATCGGGGCGTGGACCGACACGGCGACCGAGCGCCGTGACTACATGAATTTTTGCCGCAACAGATCGCATAGATCGCATAGCATCGGAACTACATGAATTCTTGCCGCAAAAGATCGCATAGATCGCATAGCATCGGAAGGCCGGTTCATTGTCCAACAATCTTCAACTTTGCGTTCTCTGCGTTCTATCGCGGCAGAATTCCTCCGATTTCAATCCGCTTAAATCCTGTCCATCCTGTCAAAATTCTTCTCCCCGCCGCCTGACCTCTGACCTCTCGCCTAATCCGCCCCGCCGCTCCGCCTTCTTCAATCTGAGAAATCTGCCTGTCTGCCGTGCCCGGCACAGGCAGGCGAGATATAGCCCTTATTTTCTCCAAGCACAATCCCTGTCATTTTTTAATAATTTGTAATGCCTTTTTTTCATGTTTCTGAAGATAATCTCACAGGTAGAGGACGATTTCTAAAGTCAATACCAGAAGGAATAGGGTGACTATTCCGT
>JAPLSZ010000324.1 GCA_026398385.1 Kiritimatiellota bacterium | reverse complement strand
CCAGCGCGCGCGGCCCGAATTCCATCCGGCCCTGGCCCAGGCCGATGACGTTCTGCTCGTCAATCAACTAGGCGATCCGCTGCGCGCGCCGGGCGGAATCGCCGATCGCTTCGGCGGGGTAGCCCCGGGCGCGTAAATACGCCCCCACGTCCGCGTCGTCGAACGCCGGACCCAGGTAGGAGCCCCGCATCCGATCGTGCACGCCGTCAGCCTGGCGGGGCTTCCGCAGGGCCAGGTGCCAGACGGCCAGCGCGGCGCCGAGCGCGCCGCCGGCATCCCCGGCGGCCGGCTGGATCCAGATACGGTCGAATATTTTCTCGCGCAGCAGGCGGCCGTTGGCGACGCAGTTCAGGGCCACGCCGCCGGCGAGGCATAGATTTTTCTGGCCGGTCAGCGCGCGCGCCGTGCGCGCCATGCGCAGGACAATCTCCTCGGTCACCACTTGAATAGACCGGGCCAGGTCCATCTCCCGCTGGGTGATTTCCGCCTCCGCCTTGCGCGGCGGGCCGTCGAACAGCCGGCTGAAGCGGTCGTTGGTCATGGTCAGCCCGTCGAGGTAGCCGAAGTAATCCATGTTCATCCGGAAACTGCCGTCGGCCTTGAGATCC
Source organism: Kiritimatiellota bacterium (assembly GCA_026398385.1). Taxonomy (GTDB): domain Bacteria; phylum Verrucomicrobiota; class Kiritimatiellia; order CAIQIC01; family CAIQIC01; genus CAIQIC01. The sequence continues at coordinate 4,819 of JAPLSZ010000324.1, read as the reverse complement.
AGCAGGTTGTTCAGGATCTTATCCACATAGACCGGTTCGCCGTAGGGCGCCAGACCCATCAATTTGTACTCGCCGGAATTGACCCGGAAGCCGGTGAAATAGGTGAACGCGGAATACAGCAGACCCAGCGAGTGCGGGAACCGCAATTCCTTCAAGATGCGCAGCTCGGGCCCCTGCCCCACGCCGATGGTGCTGGTGGCCCACTCGCCCACGCCGTCCAGCGTCAGGATCGCGGCCTCCTGAAACGGCGACGGAAAGAATGCGCTGGCGGCATGCGACTCGTGGTGCTCCGGAAAATACAGCCGGGGCCGGCGGGTAAACCCTTCCCGCTCCAGGCAGGTTTCGATCTCCAGCGGAATCCACAGCTTCTGCTTCAGCCAGATGGGCAACGCCAGCATGAAGGATGACAGGCCCTTGGGGGCCACGCCAAAATAGGTTTCCAGGATGCGCACAAACTTGGAGACCGGCTTGTCGTAAAAAGCCACCGCGTCCAGTTCGTCCGGCCGCACGCCGCCCTCCGCCAGGCAATAGCGGAGGGCGTTGACCGGGAACCGCTCGTCGTGCTTTTTGCGGGAGAAGCGTTCCTCCTGCGCCGCGGCGACGATCTCGCCGTCCCGGACGAGGGCGGCGGCGGAGTCATGGTAGAACGCGCTGATGCCCAGGATGTTCATCAGAATTGCCGATCATAGTGGGTGGCCTGCTCGACGGGTTTGCGGTCGGTCCAGTACGACGCCGCCGCCGGCTCCCAGCGGCGCCGCAGCGGATCCCGGCCACGGAGTTTGAGGATCAAGTGGGCGGCCGGAAAACACAGGTAGAAAAAAGGGGCCAGCAGCAGCCAGGTGAACGCGACGCCCACGATCCGCCCCAGTCCTTTTCCGACGCGGTCGAGGGCCCGGTGCAACGGCGGCACGAACAGCCCGCCGATCAGCACCAGCGCACCCAGGCCATAGAGCACGGCGCCCAGCACCAGGTATTTCTTATAAAAGACCATGAACGTGGCGGCGGCCAACGCCACCGCCGCCTGCGCCAGCACCGCCACGGGATGGACAGTCGCCGGCCGCGGCCCGGCCATCCGGTCCTTCCAGTTCCACACGATCCGGGACACGTCCTGGGGGAGCGGTGGGTTCATGATCTCAGAATAGCGTGTAAATGAACGGCGTCGCCGTCTGCCCGAAAACGATGATCAGGGAGAACAGCAACAGCAACAGCACGATCGGAATAAGCCACCACGCCTTGTTCTGCCACGCGAACCCGCCCAACTCCTTGAGCAGGCCCCCCAGATGTCGCAAGAATTTCATCGTCGCCTCCGTTCGCCACTCCCGATGGGCTTCAGGATTGTCGAAACTTGAATTTTCTGCAAGCAAAATCGGCGCCAATTTGAATCGCCATAAATTTGTTGCTCCGCCACCCGCCGTCGTGTAGAGTGCCGGCGCGCGAAGCACAAAGAGGAAAGAGGCGTTTGATATGGGCGATTTTTTACGCAGGAACAAGAACCTTCGCCGGCCCCGCAAGACCGGCGTTGCGCGCCGCCGCCGCCAGAAGCTGCACCGCCAGCGCCTGCTGGCCTTGGGCGTGCCGGCGGAGCAAGTGCGCACCATGGACTCCGCCAGGATGCGCCTGTTGTTAAAGCGGCCCAACAAGTTGGCCAACAAGCGGGCCAAGCAGCCCTAGCGTGGTGCCGGTCCCCGGGGCGCCACATAAGTTCTTGCAAAATATATCCGCAGGTATAAAGTGCATTTTTGTCCACGACAGCAAGCCGCCAATGTGGCGGATCTTCGAGGAAAAAGAGGAACATAATGAAAACGATGATTCGATCTGTGTGTGCGGTGGCAGCGGTCGCGGTGCTTGCCGGTTGCGGCGTCCCCAAAGACCAGTATCAGAAACTGGTGGACGAAAAGCAGGGCATCGAGTCGCAGTTGAACGAGGCCAGGATCGCCTTGAAGACGCAGCAAGACGCCCGACGCCCCCGATGGTTTGCGGCTCTCCCGTGATCGCGCGGGAGAGCCGTTTGGCTTTCCACCGGCCGCCAGCGCGGCGACCTCCGCGGCGGTCAGTTCATCGAACGAACGGATGTAACGATCCACGCCCGGAAGTTCTGCCCGGGATCGCGTCGTGAGCACGCCGACACAGATCATGCCGGCGGCGCGCGCTGCGGCCACGCCGGCGGGGGCATCCTCGAACACCACGCACTGCCGCGGTGCACAGCCCAAACGCGCGGCCGCTTGCAAAAAAACTTCCGGGTCAGGCTTGCCGCGGCGGACGTCCTCGGCAGCGACGATCGCGGCGAAGTACCCGGCCAGCCCCAGCGCGGCGGCACACACGTCAATGTTCCGCCGCGGCGCGGAGGAACCGACCGCCGCCGGAATGCCCGCGGTCTGCAGCGCGCGCAGGAAGGCGATGACACCCGGCACCGCCGCCAGGCCGCCGCGCGCAATCCGGTCGCGAAACAGATCCTCCTTGCGGAGCAGCAGCCGCTGGATCTCCGCCGGTTCCCGCGTCCAGCGCAGCAATTCAGTAATGACGTGCTCGCCCTTGAGGCCCAAGCCGCCCAGCCCCGGCACGTCCGGCGCCGGACGGTGTTCCTCCGCCGCGAGCTGTGCCCAGCTGGCCACGTGCCAGGCGCCCGATTGCACCACCACGCCGTCCCAATCGAAAATAGCGCCAGGTGTTTTCATCTTTCCAAACCCCGCCCGCCATGCGGCCGGAAGCCAAAAAAGGCAACGGCCTTCCCCTAACCTATGGGAAAGGCCGCCGCCGACAGCGCCACGCGTTCTATTCCACGCCCACCTGGAAGCGCGCAAAGCGGCGGATGACCAACTGGTCGCCCAGCTCCTTGCCCTTGGCCGCCAGCAGTTCGGTGACGGACTGCTCGGGGTCCTTCACAAAGCCCTGCTCGACCAGGCACGTTTGCGAGTAAAACTTCTCCAGCTTGCCCACCACGATCTTCTCGATGATATTGGCCGGCTTGTTCTGAACCTGCTTGGCGTAGATTTCCTTTTCCGCCTGCAGGACAGCGGCCGGCACGTCCTGCCGCGCGAGGTACTGCGGATTGCAGGCGGCAATGTGCAAGGTGATGTCCTTGACCAGGTTCCGGAAGGCATCCTGGGCACTGGACGCCGCCAGGCCGCAGCCCACCTCCACCAGCACGCCCACCTTGCCGCCCAGGTGGATGTAGCTGGCCACGACGCCTTCGCCCGGCACCTCGTAACGGACGTTGCGGCGCACGATGATATTTTCGCCGATCGAGGCGATCTTGGCCACCACCAGCTCCCGGGCGGCCGCGGCGAGCTCGCCCGGCACGGTCCGGGCCATGACCTGCAACTGCCGGACCAGCTCCTTGAAGCTGTCGTTGCGGGTGACAAAGTCGGTCTCGCAATTGACCTCGATCAGCACGCCGACCTTGCCGCCCTGCAGGATCTCGGCGGCGACCACGCCTTCCTTGGCGGCGCGGGCGGCCTTTTTGCCCGCCACGGCCAAGCCGCGCTCGCGGAGGATTTTGATCGCCTGCGCCTTGTCGCCGCCGGCGGCCACCAGGGCCTGCTTGCAATCCATCATGCCGACGCTGGTTTCTTCGCGCAGTTCCTTGACTAATGCCGCACTTACTTCTGTCATAACAGCCCCCATCGTTGATCCACCCTGCATTTCAATTCTTGCTCTTAATCGTAATCTTAATCTTATTCTTAATCCTGCCCTTGCTCTTCCGGCCTCACGCCTTGGGCGCGTCGGCGGCGGGCGCCTCCGGCGTCGGGACCGGCTCGGCCTCGGCCTTGACAGATTTCTTGACTGCCTTCCTTTCGCCAGCCTCCTTGGTTTTCTTCTCGCCGGCTTCCTTGGCATCTTTTTCGGCCTTTTCCGTCTTCTTGGCCTTCTCGACCTTTTCGGCTTTGTCTTTGGCTTCCGCCTCCGTCTTGGCCTTGCGCGCGGCCCGGTCCTTGGCCTTGCGCTCCTCTTCCTCGACTTTGGCCTTCGCCTCGACCGCGGCCCGCCGGCGCGTCTCCTCGGCCGCGAGGCGGCTGTATTCGGCCTGGGCCTGCTCAATCGTCTGGCCGATGATGTCCATCATCATCTTGATCGCGCGCTGTCCGTCCTCGTTGCCGGGGATCGGGTAGTCCACCGGATCCGGATCGCAGTTGGTGTCCACAACGGCGACGACCGGAATTTTCAGCCGGTTGGCTTCCGCCACGGCATTGGCTTCGCAGTTGACATCCAGCACGAACAGCGCGCCGGGCAGTTTGTCCATGTCGGCAATGCCGCTGAGGTTATATTGCATTTTCTGCAGTTCGCGGCGGAGGCGGGACACTTCCTTTTTCGGCAGGCTGTTCATCGTGCCGTCGGTTTCCATCTTCTCCAGCTCGCGCATGCGGGCGACGCTGCGGCGGATGGTCTGGTTGTTGGTCAGCGTGCCGCCCAGCCAGCGCGTGACCACGCACGGCTGTTTAAACCGGGTGGCGACTGCCTTCACCGCTTCCTGCGCCTGGCGTTTGGTGGCCACAAGCAGCACCTGGCGTCCGCGGGCGATGGTGTCGTATATGAACTGCTGCGCCTGCAGCAGCAGGGGCAGTGTTTTTTCGAGATCAATGATGTAAATCCCGTTGTGCGCGCCGAAAATATAGCGCTTCATTTTGGGATTCCACCGCTTGGTCTGATGACCAAAGTGCAGACCCGCTTCCAGCAGATCCTGCACGTTTACCGTCAGACGGGCCTGGCCCGTCGGTGCCGTAGCCATACGTTCCTCCGTTATTAACCCCCGCGCCGCCGGGGATGATCCGCTTTGGCAGACCCGGGAGGCCGGGCTGCGCTCGCTTCCGTCCTCCACAGG
>JAPLSZ010000068.1 GCA_026398385.1 Kiritimatiellota bacterium | reverse complement strand
GCGGCCCTGGCCGAACCGTTGAGCTGCGCGGTGAACTCGCTGGAGAACTGCGGAATGCAGCCAGGCGACACCGTCGTGATTATCGGGGCCGGGCCCATGGGAATCATGAATGGCTGTGTTGCCCGGGAGTTTGGTGCGAAGAAAATTATCATGGCCGAGGTGAACAGGGGCCGGTTGAAACAGTGCGAGGCGTTCGGGTTCGAACAGCTTGTGAATCCGGCGAAGGAGGATTTGTTAAAGATCGTAAAAGATCAGACGGGCGGGTTGGGCGCCGATGTGGTGATTGTCGCGGCGCCGGCCGCTGCGCCGCAGGAGCAGGCGCCGGCCCTGGTCAGGAAGCGCGGAACGGTCTGCCTGTTTGCGTCGTTGCCGGCCGGCGCGTCGAACATCACGCTTGATTCGAGGATCATTCATTATGGGGAGCTCAGAATTGCAGGAACAAGCGATTCAACCCCGGCGCAGGTGAAGCGCGCGGTGCAGCTGATTAGCGGCGGTTCCATGCCGGCGGGCAAGTTGGTGACGCATGTGCTGGACCTTTTTGAGGTGGAGAAAGCGTTTGCGCTGATGCAGCGAGGCGAATCGCTGCGTGTGGTGCTGGTTCATGGTCCGCGTTAGCCTCTGGTTGGTGGGGGAGACCACGGTGAATCTGAATCTTAAGAACAAGGTTGCGCTGGTGACCGGCGGTTCGCGCGGAATCGGTAAGGCCATCTGTCTGGCTCTGGCGGCCGACGGCGTCAGGGTTGGTGTCAACTATGTTTCCAGCAAGGACCAGGCCGGGGCTGTGGCCCAGGAGATGACCAAGAAGTTCGGTGTTTCGGCTGTGGCGGTCAAGAGCGACGTTGGTAAAGACGGAGCGATGGTGCCGCTGTTCGACGCCGTGGAGCGCGCGCTGGGCCCCGTTGATATTCTGGTGAACAATGCTGCGCATTGTCCGTCCGGGCCGATTTCCTCGTACACGAGGAAGGCCTGGGAGCAAACATTCAGCGTCAATGTTACGGGGGCCTTTCTGGCGAGTCAGGAGCTCATCCGCAGGCTTCGTGCCCGGAAGGCCAGGGGGAAGATAGTGAATATTGTTTGCCAGGCGGCGTTCCTTGGTTCAACTTCCGGGCATCTCCCTTATGATGCAAGCAAAGGCGCGCTGGTGTCCATGACGCGGGCTCTGGCCCGTGAGGTTGCGGCGGAAGGCATCAACGTCAATGCCGTCGCGCCCGGCATGGTGATGACCGAGATGGTGGCCGGGATCTGGGAGCAGAAAAAGGATTTCTATCTCTCGAGGATTCCGATGCAGAGGATCGCCGCGCCGGAAGAAATCGCCAGCGTGGTGGTTTTCCTGGCGTCGGATGCGGCGAGTTTCATGACGGGTACGACGCTGGATGTGACGGGTGGATTAATGATGAGGTAGACCCTCCTTTAAAAAGCTTTTCCAATGGGAAATTCGAAACGCTGAGGCTCGCCTTCGAACCGAACTATAAGAATCGAGGGGAAACATGGCCATGTCCGGTACTACACGAACGTATGCGTGTAACGGCGTATGTATCATCCCGCTGGGCACGTATCTGAGCAGGGTGGGCTACAACGGCGGCAATATAGGCTCGGCCTACATGACGTTTGCCCTGGCCTGCATCATCTCGCCGTTCTTTGCGGGCATGATCGCCGATAAATTCTTTGCCGCCGAGCGGCTGCTGGGTGTTCTGAATATTCTTGCAGGGGTTCTGCTCGCGGTGGCGGCCCATGTTTCGGTTGGTGCAGGCGGTCAGGCGCATCTTAATGCGGCGGGCGAACCGGTGCTGGGGATTTTTTACTGGGCATTGCTGGCGCACTTCATCTGCTACATGCCGACCTGGGCGCTGACCAACAGCATTTCTTTTCAGCATATGGAGAACCCGGGCCGGGAATTCCCGCGAATCCGCGTCATGGGCACCATCGGCTGGATCGTGGTGAGCATGACAACGCTTTTCAGCAGTCAACTCAACCGACTGCTGGGCACGACGGAACTGTTTGAGGCCTCCGTCCTCCCGATGTATTTGGGCGCAGCGATCGGCCTCCTGAGCGGCGTCTACTCTTTCTTTCTGCCGCATACTCCGCCGCAGGGCTGTGGCCAGGCGGTCTCGTTTGGCGATATCGTGGGCGTAAAGGCTTTTGCACTCCTCAAGGACCGGAACTTCCTGGTTTTTCTGGTGACCTCTTTCTGTATATTCTTCCCTGGAATGTTTTACTGGGCTTTTGCGAATCTTTATCTGAACGAGTCGAAGATGAGCGCGGCGGCCGCCTGGCAGAGTACGGGGCAAATGACCGAGATGGTGTTCCTGTTCGTAATGCCATGGTTCTTTGCGAGGTTTGGTGTGAAGAAGATGCTGCTGATCGGGCTGTTTGCCTGGATTGCGCGGTTCTGCTGTTTCTCTTTTGGCGGCTGGGGGACGCCCACGGCGGCGCTGGTTGTGCTTGGCCTGATGCTGCACGGGCCGTGTTTCGATTTCTTCTTTGTCACGGGGCAGTTGTATACAGACAAGAAAGCGCCTAAGGAAATTCAGTCGCAGGCCCAGGGGTTCATTTATCTTACGACGTTCGGCTTCGGCTGGCTTTTTGGAAGCAAGCTGGCCGGCGCAATAGTCGATAAGTATGCGGTGCACGGCGGGCACGACTGGCACGCGATCTGGCTGTGGCCGATCGGTCTGGTAGCCGTGATCATGGTTTTCTTCTTCCTGGGCTTTCATGACCACATCCGGGTTGGGCATGCTGAGGTTGAGTCGGCGGCCGGCGCGAAATAGCAAAAGGGCTTTACATGGCCTGCTATCTGCTGGGCATAGATAACGGCGGCACGCTTTCGAAGGCGGCCCTGTTCGATCTTGCCGGCAGGGAGATTGCGGTGTCCTCCCGCAAGGCCGTGATGTACACGCCGAAGCCCGGCCATTATGAACGGGATAGCGACGGGATGTGGGCGGACACGGCGGCCTCCATCCGGGAGGTGCTGGAGAAATCAGGGGTCAATCCGGCCGATATTGCGGCCGTGGCCTGCACCGGTTTCGGGAATGGGCTTTTTCTTACGGATAAGCAGGGTAAGCCTGTAAGGCGGGCCATCAGTTCGATGGATAGTCGCGCCAGGAGTTATGTTGAAAAATGGCAGGCCCATGGCGAGGATGCCCAGGCCAGGCCCAAGACCATGCAGAGCCTGTGGGCTGGGCAGCCGAACGCGCTGCTGGCCTGGCTCAAGGATCATGAGCCCGAGATCATGAAGAAGGCCGGCTGGGTGCTCCTGTGCAAGGATTACATCAGGTTCAAGCTGACCGGCGAAATACAGGCGGAATTGACCGATATGTCCGCGACAAGCCTGATGGACTTGAGGACCTGCACGTATGATCAGGAGCTTTTTGACCTCTGGGGGATCAGCGAAATGATCGGGCTGATGCCCCCGATCGTGCAGACGGCAGAGGTTTGCGGCAGGATCACGAAACAGGCTGCGGCGGAAACACGGTTGAAAGCGGGCACGCCGGTGGCCGGCGGACTGTTTGATGTCGATGCCTGCGGGCTGGCGTCCGGGCTGGTAGACGAGAACCAGTTGGGCATGGTCGCCGGAACGTGGGGCCACAACCAGTTCGTGTCGACAGTGCCGG
>JAPLSZ010000022.1 GCA_026398385.1 Kiritimatiellota bacterium | reverse complement strand
TGACGAGATCGGCCAACTGGCGCGCGCGTTCAACGTGATGGCGGAAAACTTGCGCCGCGCACAGGGGGAATTGCGCGCGTGGGCGGCCGAATTGGAACGACGCGTCGAAGAACGCACAGAAGCGTTACGCGTGAGCGAAGAGCAATATCGCCGCATCGTCGAAACCGCGAGTCAAGACCAGAAAAGCGCGACGCACATCATTCCGGCAACGCATTGATGACAAGAGAGCGAAAGGAAAAGAGATGAATGCCATCAAATGGGGGATGGGCAGCGCACTGGCGGTGTTCATGGCGGTGAACGCGACGGGCAATTCGCAGACGAACGTGACGGACCACAGCCCGCTCGCGCGTCTGCCTCTGGGGAGTGTCACCGCGCAGGGATGGCTGAAGACGCAGCTCGAACGCAGCAAGGCGGGCATGGGCGGACATCTCGACGAGCTGGAGCCCGAGATGATCGCCAAGCCGTATGTCGACCGGAGCCACAAATCAAAAGTCAGCCCCGGTTGGACCGGCGAGATCTCCGGCACCTATTGGGCGGGGCTGGTGCAGTTGGCCTTCACGCTGAACGATGAGGAGCTGAAGGCCAAGGCTAAGATGTGGGTTCACGCGACGCTGGCGTTGCAGGAGGATGACGGGTATCTCGGCAGCTACCGCAAGACGGACAACCGGTTGGAAGACTACAGCGCGTGGTCCGCGAACTGGTGCTACCGCGCGCTGCTGTCCTGGTACGACGCGACTGGCGAAGAGGCGGCGCTGGAGGCGGTTCACCGCGGCCTGCTGTGGTTCGTCAAGAACTGGGCGGGCGACCAGAAGACCGACTATGCGGGGCCGACGCTGATGGAATCGATGATGACCGTCTATCTCAAAACCGGAGATCGGCGGCTGTACAGGTGGTGCCTCGACTACCTCGCGTGGCTCGACCAGCATGACAAGTTCAGGCAGGGCATGGCTTCTTTGCAGCGCCCGGAACTGGAGTACAACGAGGATCATGTGGTGGCTTTCGGCGAGAACGTCAAGCATCCCGCGCTCGTGTTCCTGGGTGATGGGCGTCCGGAATATCTTGCGGCTACGCGCAACGGCATCAGGCAGGTCATGGACAAATGTTGGCAGGTCACCGGGGCGCCGGTCTCCAATTTCGAGTATCAGGGACCGCCTTCCGCAATCCACGAGACGGAATACTGCAATTTCGCCACATACCTGAACACCTTCTCCTGGATGGCCCGCATCACCGGCGAGGCCGCGTACGGCGACTTGATGGAGCGCATCCTTTTCAACGGCGCGCAGGGGGCGCGCAAGAAGGATGACCGGGCCATCGCTTACAATTCCGCACCCAATCAGTTTTCAGCCTCGATGACCTCGTGCCAGTTTGGAAACGGCGGATCGTTCGGCGTTTACGCGCCGAATTTCAATGTCGCCTGCTGTCCGGCGCAATCGGTCCGCATCTATCCCGAGTACATCCGCGCGATGTTCATGCGTGACCGGGAAGGAAACCTGTACTTGCCTGCCTACGGCCCGTGCGCGGCGAGGTTCGTTGCTCAGGACGGAACCCAAGTTACCGGCAGTGAGGAAACGCGTTATCCGTTTGACGAGACCGTCACGCTGCGCGTCAAGGCCTCCGCGCCGTGGAAGGGCAAGCTGATGCTCAAGCTGCCGGGCTGGTGCAAAAGCTACCGTGTGACGCTGAACGGTGTTGCGGTCAAGCCAGCGGCGGCCGACGGCTGGCTGGCCATGGCCGGGACGTGGCGGGACGACACGCTCGCCGTCGTCTTGGCGATGGAGCCGCGGGTGGTGGCGGTCAACGATGTCTATTTCCAACAGGAGCCCTTGCGGGCGGTCGAGGGCGGCCCGCTGCTGTTCGCCCTGAAATACAAAGAGAAGTGGGGCGCGATTCCCGGTACGCCGCTCACGCCCCTGCCGAAGGACTGGTCGTGGTTCAACGTCACCAGCGACGGGGAGCCGGGGTTCTTTTCCTTCAGGCTCGGCGATTTGAAGGGCGGCGTCTCGATTGCCAAGAAGCGTAGCGACTCGGCCTATCCCTGGGAGGACAGCCCTCTGAAGTTGGTGGTGCCGATGGTCCGTTCGCAGAAGCACGCTTATCCGTGGAATTTCTGGTCGCAGAAATACACGATGCGGCCTTATGGCAACCCGGTCACGCCCGATGAAGGCGCGAAAGTCGAGAACGTCGAACTGGTGCCGTTCGGCTGCACCGTGCTGCGCATGGCCTGCTTTACCGTCTGCAAATAGCTAAGAAGGGGAAAAGACAATGATGACGAACATGAAAGGTGCGGTCTTGGCGGTGTTGGTCCTCGGGGCCGGAGTCGTGGCACGTGGCGCGGGGCTTGCGGATGCGCCGACTGCCCGGGCGGTGCTGAGCCTCGACGGGGTGTGGAATTTCGCCACCAATCCCGACGCCCGCGGCGAGGCGGAGAAGTGGTATCTGCCGGGCGCGAAGCTGCCCGCCATGCCGCTGCCGGGTTACGCACCAACCGCCGACGGCACCATCCTTGTCCCCGGCATCTGGGACAACCAGGGGTACGGCACGGAAACCGAGAAGCTCCGCCACAACTTCGTCGGCAAGGGCTGGTACAAGCGCACGGTCGAGATTCCGGGCGCCTGGGCGTGACGGCGCGTCTTCATCGCCGTCACCGGGATCAGCCGCTATTCGAAAGTCTGGATCAACGAGCATTATCTGGGCGAGCATATCGTGCCTCTCGGTGCAGGAGTACGAGGTCACGCAACAGGCGATTCCGGGCCAGAGCGTGACGGTCACGATCCAAGTCGACTCCAAGCAGCGCTGGGAAGTCGACACGATGTTCGGCGCGTCGTCGCTGGCCGACTATATGGACGTGGCTTGGGGCGGGATCTGGGGACATGTGCTGATGGAGGCCCGCTCCGACGCCTGGCTGTCCGACCTGTTCGTCCAGCCAGATGTGCCCGGCAGCAGTTGTACGGCCAGCGCGACGCTGAGCGGCAAGGCCGGGCTGTCTGACGGCGCAAGATTGGAAGTGTTCGACAAGAGCGGCAAACGCGTGGCGGATGCCGACGTCAAGCTGGATTCCTCGGTCGCCGCAGGACAGCCCGTCAGCGTCAAGGTTTCCCTGCCTGACGCGCAACTGTGGACACCCGACACGCCGACGCTCTATACGGCCCGGCTCAGCCTGCGCAAAGGGTCGCAGGTTCTCGCCTCTATACGGCGCGGCTCAGCCTGCGCAAAGGGGAGCGGATTCTCGACACGGCCGACAGCCGTTTTGGGATGAGGCAGTTTACGGTCAGCGGGTACAGCATCCTCTTGAACGGCAAGCGGATCATGCTGCGAGGGTACGGCGACGACCATATCTATCCGGTGCAAATGGCGATGCCGTCCGACAAGGAGCTTCATCTCAGACAGTTGCGGCTGATCAAATCCTACGGCTTCAACCATGTGCGCCACCACAACACGGTCTTGCCGCCCGAATATTACGAGGCGTGCGACGAGGTCGGCGTCATCACCACCGTGGAGTTCCCCATCGTCTATGAGCCGTACATCCCGGGGTCGGGCAATCGCTGGAAGAAGGAGGTGCCGCCGGGCACGGATCCGAAACCTGCGCTGGACACCT
>JAPLSZ010000071.1 GCA_026398385.1 Kiritimatiellota bacterium | reverse complement strand
GCCCAGCGCCGCGCCGCGCGGGATGATGGTGACCTTGTGCAGCGGCTCGCTCTCCTCGACCAGTTGGAGGACGAGGGCGTGGCCGGCCTCGTGGAAGGCGGTGAGGCGTTTTTCCTTGTCGTCGAGCACGCGGCTGCGGCGCTCGCGGCCCCAGCGCACCTTGTCGCGCGCCTCCTCCAGGTCGGGCTGCTCGATGCCCTCCACGTTGCGCCGCGCGGCCAGCAGCGCCCCTTCGTTGATCAGGTTGGCCAGGTCGGCGCCGGAGAAGCCCGGCGTGCCGCGCGCGATGCGCCGCAGGTCCACGCCGGCCGCCAGCTTGACGCGCTGGGCGTGGATCTTGAGGATCGCCTCGCGGCCCTCGAGCGTGGGCAGAGCCCTCGAGCGTGGGCAGATCGATCATGATCTGCCGGTCGAAGCGGCCGGGGCGCAGCAACGCCGGATCGAGCACGTCGGGCCGGTTGGTGGCGGCGACGATGATGACGCCCTCCTGGGTGTCGAAGCCGTCCATCTCCACCAGCAGCGCGTTGAGCGTCTGCTCGCGCTCGTCATGGCCGCCGCCGATGCCGCTGAACCGGCTGCGGCCCACGGCGTCGATTTCGTCAATAAAGATGATGCAGGGGGCGTTCTTCTTGCCCTGCTCGAACATGTCGCGCATGCGGCTGGCGCCGACGCCGACGAACATCTCCACGAAGTCCGAGCCGCTGATGCTGAAGAAGGGCACCTCGGCTTCGCCGGCGATGGCCTTGGCCAGCAGCGTTTTGCCCGTGCCCGGCAGGCCGACGAGCAGCACGCCCTTGGGGATGCGGCCGCCGAGTTTCTGGAAGCGTTTCGGGTCGCGCAGGAATTCGATGATTTCCTGGACCTCCTCCTTGGCCTCGTCCACGCCGGCCACGTCCTGGAAGGTGATCTTGTTCTTCTCGCGGGTCATCAGCCGGGCCCGGCTTTTGCCGAAGCTCATGGCGCCGCGGCCGGCCATCTTCACCTGCCGCCAGAACACGAAGTAGAGCAGGCCCATGACGAGCAGGAAGGGCAAGCCGGTGCTGACGATCTGCCAGAACAGGGTGTTGGGCGTCTTGTATTCCACCGAGGGAATCCGCTCCAGCATCTTCTGCAGATTTTCGCTGTACGGCACCGCCACGGTGAAGCGCCGCGGCTTGTGCGTCTGCGGATCGAGTTCGTTGCGCTCGCCCCGGATGAACTGCTGGCCGCCGGAGGAGTCCGTGATGAACTCGGCCTTGGTCACGCGGCCCTGGTTGACCAGTTCCACGAAGTCGGGGCGGTATTTGATCTTCTCGACCTTATCCTGGCCCTACGAAAATATCTGGTAGAGGGACAGGAACAGCGCCATGAGCAGCAGCCAGATCATGAGCCCGCGCATGGGCCACTGCTCGTTACCCGCGTTTTTCTTCGGAAGCTTCGATGAATCCATGCAGCCTCACTAGGGTTGTTGGTTATGGCTGGTGACTAGTCTAGCATCCAGCGCCAGCAATGCAAATCGTATCCTTGCGGGACCGGAACGACGGATTTACGGCCACGACGGCGCGTGGCCCTCCCGAACCATGAGCCATGCTTTGGCATTAAGAAAAAAAGGCTGGCTGACGCCAGGGCGACTCTGTGGTAGGATACCGCCGGAACATCCGGTCTGCGGCCGGGTTCCCCCAAGAAAGAATATGAGGAGGAATATGATACCGAACAACGGCTGTGCGCCGCTCGCGCTCGCGCTGGCGCTGGGTTTCGCCGTGCTGGGCTGTGGGCCACAGCAGGCGGTCCAGCCAGGCGCCGCCGAAGTGATCCAGGGTGTTCCGCAGGCGGTGCCGCCGCCGGTCGCCGTCTCTCGGGCCGGCCTGGGAAAACTGCCCGGCAAATGGCTCCGCCCTGATGGCGGCTACGTGCTCGAGATCAAAGCCGTCGCCGCCGCCGGTCAGCTCGATGCCGCATATTTCAATCCCAACCCGATCAAGGTCGCCGCCGCCCGGGCGACCCAGGAGGGCGGCGTGGTCAAGGTCTTCGTCGAGCTGCGCGACGAGGGCTACCCCGGCTGCACCTACACCTTGACCTACGATGCGCCAGCGGACCAGCTCAGCGGCGTCTATTATCAGGCCGCCCAGCAGCAGCGCTACGACATCGTTTTCGTCCGCATGCCGTAAGCCGGGAGCGCGCAGCAAAGCATGACCAAGGCATAGCGCAACGAAGCCGCAACCAAGAGCAACGTGAATGAGGAAATAACGAACAACTTGTGAAATTATCCATGACAAAATTCGTTGAAAATTTAGGCTAGTGGCAAGCGGCGGGAAGGATTTTATGGCGAGCAGTACATTAGCCGGAATTCTCCAGGGCACGGGTCTGTTTACCGCGGAGCAACTGGCCGGCGTGCTGGCCCGGCTGAAGGAGGCCGAGGGCGGCGTTACGGCCACCGTGGTGGAGCGGTGTGCCCTCCGCGAAGACGTCTTTCTACAGGCCCTCGCCGGGGTGCTGCAACTGCCTTTCGTGCGGGTCGGCGAGCAGCCGATCGCCCGGGAGGTGCTGGCCAAATTGCCGACCAAGGCGGTGTTCCAATATAACGTCATCCCTCTGGACCTGGAGCAGGGCGCCTTGCGTGTGGCGACGCACGATCCCTTCCAGCCGGGCCTCGTGGATGCCCTGCGCCTGGCGGCCGGCGTCCGTGTACGCCTGGCTCTCTGCCCGGCCGACGACCTGATCCGGGCGTCCAAGCAGTTCTACGGCGTGGGCGCGGAAACGATGGACCAGATGATGCAGGATCATCGTATCGAGATGAACGCGGAGGATGACCTGCTGCCCAAGGATCTGAGCGAACTGGACCAGGAGGCGTCCGTGGTCAAGTTCGTGAACCAGATCATCTGGGAGGCCCATCAGGATCGCGCCACGGACATCCACCTGGAGCCGATGGAGATGGACTTGCGCATCCGCTACCGGATTGACGGCGTGTTGCGCCAGACGCCCGTGCCGCCGCAGCTCAAGCGCTTCCAGCCGGCGATCATCTCGCGCATCAAGGTCATGGCCAACATGGACATCGCCGAGAAGCGCCTGCCGCAGGATGGCCGCATCAGCCTGCGCATCCGCGGCGAGGAGATTGATGTGCGCGTCTCCACCATGCCCACGGTGTACGGCGAGAGCGTCAGCCTGCGCCTGCTGATGCGCTCCAGCGGCATGCTGGGCATGGACAAGCTCGGCTTGAGCCCGTCGGACGAGGCGTTGCTGCAGAAGATGATCGTCCGGCCGCACGGCATCCTGCTGGTCACCGGGCCCACCGGCTCGGGCAAATCCACCAGTCTCTACGCCTGGCTGCACACCATCAATTCCGTGGACAAGCGCATTCTCACCATCGAGGAGCCCATCGAATACGAGATGGCCGGCATCAATCAGATCCAGGTCCGGCCGGAGATTGGACTGACCTTTGCGGTCGGCCTGCGCCACATCCTGCGCCAGGATCCGGACGTCATCATGGTGGGCGAAATCCGCGACAAGGAGACCGCCGAGATTGCCATCCGCGCGGCGTTGACCGGGCACCTGGTGTTCAGCACGCTGCATACCAACGACGCGCCTGGCGCCATTACGCGGCTGATCGACATGGGCATCGAACCGTTCCTGATCGCCTCGTCGCTGGAGGCGATCATCGCGCAACGCCTGGTGCGCTGTTTGTGTCCGGCCTGCCGGCGGCCGTGGAAGATGGAGCGCGCCTTCCTGGACAAGATCGGCTTTCCGCTCGGGCGGTTGGTCGAGGGCGCAATTTACGAGGCCGCGGGCTGCGAGCGCTGCCGGCAGATGGGCTTCCGCGGCCGCACCGCGATCTACGAGATCCTGGCGGTGCAGGAGGCCATCCGGACCCTGATCACGGCGCGCGCTTCCACGAGCGAGCTCAAAGGTACGGCCTTGCGCGCGGGCATGCGCACGCTGCGCACGGATGGTTGGTCCAAGGTGCTGCAGGGCCTCACGACGCTGGACGAGGTGCTCCGCGTTTCCGAGGAGGACGAGGCGCTGGCGGAGACCTAATGCCGAAGTTCGTCTACACAGCCCGGTCGAACGGCGGGGAGCGCGTGGCGGGCGCGGTGGAGGTGCCGGATCGGCGCGCCGCCCTGCAGTATATCGAACGGCTCGGGTTGGTGCCGATCGCCGTGAGCGAGCCGGCCGCCGCGGCGGCGGCCCCGGCGCACCGCGCCGGCGCCTGGCGGGCCGGGCTCCGCCGCCGGTCCGCGCCGCGCCTGAAACTGCGCGACCTGCTGCTCTTCACCCGCGAGGTGCACGACCTGCTGGCCTCCGGCATGACCCTGGGTGACACGCTGAACACCCTCACGCGCCACCAGACCCACCAGTCCCGGTTGCAGTTGGTCACCACGCTGCGCGACAAGATCATCGAAGGCTCCAGCCTGTCCGGCGCGCTGGCCCAGTGGCCGGACAGCTTCCCGCCGTTGTACGTGAGCATGGTCCGCGCCGGCGAAGCCAGCGGCGACATGGCCGGCGTGCTGGCGGGCCTCTGCCGCCATTACGAGCGCGTCTCCGAGGCGCGCGAGAAGGTGCTGATGGCGATGATTTATCCCGCCATTATCTTCATCGTCGGCCTGCTCACCATGCTGTTCGCGATGATGTTCGTCGTGCCGCGCTTTGTCGTCGTGTTCCGCGACCTGGGCAGTTCGCTGCCGGTGCCGACGCTGCTGCTGATGGGGCTGAGCAACCTGCTGATGCGGTGGGGCTGGCTGCTGATGCTGGCGACGATCGCGCTGGTCTGGCTGGGGCGCCGTGCCCTGCGCCGGCCGGCCGGCCGGCGCTGGTGGCACCGCGCGCAGCTCCGCTTGCCGCTGATCCGCCATATCGTCACCGCCAACGCCTACGCGCACTTCGCTCGCACCCTGGTCGTCTTGCTCTCCAACGGCGTGCCGGTGTTGCAGGCGCTGGAGATCGTGGAAAACACCGTCGGCAACCAGATCCTGGCGGACGAAATCCGCGAGGCGCGCGACCGCGTCACCGACGGCACGACGATCTCCGGGCCGCTGGCGGCGGGCAAAATTTTCCCGCCGCTGCTGACCGATATGCTGGCCGTCGGCGAGAAGACCGGCGATCTCAGCGGCGCGCTGGGGCACATCGCCCGGCGGTACGACGGCGAACTGGACCGCAACATCAAAATTTTCACCGCGGTGCTCGAGCCCATGATGATCCTGATCATGGCCGTGGTGGTGGGCTTTATCGCCATCAGCTTGCTGCTGGCGGTGTTCGATATGACCAGCGGGCTGAAAGTCTGAGCGCAACCCTCCGTAGCGTGCGAACGGGCGAGCGGATCGGCGCTGGCGTGTTGCGGCGGGCCGGTGTATAGTGTCCGGTGTCGTTACTGCTCAGGTAGTCAGGAGTCAGAAATTCTGAATACCTTGCGAGTAGTTACTGGCGTACGGCGATGAATTCTACGGAGGCGGATATGCAGCGAACAGTCAAGACCATGGCGCAGGCGGCGCGGGCGGGCTTCACCCTGATCGAGATCATGCTGGTCGTGGTGATCATCGGGTTGCTGGCCGGCATCGTCAGCGTTTCGATCCCCAAGCATCTGGAGAAGGCCCGGCACAACAAGGCCAGGGCCGACATTGACGGCCTCGGCGTGGCGATCAATTCCTATTACATGGATACCGGAAAATATCCGCCCAACCTGGACAGCCTGGTCCAGGGCGACGAGCCCTATCTCGACAAGGGCATCCCCAAGGATCCGTGGGGCAACGATTATCAATACACCTACCCCAGCGCGCACAAGCCGTTCAAATACGACATCAAATCCCTCGGCTTCGACGGGGTGGAAAGCGACGACGACATTGCCAATTGGAAGACCGAGGCCGCGCCCGGCAGTGTAAAGTGATGCCGCCCGCCGCCGGCGGGCAGGTCCCAAGATGAAACTGCGCCTGCCGTATTTGCGACCAAGGCTGACGTGCGGCCGGCTGCGCCGGGCATTCACCCTGATCGAGCTGATGCTGGTGGTGTTCATCGTCCTGCTGCTCGCCTCGCTGGCGCTGCCGGCGTTCTTGCGCTCCTTTCGCGGCGCCCAACTGCGCGCCGCGGTCCGGTCGGCGGTGATGATCCACCGGCACGCGCGCAACCTGGCCATTCTGCGCCAGCGGCACGTGGCCATCCGGGTGGATCAGGAGCAGAACCTGTTCGACGTCGTCATGTTGCCGCCGCAGGCTGGCGACGATCGGCAGGATCTGGAAGACTGGCTGCAAGAGACGTGGGACGCGGCGGAAGCGGCGCCGGCCGACGCAGCGCCGGCCCCGCCGGCGGACGGGGGAACGTCGGCGCCCCCGGCCGCGGTGGCGGCGCCCAGCGTGGAGGTCCGGCGCAGCCTGCCGGCGGGCGTGCGTATTACCGGCGTGGACGTGGACCGGGTGGAGGCGGACGCGCCGGGGCCAGCGTGGATATTTTATTATCCCAGCGGGCTCTGCGAGGCCTTCGTGCTGCATCTGGAGGACGAGCGCGAACACGCGGTGGACATCAGTTCCGACCCGTTGACCGGCCAGGTGACGGTGGACTATTCGGATGGGCCGACGGCGTCGGCGGCGAGCCCGCCGGGCCTCCGGCAGGAGGGACCATGGGCGCTCCGGCCCGCCGCGGCATGACGCTGATCGAGGTGTTGCTGGCGCTGGCGATCCTTGGCCTGGGCCTGGCGGTGCTGATCGAGTCCACCGCGCGCTGCCTGGGCGTGGCGCGCAAGGCCAAGAACTTCGAGGCCGCCCGCTACCTGTTGCACCGCGTGGAACTGGAACATCCGCTGAGCACGGACCAGCCCTTGACGGAGGGTGTGGAAGAGGGCGCCTTTGACGCGCCCTACGACCGTTTCGCCTGGCGCCGGATGCTCATCGCCGCCGGCCTGGACGATGAACCGCTGTTTGAAGTGCGTACGCAGATCTCCTGGGCGGAAGACCGTCGTGAAGCCTCGGAGGAAACCGTCACCATGGTATACAAACCGGAGCAAGCCAGTGCCAGCGCCCTGTCCATCAGGAAATAGCCGTGGGCGCCCGCCGCCGGGCCGCCGCCCGGACGCCTTTACGCTCGTGGAGGTCCTGGTCGCGCTGGCGGTGCTCGTGGCCATCATGGCCATCGTCGTCAGCGCCTTCAGCGCCGTCCTGCATGGCTGGGAGCGCGGCCGGCGCGCCCTCGACGGCCTGCATCGCGGCGAATTTGTCATGGAGCAACTCGCGGACGCGCTGCATTCTTCCATGGTCTATGGCGCGGCCCGGAAACCCCAGGCCTACAGCTTTGACGTGGTCAACGCCGGCGACCAAGTGCCGGCCGGCACGCTGAGCTGGGTGACCACCAGCAGCGCTTTCCTGCCGCCCCGCTCGTGGCTGGAGAACGTGCCGCATCGGCTGGCGCTCAGCGTGGAGCCCCAGGCCAATGGACAACTCGCCTTCATGGCGCGCGCCTGGCCCTATCTGGCGGACACCAACGAGGTGGATTTCACGCCGGTCTTTATTGCGCCGGAGATCTCCGGTTTCGCCTGCCAGGTGTATAACTACGAGGCGCAACAGTGGGACGATACCTGGGCTTCCAGCAACGTGTCGCCCGCCCAGGTGCAGATCACGCTGTATGTCAACGAGGCGGCCAACAGCGCGCCGCTGGTGCTGCAGCGGCTGATCGAGATCCCGCTCGGCGCGACCAATGCCCAGCAAAGAACCCGGATCGACATGTTTCCGCCGCCGGTCACCAGCGGCGGCGGTCGTAGCGTCGGCGGCCGCGGCGGCCGCGGCACGCGGAAGGCCAGGCAGGACGCGGGCGGAGCGGGCCGGGGCGGCTCCGCCGCGCCGCCGGGATCAGGCGCGCCAGCGCCCGGCCGGGGCCGGGGGACAGCGCCGGGTCCGGGGCGGTGATGAAGATGACAGGGCAGCAGCCCAAGGCCGGTCGAGAGGGTTCAGGAAGCAGGAGTCAGAAGTCAGAATTCAGTTAGCCACGGATGAACACGGATTTTTTAACGCAAAGCCCCCGACGCAGGGTCCGGTGCAAAGTTAAGACGGAAGGCGCAGAGGGAAAAAGGATGACACAGAGCCAGAACTCTGCGCCTGCTGCCGGTCTCTGCATTGCTAACCGTCTAAATCTTGTTTTACTGCGAAGAATTCTAACCGCCAAGGCTGCCGAGAGAACGGATTATTCAATGAGGAAATCAGGAAAACAGGAACGGCGGGGATGTTTTTCTTTTCCTGCTTTTCTTATTTCCTCATGCACGTTGCTTTGGTTGCGGCTTCGCCGCGCTAAGCCTTTGCGTTTAATCCGGCATCTGTGTAATCGGTGTAATCTGTGGATAAACTTCCGTTGTTGCGTGCGGGAGGATGCCGCGGACTATGGCGCTTGCCCTCGTGGATTCCCTGCACCCCGAACCCTGAACCCTGAACCCAGCTTATGATTACGATGCCACAGATGCCGAGGTCACTGCCAAGGCGCCGCGCCGGCTCGGCGCTGATTGTGGTGTTGTGGGTGCTGATGGTCCTCGCGTTGCTGGTCGGGTCGCTGGCCTTCGACATGCAGTTGGAAGCCAACCTCACCGGCTACCAGCGCAGTCAATTGCAAGCGAAACAACTGGCCCGCGCGGGTGTCGAGTGGGCGCGTTATCTGCTGACCCGGAGTCTGCGGGCCAGGGCGGAGTTGCCGATGCAGACCGGCGACGACGAAACGGTCTACCGCGACGCCATCCACGTCGCGCGCGGATTGGCTGTGACCAATATCGTCCGGGAACTGGGCGCCGGGCGCTTCCGCGTGGACCTCATTCCGGAGCAGGCCTTTCGCAACGTGAACCGGCTCTCCGACACGGACTGGGAGACCCTGCTCGAACGGGCCGACGTGCCCGCGGAACAATGGCCGGAGCTGATTGATTATTTTAAAGATTATACCGATGCCAACGAGGAACACCGCATCAATGGGGCCGAGTCGGACGATCCCTTCTACCAGGAACGCGGGTATGGCTGCAAAAACGCGCCGCTGGACACCGTGGATGAACTCATGATGATCAAGGGCTTTACCAAAGACATTGTTTATGGACGACGCGCGGCCCGACCGGGCGACCAACCCCAGCCGGGTATCGCGCCGTGGCTGACCGTCTGGGGCACCGGGGAGTTGAATTTGAATGCGGCGAGCCCGGAAGTGATGATGACCATGGACGGGATCGAGGACACGGTGGACGACGGGTTCGCGAACGTGAGCGAGGTCCTGGCGTTTACGCGGCTGTCGCCGGCGCTGCAAGGGGCGGTCAGCGTGAACGAGCACCGGTACATGCGCGTGGTGTCGGTCGGCGAGTGCGGGGACGTGCGCGCCCGCATCCAGTGCATCCTATTCCTGGGCGGGCGGTATATACAACCCGTCTTCTGGCGGGAGGGCAGCGCCCCCTGACGGCGGGGCCGCGGGGTGGCGGCAATAAACGGGGACATCAGGACGTTATACGGCTGGTCGGATGGGACCGGCGGCGAGTGGTTTTTCGGCGGGGGGCAGGTGTAACTTTGGGAGCGCGATACATAACCGCGGCGGTCTGGCGCGGCAACGTGCTGGAGTGGACCACGCTGGCCGAGGTCAAGGGCGGCTGGCGCGTGGCCGCCCAGCGCGAAATGGCCGCGCCGCCGGAGCGCGCGGCCGCCGTCCTCCGGGAGCACCCCGCGTGATTCTGGCCGCGCCGGCCGAGCAGGCGTTGCTCCGCGTCCTGCGCCTGCCGACCACCGATCCGGCCGAACTCCACAGCATGGCCGAGCTGCAATTGGACAAGTTCAGTCCCTTCCCCGCGGAACACATGCTGACGTCGGTGGAGACGCTCGCGCAGCACGACCAGACTTCGCGGGTGCTCATCGCGGCGGCGCAACGCGAGATGCTGGATGCGCTCGGCGCGCCGTGGCTCCAGGCCGGCTGCCTGCCGGACAGCGTGGACGTGGACCTGCTGGGGTGGTGGCACCACCTCGGCGCCCGCGGGTGCGGCGCCGCGCCGGACGGCGAGGTTCTGCTGCTGCTGCTGCTGCGCGCCGCCGGCGTGGATCTCATCGCGGTCCAGGCGGGTCAACCGGTGCTGTTTCGTTCCTTTGGCTCCGCTGCAGACGCGGCGAACGGTTTGAGCGGAGCCGACTTGCTGGAGGAGATCAATTATACGCTCATTACCCTGGAGGCGGAAGGCGGCGCCGCCCAGCCGCACTTCTCGGTCTGGTGCGCGGCCGATGCTCCGCCGGAGTTGGCCGAGGCCCTGCGGAAGTTGCCGGGCGAGCCGGCGGAATTTCACGAGCTCAAGGAACTGCCGCCCCTGAGCGAGGGTTTGGCGCGCCGCGCCGCGCAGCCGGCGGGCCGGCAAATCAATCTGGCCCCGCCGGGCTGGGCCGTCGCCCGGCGGCAACGCCGGATCCAGCGCCGGATCACGCTGCTGGCCACCCTGCTGGCTGGCGTCTGGTTGCTGGGCTTGGGCGTGCTGATCGTGGGCAACCTGATTCAACGCCAACGCATGGCCGGGCTCAAAGCGACGCTGGCCAGGCTGGAGAAGCCGGCGGACCGGGTCCGCGAGCAGTTGGAACGGGTGCAAACCCTGGAGCAGTATACCGACCATTCCCGGTCGGTCCTGGAGGCGCTGCGCGAAATCAGCCAGTGCTTGCCCGCCGGCGTGTCTATCGGAAGAACAATACCCTGGCAGTGCGCGGCGAGGCCGAGGCCCCCGAAATGATTTACGGGTTCCTGCGCGACTTGGAACAGTCCAAGTTCTTCTCGCAGGTCAAGCCGGAAGGCATCACCCGGGCGCCCTCCGCCGGGGGCAGTCATCGTACGCAATTTGGCCTGACGCTGACGCTGGCGGGAGGTCCCGCATGAAGCTGAGCACGCGGGAGCTGCTGGTGGCCACCGGGCTGGTTTTGGTGGCGGTGCTCGCCGTCACAGCGTGGCTGGTCTCCGCCCAGGCGGGCGAGTGGAAGCGTTCCCTCCAGACGCAGAAGGCCCTGCGGCGCCGCGTTCAGGCGGCTCAGCAACTGGTGGACCAGAGCGGCGCGGCGGCGCGGCGCCTGCAAGCCGTGCAGCGGCAGCTGCCGGATTATCCGCCGGACAAAGACGTAACCTCCGAGCAAATGACCATCCTGGAACGCCTGGCTCAGGAGCAGGGATTGACCCTGATCCGCCGCGATCCCGAAAGGGAAAAGGCGAGCGGCGAGCTGTGCGAGCTGTCCATCCATTGCATGTGGGAGGCCGGCTTGGAAGGCCTGGTGCGTTTTCTCTATGCTTTGCAGCAGCAAGGCGCTACCTTTGACATCAGTCAGTTGACGGTGATGCCGGCGGCCAGCGCGGCCGGGCCGTTGAAGGGCACGTTTACGGTGAATTGTTCGTATAATCGCACAGGGCCGGCCGCCGAGCCGCCGCCCAAGACAGCACCAAAAGTGACACCATGAAGACGCGCGTTGTTCTGCGGATCGCCGGACTGATCAGTGCCTGGGGCGCGTTGCTGTGCGGCGCGCAAACCAATCCGCTGCCGACGGCCGTGCGCACCGCGGCCTCCGCGGTACAAGCTTTCCGGCCACCCGCGCCGGTGGCGCCGACCAACCCCGTGTCGACGGCGACGGGCATCCCGGCGCTGGCGAAACCCGCGCTGGCGCCAGTCCCCGTGACCCTGCCGCCATGGACGGTGACGACCAACAACCTGCCGGCCGCTCCGGATGCGGCGCCGGGCGCCCCGGTGTCGGATCTGCTCATGTCCTTGAATTTCAAAGATGCGCCCATTGATCAACTGTTGAGTTTGTACGGGGAACTCACCGGCAAGACCATCATCAAGGCGCCGGCGATCACCGCGGCCATCACGCTGCGCAGCCAGAGCCGGTTGACCAAGTCCGAAGCTTTGCAGGCCATGGACACGGTGCTGGCCTTGAACAACATCGCCCTGGTGCCGCTGGGCGCTCGCCGCGATCCTTGCGAGCGGCCTGGCGCTGCGGTTTTGCGGTCTCTCGCACGACCTCCACGAGGGCTCGGACTATCACCCGGACACGTCCAAGCAGATCCGCGCCGAGCAGCGCTTCCTGGGCGGCAATTATTACTATCATACAGGCATCCTGGCCTACGACGCCTACCCCTATTTCAACGCGCACCTCGTGGAATACGCCTGCCGGGCGGGAATGGCGGTGGCGGACGGCGCGCAGGCCCTGGTGGGTGTTCCGGTGCAGCACAACTACCCCGGTTTCTACACCCTTTTCTGGCTGACCCGGACTCTCAACTGCCTGCTCTCTGCGGCGCTGATCCTGCTGCTGTTCAAGATCGGCCGCGAGAACTTCGGGGTGGGCGCCGGGCTGGTGGG
>JAPLSZ010000106.1 GCA_026398385.1 Kiritimatiellota bacterium | reverse complement strand
CCGGCGCGATGCCCTTGGCCACGCCGCCGGGCAGGCCCAGCACCGGGTGGATGACCTTGCCGCCGGCATAATTGATGATCGCGCGCAGGCGCCGGCGCATGTCGATGATCTTCTTGCCGACCTCGAGCCCCACCTTGCCGATGACGCCGACCACGTTGCGCAGTTCCTTGGGCGCATCGGGTCCGACGATGAAGTCCGGCCCGCCCAGGATGTAAACGTGCAGCGCATGATCTTCCAGAATGAAGGTGTTGTAGACCAATTCCCGGATCAGGCGGCCGACCGGATGGCATTCGACCTGGTAGAGATCGTCCAGGGCCTTCGTCGCCGCCATATGGTGGGCCGTGGGGCACACCCCGCAAATGCGCGAGGTAATCTGGGGCATGTCCTCGGCCGGCCGGCCCTGGATGAAGACCTCGAAGCCGCGCAGTTCCGGAATCTGCAGATAGGCATGGTCCACATTGCCCTGGTCTTGCCCTGGTCGTTGAGAAAGATATCGATCTTCCCATGCCCTTCGAGCCGGGTGATGGGATCGATGGCGATCCGGCGACTCTGCATGAACTGCCGATTCGCCACTTGCTGGGCCTGGTTAAAAACCTGTTGCGCCTGCTTGTCCATAATGGCTCCTAGTTCAGTTTCCTGCGCAAGATGCACTTGGATAGTCCGTAGCGGTAGAACGTCCCGATCGGATCGGGCACGCCGTCCAGCACGGCGTCGATTTCCTTGGCTTCCTTGGGCACGATGTTGGAGAAGACCGAAGAGATGAATTTCGCGCCCTGGTCCTTGACCCGCGAGCTCGGCCCGAAGCAGCCGGTGCAGGGCATATTACCGGCGGGGCACACGGCTTCGCAGCCCGCCCGGGTGGCCGGGCCCATGCACACCAGGCCCTGCGCCAGCAGGCACTTCTCGGGATCGATCTGGATCTGGTGGGGCCGCTTGAACGCGGCGAGCGCCAAGTCCACGGGCTTGGAATCCTTGCGCGCGCACTCCTCGCACAGCGCGTGGTCCGGCGAGAGCACCGTGCCCTTGGGCGGCAGCTGGCCCGAGAGCAGGGCCTGCACCGCAGCCATGATCAGCTTGGGCGTGGGCGGGCAACCGGGCAGATAGAACTCCACGTCGATCACCTGGTCCAGGGAGCGCACCACGTTGCGCAGCTCGGGCAGCGACAGCGTGCGGCCTTCGTCCTGCGACGACGCCTGGGGCCGGGTCTTGGCGGGGTTGTCCACGCCGGGGCCGTCCTCGTAAATGTACTTGAGCAGGTCCTCCCGCCGGAACTGGTTGGCCAACGCCGGAATGCCGCCCATGTTGGCGCACGCGCCGAAGGAGACCACCACCTGGCTCTTGCGGCGCAGCAGGCGCGCCCACTCCTCCTGCTCGGAGGTGCGGACGGCGCCGTTAATAAAGGCCACCGTGATGGACTTGTCCGGGCGGGCCTCGATATCGGCTTTCTTGAAATCCATGGCGACGGGCCAGAGCACGATGTCCACGGCCTCCACCACCTTGAGGATATCCTCGGCCAGGTCGACCACGGCTTCCTCGCAGCCGCCGCAGGACGCACACCAATAAAAGGCGACTTGGGGCTTAGCGGACATGGGCTTCCTCCTGCTGCGGTGCGCTGGCGTTGACGTGTTGTTCGAGATCTTCCATTTCCCGGTCCCACTCCTTGAACTTGCCGGGCAGATCCAGCGGGCCGAGGGCTCGCACCTGGGCAGTCATCTCGTTGACCACCGCTTTGACCTTGTCGCCCTCCGCGCCGGAAATCCATTCCAGCCGGAAGCGGCCGTCCTCGATACCCAGCTCCTTGAGCATCCGGATGAGCATGCGCATGCGGCGCAGGGTCTTGTAGTTGCCCTCCGCATAGTGGCAGTCGCCCGGGTGGCAGCCGCCCAAGAGCACCCCGTCGGCGCCCTTGGCAAAGGCTTCCAGGACGAACTGGGGATCCACGCGGCCCGAGCACATGACCCGGATCACGCGGACGTTCGGCGCGTACTTGAGGCGCGAGACGCCGGCCAGATCGGCCGCCGTGTAGGTGCACCAGTTGCAGAAGAACGCCACGATGCGCGGCTCGAAAGCGACGGCCGGGGCCGCGACCACCGGCGCCATGGAAGGTTGCTCGCTCATTGCGCCAATACCCCCTCGATTTCGCTGAAGATTTCGTCGTCCTCGAACAGGTTCTGCCGGATGGAACCCGACGGGCAGGCCGCGACGCAGGTGCCGCAGCCCTTGCACAGCACCTCGTTGATGACCGCTTTCTTCTTGGCCTCGTCTAAGGTGATGGCCGAATAGGGGCACAGCGGCACGCAGGACTTGCAACCGCAGCACTCCTCCTCCACCACGTGCGCCGTGTTGGGTTCCAGTTCCACGTGGCCCGCATCGATGAGCACCAGCGCTTCGGCCGCCGCGGCGCCGGCTTGGGCCACGGTGTCCGGAATGTCGCGCGGCCCCTGGCAGGCGCCGGCGATGAAAATGCCGTCCGTGAAGGTGTTGACCGGCGCGAGCTTCGGATGGCGCTCCTGGAAGAAGCCCTCGCTGCCGCAGCCGATGTTGAACTTGTGGCGGACCTCGCCGGCGTCGGCCTGGGCTTCCATCCCCGTGGCGAGGACCACCATGTCCACCGGGATGCGCCGCACGAAGCCGGCCAGCGTGTCCTCGACCCGGAGGACGAGCTTACCCTGCTCCTCGGGGGTCATGGCCCAGTCCGTGACCTCGGCCACGCGGCCGCGGATGAAGTGCACGCCCTCGGCCAGGAGCTTGTCGTAGAACTCCTCGTAGCCCTTGCCCGGCGTGCGCATGTCGATGTAGAAGTTGTACACCTCGGCGCCGGAATGCTCCTTGATGAGATGCGCCAGCTTGAGGGAGTACATGCAGCACACCCGCGAGCACCACTTGTTGGTTTTCTCGTCGCGGGAGCCCACGCAATGGATGATACCCACGGCCTTGGGATGACGGCCGTCGCGCAGGACCACGTCGCCCAGCGTCGGGCCGGAAGCGTTGACCAGCCGCTCGATTTCCAGCGCGGTGAAGACGCCGGGGTAGCGGCCGTAGCCGTACAACGCATCGCGCTTGGCGTCGTAGGTCTTGAAGCCCGTGGCCAGCACGATGGTGCCGACCTGGATTTCCTTCAGCTCCGGCTGCTGGTTGAAGTCGAAGGCTTTCCGATCACAGGCGTCGGCGCAGGATTTCTTGCACTTGCCGGTCTTCATCTGGATGCAGGTGGCCGGGTCGATCAGCACGACCTTGGGCGTCGCCTGCGGGAAGTCGATGTAGACCGGCTTGCGCTTGCCCAACCCCTGATTGAACTTGTCCGGGAACTTGGGCTCCTTAAAGACGCAGGCGTCGATGCACGCCATGCAGCCGACGCACAGATCCTCGTTCACGTAGCGGGGCTTGCGTTTGACGCTGACCTTGTAATTGCCGACATAACCTTCCACCTTCTCCACCTCGGAATAGGTCCACAGGGTGATGTTGGGGTGCGATTTGACCGCGGACATCTTGGGCGTCAGGATGCAGGCGGCACAGTCCATGGTCGGGAAGGTCTTGTCGAACAGCGCCATGTGGCCGCCGATGGTGGCTTCGCGCTCGACCAGGGTAACTTTCTTGCCCGCGTTGGCAAGCGTCAGCGCCGCATGGATGCCGGCGATGCCGCCGCCGACCACCAGCACGTTGGGATCCACGGGCACTTTCCGCTTCTCCAGGGCCTGGTGGAAGCGCACGCGGTAGACCGCGGCCCGGGCCAGGTCTTTGGCCTTCCGGGTCGCCGCCGCCTTGTCCTCATGCACCCAGGAGGCGTGCTCGCGGATGTTGACCATCTGGAAGTAGAATGAATTCAAGCCGCCCTTGGCCGCGGCGTTGCGGAAGGTCTCCTCGTGCAGGTTCGGGGAACAGGCCGAGACCACCAGCCGCTCCAGCTTGTGCTCGCGGATATCCTGGGCGATGAGCTCCTGGCCCGGGTCCGAGCACATGTACTTGTAGTCCCGGGACACGACCACCCCCGGCAGCGTGGCGACGTACTTCCGGACATCCTCGACGTCGATAATGCTCGCGATGTTCGAGCCGCAGTGGCAGATGTAAAATCCGATACGCGGGATCCCGTTCTGATGTTCTTTTTGCTCAGCCATGATTTATCTCCCGGCGAGGACAGCTTCGGCGGAGATGATGCCCCGCTTGAATCCCAGGTCCGCGGCGGGCAGGCCCAGGGCCAGTCCCAGGATCTGGGTGAAATAAAGGATCGGCAGATCCACCCGCTCGTATTTCTTAGCAATCGCGTCTTGGTAGCCGTCCAGGTTGAACTGGCAGAGCGGGCAAACCGTGACGATGGCTTCGGCCCCGCGCTGCTTGGCCTCCTTGATGAGGATGTAAGCCAGGCGCAGGCCGACTTCCGGGACGGTCCCAGTGAGGCTGCCGCCGCAGCAACGGGTCTTGTGCGGATACTCCACGCACTCGGCGCCCGACGCCTGGAGGATCTGGTCCATCGTCACCGGGTTGTGCTGGTCGTCGAAAGTCGCGTAGGGCCGCACGATCTGGCAGCCGTAATACGGCGCGAACTTGTGCCCGGCCATGGGGCTGGTAATCTTCTGCTTGATCGCGTCCAGGCCCACGTCGTTCATGAGCACGTCCAGGGGATGGCGAACCTTGACCGTGCCCTTGTAATCGAGCCCGGCCGCCTGCAGCGCGCCGGTCACCTTGCGGTGCAGTTCGGGATGCTCCTGGAGGCTCTTCTGTGTCTTGTTCAAGACCAGGTAGCAGGCGCTGCACGGAGCCACCACGTCGAGGCGCTCGCGTTCGGCCAGGGCCAGGATCCGGCCCGCCAGCGCGTAGGACTTGGTCTCGTCGACCGACATGTACGCCGTGGCGCCGCAGCAGTTCCAGTCCTCCAGTTCCTGCAGCTCGACGCCCAGGGCGCCGAACACGGCCAGCAGCGATTCCTCATACGCCTTGCCGGTGCCCTTGAGCGAACAGCCGGGGAAATACAGGTATTTCATAGCGCGGACTCCTTCTGCTCCTCAGCATCCAAGGCCGCGAGGATCTTGCGCAGCTCCCGCTTGCGCTTGATTTGTTCGGGAATAAAGGACATGCGCCCGGTGCGCATCAAATTCATGCCCAGGCGCGTCATGCCGAGGAACCTGAACCAGTTGGTGCGCAAAAACAGATCGATCACCAGCAGGGTTTCGTTGACGCGGCCGAACAGGAAAATCATACGGCCAAATTCCTTGGCCAGCACCGGAATGGGGAAATGCCGCGGATAGACGCCTTCCTGAATGGCGCGACGTTTGAGCAGGTACATGATGTCCGTCACCTGGATCTTCTTGGGACATTCGACGCGGCAGGCGTAGCAGCTGGCGCACAGCCAGATGGTCAGGGAGCTCAAGACCTCTTTCTTGAAGCCTTCCCGGGCCAGGTTGATCAGCCGCCGGGGCGTGTAATCCATGTACAGCGAAAGCGGGCACGTGGCGCTGCAGACGCCGCACTGGATGCAGTGGCGCAGATTCTCGCCGCCGGTCTCCCGGGTCACCCAGTTGGCGAACTTTACATCGCGCTCCGCTTCGTATTTTAATTTTTGCTCCAGCGGCATAATACTTCTCCATTCACCCGGCGGCTCCGCCGGGCGGCAGCCCGTGAAAACAACCGCAGCAAACCTACGAAAAATGCGATAAAACTATCGCTGGGACACTCTAGTGCAGCCGACCGGCTTTGTCAAAAGGATACAGCATGGGATATATTTATTTATCATCGTAGTAATGTCCATATACCTAAATCATGTAAAGTGCTGATATTATTGCCTATTCACATTTTGAGCATAAATATCATCATGGGTTATATGTAGAAATATCCCTGTTGGTCAACCAGGCCCCGGGCCACGACGGCGCGGTGCTGGAGCGCACGCCTTAGCACCGGAACTGGATCTGTGAAATCGCCGCCGATCGCCGCGACGCCGAAATCCCCGCGCTCAAGATCGGGGACTCGGCCGTGGCGCTGTACCATGCCGACCTCGACCGCTTCCAGGCCTTCCGGAAAGAGGCGACCCGCGCCACGGGATCGAAAACGTATTCGGGCGCATCGTTCTCCGTCGGAGGACTCGAACGCTTGAGCGACGCACAAGGGGAAACCGCCGCCCGGGAGTTTTTCGGCCGGTAGTTCACGGCGTGCGCCGCATCCTGCGCCAGCGCACCAGCGCGGACGGTGCATGACCCGGGGTGCGGCGCAGACCGCGCCCGCTGGGCGGCGGCGGCGTTCATTTCTCGAAATAGGTGTAGCCGCGCAGGCCGGTTTCGTAGGCGTCCACGATCTCCCGGCGCTCCTCCGGCGTGATCCGGCCGGCGCGCACGGCCTGCTCGGCCATCTGGCGCACGCGGTCGAGCATGCTGGGCGGATTGTGCTCCACGTAGGAGAGTACGTCGGCCACGGTATCGCCGTCAATCTCCTGCGCGAACTCCAGTATGCCGTTGCTGCCGAGAATCAGGCTCACCACGTTGGTGTCGCCAAAGAGGTTGTGCAGGTCGCCCAGCGTCTCCTGGTAGGCTCCGACCAGGAACACGCCCATGTAATACTCCTGCCCGTTGAGCTCGTGCACCGGCAGCATTTCCTTGACGTCGTGCAGGTCAATGAACTTGTCGATCTTGCCGTCGGAATCGCAGGTGATGTCGGAAATCGTCGCCTGCCGGGTGGGGGCCTCGTTGAGCCGGTGGACGGGCATCACCGGGAACAACTGCTCGATGGCCCAGACGTCGGGTAGTGACTGGAACACGCTGAAGTTGCCGTAGTACACGTCCGCGATGGCCGCGGGCAGTTGCGCCAGTTCGTCCGGGATGTACTTGCGCTCCCGGATTTCCTGCGCCACGCGGCCGACGATGTACCAGAAAATGCGTTCCGCCAGGGCGCGCTGGCGAAGGGAAATTTCGCCGACCTCGAACATGGACCGCGCCTCGTCGCGGTAATAGACCGCGTCGTGGTAGCACTCCTGCGCATTCTTGCCGTTGATGTCGCTGCTGGCATCCATCAGCCGCTTGATCACCTCCGGCGCATCCACCGGCAACTGTTCCGGCAGGCCGTGCGACTCGAACCGGCTGGCGTCCAGCACGTTGAACAGCAGGATGGAATGGTGCGCCACGGTGGCGCGGCCGGATTCGCTGACGATGATCGGGTGGCGCACCTTGGATTCGTCGCACATCTTCATCACGGTCTCGATGATGTCCGCGGCGTACTCGTCCATCGTGTAATTGCTGCTGCTGGGATAGTTGGTGTGGGAACCGTCGTAGTCCACCGCCAGGCCGCCGCCGAGATTGAGGATGCCCATGGCGGCGCCTTCCGCCACCAAGTCCACATAAAAGCGGCAGGCCTCGGCCGACGCCGCGCGCACGCTGCGGATGTTCGGAATCTGCGAGCCGACGTGGTAGTGCAGCATCCGTAGGCACGCCAGCAGGCCGCGGTCGCGCAGCAGGTCAATCACGTCAATGATCTGCGAGGCGTTCAAGCCGAACATGCTCCGGTCGCCGCCGGACTCCGACCAGTGCCCGCCGCCGCGCGCGGCGAGCTTGGCGCGCAAGCCCAGGTTCGGCTTGACGCGCATTTTCTCGGCGCGTTCCAGCACCATGGCCAGCTCCGAGGCGCGCTCCAGCACGATGAAGGTCTGCAGTCCCATTTTGGTGCCGTGCAGCGCGAGATCCACGAACTCCTCGTCCTTGTAGCCGTTGCAAACGATGTAAGATGTAGGCCTCCGGATCCCGCAGGTAGGCCAGGGCCGTGATCAGCTCGGCCTTGCTGCCCGCCTCCAGCCCATGGTGGAAGGGCCGGCCGAACGCGACGATGTCCTCGATCACCTGATGCTGCTGATTGACCTTGATGGGGTACACGCCGCGGTAGCTGCCCTGGTAGCCGGCCTCCGCGATGGCCTTGGCGAAACTCTGGTTGATGCTCGCCACGCGCGCCGCCAGGATGTCGCTGAAACGCAGCAGCACGGGCATGCTGATGCCGCGCTCCTGCAGGCCCGAGATGATGTCCCGGATGCTGACGCTGCTGGCGGCCTGGCCGTTGCCGCTCTTGCCTTGCGGCCGGACGAGCACCTCGCCCTTCTCGCTGATGTCGAAGTAACCCGCCCCCCAGTTGCGCACGCCGTACGTTTCCGCCGAATCTTCCACGGTCCATCGCGTCAGGGTCTC
>JAPLSZ010000111.1 GCA_026398385.1 Kiritimatiellota bacterium | reverse complement strand
TTTGGCTGGGCCTGCGGGCCCTGCTCGTTCTCGTGGGCGGCATCGTCGCGCTGAAGTGGTTCCTCCAAGAGCCGCGCCGGACCAGCGCCGCGGGCCAGGCGACGCTGGCGCCCATGCAACTGGACGTGCAGTACGAAAAAGTTATGGCCACGTCCACCAACATCTTCCGCTACGACCTCAGCCTGCGCCAGGGCCGGATCTCCGTCCGGATTGACAACCTCGACAACGCCCGGCACATACCACCCAAGGAGCAGCAGGTTGACGCCAAGGTGCTGGAGAGTTTGGCCGCGTCGCTGGATAACTCGGGGTTTTTCGATCTGCAGCCGGAATATGCGGGGCTGGCCCCGGATATTCTCGAATCCTACGACCTGACGATCACGCTCGGCAGGCGCACGCAGCGCTGCCGCGTGGTCAACCGGGTGGAGCCGGAAGCCTTCGCCAAAGCGCGCGTCATGGTGGAGGAATTCGCGCATAATGAACTGCACTTGGCCGCGCTGGCGCAGACGCCGGAAAAGCTCCTGGAGCTCGCCCAGAACGCGATGCTGCAGGGCCAGAAGCTTTACGACGAAATCGGCATCAAATATGCCAACCTGTCGGAGGCCATGAAGGCCTTCAATGAGGCCGACATCTGCCTGGAGAGTATTGATCCCAAGCCCGATTTTTACGGTAAAATCATCGCCGGCCGTGAGGACTGCAAGCGTAAATTGCAGGAGCTTTATGACGATCGCGCCTTCCGCGCCGAGCGTGCGATCAAATTACGCGACTGGAAAGAAGCGTCCAATCAGTTGCGGATCATTTTGGAACTGATCCCGGAACGCGAAGACACGCGCAACCAGCAGGCGCAAGTCAAGTTGCTGGACGTGGAGCGGCATTTGGATAAGAAACGGTAAACATGAGCACGCCCCGCATGCTGTTGGCCCTCGGTTTGTTCGGCTGGCTCGCCGGCCTGACGGCGGTCGGCTGGGAGTTGCCGTTTGTCAACCGCGGCGGCCAGATCCGCGTGACGACCAGCCCGGCGGGCGCCGCGGTGCAGTTGGACGGCCAGATGCAGGAAATCGCCCCGCTCACCTTCCAGCGCGTGGCGCCGGGCACGCATTTGCTGGTCGCGCGCAAGGAGGGCTTCCGGGAGATGCGCCGCGCGGTCTCCCTGCAGCAGGGCGACAAGGTCGCGGCGGTGTTCAAGCTGGAGCCGATCAAAGGGTTGGTCGTGCTCCAGACCGTGCCGCCGGGCGCGGAAGTGGAAATTGACGGGGCCTTCCGCGGCAAGACGCCGCTGCTGCTGCTCGACTTGGGCCTTGGCGAACACCCGACGCTGATTCGCTCGGAAGGTTACCAGCCGCGCAAGCTCGCGATCAAAGTCGCCGATCGCGTGCCCCAAAAAATCATGACGGACCTGACCTCCGATTCCGCGAAGGTCAGCATCGTTTCCGAACCGGCGGGCGCCGACGTGCTCATCAACGGCTCCCATCGCGGCCAGACGCCCTGCGCGGTGGACCGCATTCCCAGCGGCAGCATTGACCTCGAAATCTTGCTGAAGGGCTTCCGGAAGCACCAGGAAAAAATCGCGCTCAAAGCGGGCGATATTTTTGAAGTCCGGGCAACGCTGAAGCCCCTGCCCGCCACCCTCGCGGTGCAAAGCCTGCCCGACAAGGCGCGGATCTATCTCAACGACCAGTACCAGGGTGATTCACCCCTGGTACTGACCAACTTGCTCCCGGGGACTTACCGGTTGCGCGCCGAGTTGCGGGGCTACGAGGCCGATGCGCGCGACATGGTGCTCAAGCCGGAGGACCACATCACCGAGGAATTCCGCTTCACGCGCAACAGCGGCATGCTGGTGATCGTCACCTCCCCTCCCGGCGTCCAAGTGTGTGTTGACGGCGAGGTGCGCGGCGCCTCCGTCCCCTCCTCCAACCCGCAGGTGTCCGAGCCGGTGCAGGTGGACCTGCTGGCCAAGGGCGAGCACATTCTCAACCTGATCAAGCCGGGCTATTCCTACCAGCCAGTGAATTTTACCATTGAACAGGGCAAGATCCTCAACCGCACCGAGCGCTTGACCCGGCTGTTCATCCCCAACACGCTCGTGCGTACAGGCTTGACGGCCGACGATACTCACACCGGCGTGCTGGTCAGAAAATATCCCAACGGCGACGTCGAATTGGAAACCCGGCCGGGTATTTTCAAGAAGTTCGACGCCGCTCACATCCTCGCCATCGAAACGATTGCCCCGCCAGGGCCCAAATAGCCCGGGGGACGTCTGGCCCGGATCCTGCGCGCCTCCAACCGGGGCCCTTCCACCCGGGCCGCCGCTTCATGAATCCGTTGCCAGCCGTCCGTCGCGCAGCGTCAGCCGCCGGGCGGCGCAGTCCAGCAACGCGGCGTTGTGCGTCACGAGCAGAATGGTCACCCCGCTGCGGTTTAGCTGCTGCAGGCAGGACATGACGCCGCCCGCGGCGGCGCGATCCAGGTTGCCGGTGGGTTCGTCGGCGGCCAGCAGCCGCGGGGGCCGCGCGAGCGCGCGGGCGATGGCCACGCGCTGCATCTCGCCTCCGGACAGCAGCCGCGCCGGATGGTCCAGGCGGTCCTGCAAACCCACCGCTGCCAGCGCCGCCAACGCCTGGCGTCGCGCCTCTTGCGCATCGTGCGGGATGTAGCGGAAGCGGAAGAGGACATTTTCCAGCACCGAACGGTGCGGCAGCAGGCAGAATTTTTGAAAGACCAGGCCGATCTTGCGCCCACGCAACGCCGCCAGCCGCCGCTCGCTGAGCCGCGCGGTGCTTTCGCCGTCAAATTCGATCTCGCCGGCGGTGGGCGGCTCCAGCAGGCAGGCCACGTGCAGCAACGTGGTCTTGCCGGAGCCGGACGGGCCGGTGATGGCGACGAACTCGCCGGTAGCCACCTCCAGGTCCACGCCCTCCAGCGCCGTCACCGCGCCGCCGGGCGCCAGGAACCGCTTGGTCACACCGCGCAGTCTGAGGATGCAGGCACTCATAAGCGGCGGCGGGAGCTTTTGCCTCATTCCTCCAGGACGACGACGTCGCCGGGCTGGAGCCCCGCCAGGATCTCGACATGGCGGTCGTCCCCCCAGCCCACCTGGACGGGGCGTGACACGGCCACGCCGGCGCCGGTTTGCAGGCGCACCCACGGTGCGCGGCCCTGCCAGCGAACCGCCGGGCGCGGGAGCAGCACGGCCTTTTTTTGCGCATACGCCAGGATGCGCGCGGTGACGGACATGCCGGAGCGCAGGCGCTCATCGCCGGTGCGCAAAGCGATGAGCACGTGGAAATATTTTTGCCAGGCGGGCTTCTCGGTGCGCGTCTGGGCCGTGGAGCCGACGGACTCCACCGTGCCGTCGAACGCGAGGCTGGGATAGGCCAGCGGCTCGAGGCGGACGGCGGCGCCGGGCTGCACGCGGGCCAGCTCGGACTCCGGCACGTAGCAATGCACCACCAGGTTGCTCATATCCGGGATCACCAGGAAGGGTTGGTTCATAAAGATGCTGTCGCCCACCCGCACGGTGCGGTATTCGTTGCCGAGATAGGTGGGCAGATAGCCCAGCAGGCCGTCCGCCGGCGCGGTGAGCGTGCAGGCCTGGAGCGCCAGTTTTTCCAGGTTAAGCTCCTGCTCCACGGCGGCCAGCTTCGCGCGCGCCTGTTCCACCGCCAGCGGCTGCAGGTACTGCCGCGTCAGCGTCAACTGGTTTTCCAACTGCGCGGTCTTGCCCCGGGCCTGGGCCGCCTTGAGCTCCTGCTGCTTGATTTCCTGCGGCGTGATGAGATCTTCCTTGAGCAGCGCGCGGTTGTCGTCCAGGTACTGCTGTTCCGTCGCCCAGGACGAACGGGCCTCCGACACCTGCCGCTCGAGGTCGGCGATTTTCAGCGGCCAGTCGGCCAGCTTGATGCTCTCGAATTCGGACTTGGCCATGGCATATTGCCCCTGCAGCTTGACCAGGTTCTTTTCGATGCGGGAGGAATCCAGCCGCGCAATCGGCGCGCCGCGCTGCACGCGCACTCCTTCCGGCAAAAGATGTACGAGGGTGGCCTGTCCGCCCAGGCTGGACATGATGGTGAACACCACGCGCGAATCCAGTTTGCCGTCGTAAACGGCCCACACGCTGAGCGGGCCGGTGGTGACGCGCGCGGTGCCGGCCGGCAGTTGCTCGCGGCGTCCGCCGCAGCCGCCCAGCAGCAGCACCAGCAGGACCGGCAGCGCGAGGCGGAGGGCGCCCACGCACGTCGCGCCGCCGCACGATTCCCTGGCCCCGGTGTCATGCATAGCAATCCTCAGCGTCCCGTCTGTTTTCCGGCCTCGGCCGCGCTGAGCGGCACGGGCTTGAGCTCGGGCGGGCAGGCCAGCAGCGTGCCGGTCGCGCGCCACAGCCGGCAGCCCGCTAACGCCGCCTCGGAGCGCGCGGCCAGCCAATCCGTCTCCACCCGCTGCAATTCCTGCTCCGCGTCGGTCACCGTAAAGTTGTCCCCGCGCCCGAGCTCAAACAGCCGGTGCGCCAGCCGCTGCCGGTTCTGCGCCACGGCCCGGTTGTTCTCCGACCGTTGCACCTCCGAGCAGGCGCGGTCGTACGCCAGCAATTGCTGCCGGACCTGCCGCCGGACCAGCCGCTCCGCGGTCTCGATGTCTTCCCGCGCCGTGTTTTCGCTGAGTTCCGCCTGACGGTAGGCGATCCGCTCCCGCAGCGGATCCAAATTGCTGTCCAGTTGCAGGCCGACAAACCAGTTGTTTTGATTGAGACCGGCGGCATCCGACACATTCGCCCCCTCGCCGAACCGCTCCAGCGTGGTCACCAGCTTCAGGTCCGGCAGCAGTTTGTGCCGGGCCACGCGCAAGCCGCGCGCCACATCACGATAGTCCTGTAATATTTGCGCCAAATCGAGCCGATTCGCCAGCGCTGTCCGGATGGTTTCTTCCGGCGGCTGGACCGCCACGTCCAAGGCCGGGCTGGCGGCCAGATCGAACGACGCGCCCGCGTCCATGCCGAGCAAGTCGGCCAGATCCATTTCCAGCGACGCCCGGCGCTGGCGCAGATCCTCGATCCGCGACTGGGTCTGCCCGCGCTGCAGTTCCACGCGCAACACGTCCACCCGCGTGGCCCGCCCCTGCTTTTCGCGCGCCTGGGTCAGCCGCAGCAATTTCTCCAGCCGCTGCCCGGCCTGGAACTCCATTTCCGACAGCCGCCGCAACCGGACGAGATCCTCGTAGGTCTGCGTCACCTGCAGCAGCAGGTCGTTCTTTTTCATCTCGACATTGCGCCGGGCGGTCAGCACGCGGCTGGCCGCCCTTTCCAGCCCTTCGCGATGCATCAGCCCGCCCGCATAACGAAACAGCGGCTGCGCCAGGGAGACCCGCACGCTGTCCCGGGTGCCCACCGCGCTGCCGGGCAGATCCGTGTTCAGCACCTGACCGCCCAGTTCGAGTTCCGAGCCCCACTCGAATTTTTTGAGCGCCCGCAGCCCGTATTGGTAATTCGCGACGCCGGCCGCGCTGCCGACGTTGCCGGCCGGCTGGATCTGCGTCGCGAATTCCGTGCGGGCGTCCGCGACGCCCAACAGCTCCGACGCTTGCGCGGCCGCCAGCTTGATCAGCTCGCGATTCTGCAACAAAGCCAGTTGCACGGCGGCTTGGATCGTCAGTGTCAGCGGCGGCGCATTGGTCGCCGGCGGTGCCGTCGGCAGCGTGGCCCCGGCGCATGATCCCAGGAACAAAACCAGTCCCAGACCTGTTTTCCAGCGGTGGCAAAATTTCCCCGCGCCGGGTTTCAAGGCCTGGAAAAAAAATCGCATGCTGCGCCCGCTGCCGGCGTCACTATAGCCAGCCCCGCCGCCGCCCGACAAGGGCAAAGAGGGCCTTTGCCGGCCTTGACTTCGCTTTGAAAACAGGGTATAACGTTTCGCAGGGTTTGCTGGTTGCTTGTATATTACTCGGTTGGTCTGGCGTATGGCTGGTCTGCGGCCGGCGCGATCAGCCCCCCCCCTCGCGCCAACCAATACGCCGCCAAGTCCCTGCGCGCCGGCGGGTAATGCGCCGGTGGCGGATGTGATCTTCGTGGCGTTTGACACGGAGACCACCGGTTTGAATGCGCGCAAGGATCGGCTGGTGGAACTGGCCGCCGTGAAATTCCAGCTCGGCCGGGTGCTGGAGGAAAAAACCTGGTTGATCAATCCCGGCCAGCCGATTCCGCCCGCCGCCGAAGCGATCCATCACATTTCCGATGCCATGGTGCGGAATAAACCGGACTTCAAAACGATCTACCCGGAATTCGAACGTTTCATCCGCGGCGCCGTGCTGCTGGCGCACAATGCACGCTTCGATGTTTCCTTCCTCAGCGCAGAATGCGCCCGCCAGCGCCGCGCACCCCCGCCGAATCCAGTGCTCGACACCCTGCCCCTCTTCCGGCACTGGTTCCCGACAGTCAAATCGCACAGCATCACCAGCCTGACCACCAACCTGAACCTGACCGCCGGGACCTTTCACCGGGCATCATCCGACACCATGTATATGGTGCTGATATTTGAAAAAGGCTGCCGCCAAGAGCCGCCCGGGTTGACGATGAATGCGCTCAGCCATGCGGCGCATCAGCCGCTGCACTTCACCTTGCCACCGCGCTGAACAAAACGCGCCGGCGCTTTTTATCAGGCGTTATGAATTGATGCTTGCGGCGGCGCGGATGTTGGTGTAGCCTTTATTTCGCCGTGGCTGCCAACCGGTCACCGGCATGCGGTTCAAATTATCGGGGCGTGGCTCAGTCTGGCTAGAGCGCTTGGTTCGGGACCAAGAGGTCGTAGGTTCAAATCCTATCGCCCCGACCATCTAAAACGGCAGTTTTCACCAATGTTTACAGGGTGAAACGCTTTTTCATCGCAGGTGGCTTCAGTGCGTTAAACTGCCATTAACCATGCGAAACAGTCACACAATTCCCACACAAAAACCACACACAAATTCCAGGGACGGTGTTGACCAGGAGAGCGGTCAGTCGTGTTCAGATAGATCCACGCGGAGGCGCCCATACTTGGCCGCGCCAGCCATAAATCAGCTCAAGAGGATTCCCTCCCCTCAGCCACGCCACTTCAGCCAGGCATACCAGGCCAGCGTGACGCCGGCCGCGCGGACGCCCGAACGCACCCCGGACACGCCGTAGGCGCGCTGGATGTGGTAGAAGCGTAGGCTCGTCTGCCACCCGTTGTGACCGGTTGCGCAGTCGAAGTCGTGCCGCAGGCAGGGTGGAAAATATATCGTGGGCCAGTAGATTTCCGAAACACCGGTGCAACCGTCGCAATCCCGGAACCAGTCCCACTTGTCCGTGTCGAGGGCTTCGCGGATTAAAGCCCGGATGTCGGAAGGAACGCTGAGCACGTCAAAGGATTCGATAATCCGGCGCCGTTCGCTCTCGCGGTCCAAGCCCTGGCTCCGGCCTCTCCCGAGGCCCAGGATGCCGCAGCGCCCGCTCACGGGGCCGCTCCGTGAACCAGAGCGTTCTTAAAGAGGAAGATCATTCCCAACACCCCGGAGGTCAGCGCGGTGCCGACGACGATGGACATGACCCACAGAAGCACCTTGAGGATCTGCTCGTGCCGCTCGATCCGGGTCTGGATGGAGAGGGTCCCGTTGTCCTTGAACAGCCGTCGCTCAATCGAGTCGAGCTTGTCGAGCACACGCTGGCTGATGTCGCCGCATTCCTCGTGGGTCACAAAGTTTCCGCTCATTTTTGTCCCTGGATGCGGCGCCGCTCGACGGCTGCGCCGTATCCATCCCAGTATCGTTTTTCCAGATTACGAAAGGCGGGAACATCCCCCTGCTTGTCCGCTTTGAGCGCGGCATCGCGTAGTACCCCCAACGGAGCCCCGATCCAGACGTCAATATCCGTCATTTCTGCATTGAGGTGAAGCGGGCGGCAGTAATCCGGGGAAGTCCCTTGCCGGTCAACGCCAGGTCGCCACGCATCGGCACTACGGCAGGGAGAGCAACCGCGTTCCACCGGCTCCGGGCGATAGGCGCGACAACAGGCAAAGCGCCGGTGACCAGAAGGCAATGCGCGAGCTGCGCCGGTTTGACGCTCACAGCCTCCTCGACCGTCGCCTCCGCCGCCATTGGCTCCGCGTCAATCGTCTTGACGTGACCCAATCCGGCCCACGTCCGCGTCACCGCGCACGCCAAAACGACAATGACGAGAAGCTGCTTCACGGCCCGACGCCCGTCCCGTTATTGAACTCATCCACGAACCGGTTATACGCTTCCGCGCCCATGGCAATCGCGACCTTCCCCAGGTACCGCGAAGCCTCGCCGCCGGCGAGGTCACCGGACATCATCTGCGTCGCCCAAACGTCGGCCATCTTCTTTAACTCGGTTCTTTCGCAATCGGCAACCTTGGCCCCCAATGCTCTGAGCGCGGCTTCCAGCCCCTCACACGCTGGCGCATTCAGGGCATCGATCACCGGCTGAACTTTGACCACAAGCGGATTGATACCGTTCTTCACGACAAACGTCGTGCCTTCCGCTCGCAAACGCAGCTTCGCCAAACGCGCGGCATGATTCTTGATCTCCTGCTTGCAATGATCAGCCTCATTCAGGCCCAGCGCCTCGGGCGCCAACAGCAAGCGCGTAAGATCGTCATCGCTGGTCCCGGCCCCGATCATCGGCAAGCCCTGCAGCACGGTGTACTTCATATACAACCGGCCCATTTCCAACTGCGAGGCAAAGCGCCTCGCAAGCACCGGCTCGACAGCGGCCTGGAATATCGCTCGCTCGCCGACCGGATAAAGCATGGCAATGTTCACGACACTCCCGATCGGCGCCCGCTGAGCACTGGCCGCGGCCTTGATGCGCTCCATGTTGGCAGCAGACAACTTGTTCCCTTTCATCCCCAGAAGCAGCATATCGAACGCCCGGTTCGTCAGCGCCGTATCCACGAACAAGTCTTCATCCCAGGTTGCCGTGACCGCATCACACGCTGCCTGATCCGCGATGCCGCTCTTGGTCAGAAACCTGGCCACCTCGTTCGTTCCAACTCGATCCGCCCAGGCCCGCATCCCCTTCAACGGCCCCGCCATTGCGGACCCTGCCGAGAACATGGCCGCCCTGAACCCCGAAACCAGCTACCTCCGCCTCCGCTCCGCCTGAACACCGAACCCTGAACCCTTTGCCCCATTGCCCCCTCACGGGGCGATCCGTTCCCGCCGCCACTCCACGGGGATCGTCAGGTTGTAGTGCAGATTCGTCCCCGCCGCATTCGTCTGCAAACCGATCCCGTCATACCGCACAAAGCTCCACACCAGCTGGTTGTTCGTCCTCGACATCCACGTCCGCCAATCGACTACGCAGTCGTGCGACGGGCACACCACCACATACGACACCTGCGAGTTCGTCGGGTCCGCCAGTTGCGAAAAAATCGAAGAACCATAAACCGACTTCGTCCATGTCTTCGGATTCGTACTGCAATCATCCACGAAGTAGATCCAGACGTTGGTGTCGTCCGGGCACGCCGTCGGCCCGGAACTCTTGATGTAGTAGACCAGCCCGGAATAACTCTGGAAATTGTTCGTACTCGCCATCAACTCGAAGTCCGTCCACTGCCCGCCCATCTCCAGCCGCAGCACTGGAAACGTAGCATCGTCGGCGGCCCCGTTTGACCAGTTCGGCTGCCCGTCAACCAGCCAGCCGCCCATGCTCGGCAGCGCCCAGGCCAAAACAAGCAGGAGCGCCACGCCCACGTATCCCCAAACGCGGCTCCGCTCACCTCCACGTGTAGATCCTGCCGTGCTCAAGTCCTCTGCTCCTCCTCAATTCGAAACCGTCAATCACCCTTCCGGATCACTTGCACAACCCCGTTCGTCACGCTGCTTCGCAGCACCAGCGTCTCACCCGGCCCGAACGGATAATGCACATCCGGCACCCAGACCACGGTCGTTGCATTCCGGAAATTACAACGCGACAGCAAGTAGCTCTCCGTCTGGCTCACCCGCCATACCTCGGCCGTACCCGTGAAAGGGCTTGGGAACTTCCACATCACCGACACGGGCACCCAACTGCTGTTCGCCTGGCTGTTCGTCACACCCACCATCCCACCCGCCAGCGAGTAGGTCTCCGACCAGCCCTCGGCCCAGGCGCCGCTCGCCATCACCAACAGCGAAAGCATTACGACCCAT
>JAPLSZ010000325.1 GCA_026398385.1 Kiritimatiellota bacterium | reverse complement strand
GGTGCGCGTTGCAGAAGGCATGGTCGCAGTCGTACTTCAGGTAGGAACTCCAGAAGTCATGGACGGCACGGCCCCGGAAGTCCGGCAGGATGTCGGCGGCGTCCATGGCCTCGCGCCCGCGCCGCTTGTGCGCGAAGTACCAGGTCAGCCAGCGGGTCGAGACGGTGTGCAACCAGTGCAGGCTGCCGGTGGCGCGCACGCCGGTCTCGTCGAAGCCCGCGACTCCGGACTTGGCCGCCAGATCGCGGATCAACGCATCAACCGGTTCCAGCCGTCGGGAGCAATCGGCGGTAAGGTTGGCCAGTGTGCCTTCGCTCAACGTGTCGCAGGCAAAGAGGTCGTGCATGATCTCGGCCAGCCGATCGAAGGGCAGCAACTGGTACTCCTTGAGATAGACGGCCACACTCTTGACGCGCAAGCCGTACTGCACGGGCGCCGTGACCCCGGGAGGAAACGCGGCGCGGTTAAGGCATCCGCAGGCACAGGTTTTGACTTCGGCCTGATGCTCGGTGACTTCCAGTTTCGGCTCGGGCAGATCGAAGACCTGACGGCGCTCGATGCGATCCGGAGACTGGTTGGCCAGAGAGCGACCACAACCCGCGCAGCGGCTGACTGGGTGTTGCACCGTGCGATCCGGCTTCTCCACCATGTGCAACGTCTGACCCGGATGGCCGGGCTGGCCGCCGGTGGACCGATTACTGGGCGGGCGCAGACTCTTCGGTTTGGGCTTGCTCAGACCGTCGGAGGATGGCGGTTTGCTGCTGTTGTGGGAGTCCTTGGCAAGTTGCTCCTTGAGCGTCTGGACTTCCGTGCGCAGCGCTTGGCACTCGGATCGCAGGGCGGCGTTTTCGGTTCTCAACGCGGCGACTTCCGTCTTCAGCAAATCCAGTTCGCGTGAAAATTCGCAGAGCATTCGCGCCGCCGCTTCGGGATCGGTTCGGCAGACCACCAATGCCTGTTCGTAGCCGATCATGCGCACAACTCCCGCCGGAAGTCCGCGACGAGCGGATAGAGATACACGTCCTTGACCGTGGTTCGGATGCAGTGTTCGCGGTCGTTGCGTGTGCGCCCTTGGGTCGCGCCCAGGCGCAACCAGTTGGCAGCCCGATAGCAGGTGCCCTTGAAACGGTCGCGATCCACGAAGGTTTCCAACGCCTGTACGGGGTGCCCATACTTGACCTGCCAGTCGGCGCGAATTCGGCGAACGATCAGTCCCAGCACATGGCTGGCCAGATGCGGGACCACAACCCAGGGCAACACGAGGAAGCGGGTGTTGTTGGTCAGTCTCTGAAGGTTGCGCTCGCGTACGCCGCGATCCCACCCGATGAAGGCGTCGCGATCCGCGCACTTCCACGCCGCCGAACCGAACAGCGCGCAACCCACCGGCCGCCCCGTGCGGTCGCGCACCAGATACCGGAGGTTCTCGCCCACCGTGTTGCGGTGGCCGAGGTAGTGGTAACGGGCGAGCAGACCGTTGAACAGCCGCAGGTCTTCCGTGCCGGGTTTGACGATGCTCACGGCCAAAGGCCGCAGGTCGCGCAACGCGCCACGGATCGAATCGGTCGCATGCGCCTCAAGGGGTGGGTTACGGTTGCGCAAACCGTTGGACGAATGGCGCCGCCGCTTCGGTAGTTGAATGAGTTCGGCACGTTCTAACTTCAGCAGTAGTGTGCGCGCCGCCATATCCTTGAATCGGCCACCCGCATTGCGCCAGTCCCAGCAACGGCAAAGCTCCTCGCTGATCCGCGTTCGGCCCCAGTCCCCGTGTTCCGCCATCAGCGATCGAATCAGACCGATGTCTGCGGCGTGTAATTCCCGTCCTTGAACAACCATGACTGCTGACATGGATTACAGATTACGACATTCCGCCGTCCGAGTCCAGCAGAAAACAGTTTTATTTTATGT
Organism: Kiritimatiellota bacterium; assembly: GCA_026398385.1. Lineage (GTDB taxonomy): Bacteria > Verrucomicrobiota > Kiritimatiellia > CAIQIC01 > CAIQIC01 > CAIQIC01. The sequence continues at coordinate 142 of JAPLSZ010000325.1, read as the reverse complement.
TTGCAGCCGTCGTGGAAAGGGCGTAGACCATCCGTCATGCAGGTGGCATTGAGTGATGCCTACCTGAGTAGTTACCTCAAATCTAAACATCCTCTTCACCGGTTCACCCACGCTGAAGACATACACGGTGGTGGACTATTCC
>JAPLSZ010000376.1 GCA_026398385.1 Kiritimatiellota bacterium | reverse complement strand
TCGAAGGCGTGCAGCGGCTGGCCGCATTCGAGCATGACATAGTTGGTGATGTCCACGACGTTGTTGATCGCGCGCACGCCGGCCAGTTCCAGCCGCCGCTGCATCCAGGCTGGCGAGGGACCGATCTGCACATCGGCGAGGATGCGCGCGGTGTACCGCGGGCAGCCGACGGCGTCCTCGACCGTGACGCGCGTGAGCTGCTCGACGCCCGGCGCATGCTCGGCCAATTCGATGGCCGGCCGGCGAAGCTGCGTGCCATAGAGCGCGGCGACTTCCCGGGCAATGCCGATCAGGCTCAGGCAATCCGGCCGGTTGGGCGTCACTTCCAGTTCCAGGACGGTTTCCGGCGGGCCCAGCACCTCGGCCAGCGGCGTGCCCGGCGCCCAGCGCGCGTCGAGCTCCAGCAGGCCGCTGTGGTCCTTGGAGAGACCCAGCTCGTCGGCGGCGCAGAGCATGCCTTCGGATACCACGCCGCGGATTTTCGCTTTCCTCAGCGTCAGCCCGTTGGGCAGGGTGACGCCCGCCGGCGCGAACGGCGCCTTGAGGCCGACCCGCGCGTTCGGCGCGCCGCAGACCACCGTCCGCGCGCCGGCGCCGAAGTTGACGAGGCACAGCGTCAGCTTGTCGGCGTTCGGGTGTCGCTCCACGGAAAGGATTTCGCCGACAACAACGCCCGGCGCATCACAGCCATGGATCGCGAGACCCTCGACCTCGAGGCCGGAGAACGTCAGCCGCTCCGCCAGCCCCTGGGGCGTGTCCTCGATCGTCACATATTCCTTCAGCCACCCGATCGGTACGCGCATGTCCGGTTCCTTCCGAAAGCGGCGGCAGTCTAACGGCTTTGCCGGCAGTTGGCAATCACCCGGAGCTGGCTGTCAAGTGCCGAACTTTTCAGCTGCCTGCTGGACGACAGAATCATTAATGACAGAATCATTCGATCTCGGACTTCTCGTTATTTATCGGCCCCGGAGGGCCAGGCCCAGCAACCGCGCGGGGCGCAGGAAGGCATACAGCCCGGCCAGCGCGGGCGGGAGCTGGCGCCAGTTCCAGTCATCCCGGCAGGGCTCCGTGGCCACGCCCCAGAGGAAGCGGAGGCGATCGCCATGCCGGGGCAGTGCGTGGCAGAGAAAACGCAGTTGCTCCCTTTCCGTCGGTTCGCGCAGCGCGCTGTCCAGCAAACGGTCCGTTATGTTGGCGGCGAGTTGGCCGACCCTTTGATCCGCCTGCAACCGCTGCTCCACCACCGCCGGCAGGGACAGGCCGAACCATTGCCGGGCCAGGGCGAGGCCGATGAGCAGGAAGCGCGCGCTGCGGCTTTCCCGGGCGAGCGCAAGAACGCGCGGCCAGTCCAACGCCGGCGTGGAGCGGATGAGCTCCGCGATGTCGGCCAGCCACACCAGTCGGCACCACTGGTGCTTGGTGCCGTGCAGGCACAACACAAACAGCAGGTCTTCCGGTCCCAGGCTGGGCAGGGGGTTCCCTTCCAGCACCACCGTTTCGCAGCGCGCCCGGAAGGCCTCGTAGCGCACCGGCATGTTCACAAAGCGCGCCCAGGCGCCCCAGTGCAATTCCACCAGCAGTTGTCCAGCGGGATGGTACAGCGCATACTCGTTGCGATGACGCACATACCAATCCTCCCAGCCCGCCGGACAGGTCAGCGTGGCTTGAAAACCGAGCGTCAGCAAACTGTCGCGCGCCGCGCGGGCCTCCGCCGGCGGGACGATAAAATCCAGGTCGCCGAACTGGCGGAGCGCATAATGGCCATACAGGCGCGCTCCCAGCACGGGGCCCTTATACGGAATCACGTCCAGCCCCGTCGCGCGGAACCAATCCATCAACTGGCGCAACTGGGTCACCCGCGTTTGCGCATAGGTGGCCTGCGCGGCGGCGGCCTGCCGCAGCGATGCCCGCGGTTCGGCCGGCACCAGATCAGCGGCGTGCTGCTCCAGGTGCTTGTGCAGGAGCGGCTGCAGGCCATGGCGGCCCGCGGCCTGCAGCAGGAACTCCCAATCCAGGCCCGCGCCCAGCAGGGTCTGCAACGTCGCCACCTCCGCCGGCAACAACCCGGCCCGCGCCGTGCACAGCAATATCCGCAGTTCCGGACGCGCCAGGGCCAATGTGCCAAGGGTGTTCATGCCAGGGTTTTTCGGACCAGTGTGGCGGTGGCGGCCAGCGGCCCCACGCGCAAGGAATAGCAGGGGCAGGCATCCACCAGCCGGCAGATTTGCGCGATGTTTCCGCCAAAGTTGTCGGCTGCGTTGAGCGTTTGGCAAAGCAGGTGCTGAGCCATGTTAACCTTGGGGCAGGGCTGCACGTGCGGCGGTTGGTCGAAGGCGGGCGTCAGGTGGAAAATCGCCTTGGGCCGGCCGCGCCGACTGCGCCAGGGCTTGTGCCAATCGGTCGGATCCGCGAAATACAGCCGGCCGCCGAAAAATCCTGGATACGAACGCTTGCCGGCGCATACGCCGGCAATCCGCGGCAGACAGCGCAACGCGCCCGATTTCACGTAAAACTTGCGCGGGAAGGTCTGCACCTGTCCATCGCGCAGCAAAACCGTCTCGTCGCAATGCACCTCGGCGCCATCCAGCATCAGCTTGAGCAGCAGCGTGGTCTTGCCCGCGCCCCGATTGCCGGTGGCGATAAAAAACCGGTTTTGCCAGGTGCCGGCGCCGGCATGAATTCTCAAGACGTCCTGTTGCGGATCCAACACCAGTTGGTTGATGATCAGATGCAGCGTGCGGATGAGCTCTTCCGGGTCGGACGCCTGGGAGAGCAACTGCCCCTCGTACGTGATGCCGTAGCCGACCGCGACGGCGGTCAGGCGCAACGTCAGTTCTT
>JAPLSZ010000217.1 GCA_026398385.1 Kiritimatiellota bacterium | reverse complement strand
CCCATTCTCGGGGGGCGGAAAACCGAGCTGCCGCCAAGCCTCACGCTACGGCAGCAACCACATGAATAGGGGACATTTCTAATGAGTCCAGAATGGGGACATTTCTAACGAGTCTTGACAGCGCCAGTCCCAGCCTTGACAACCCCGCCCGGCGTGGTAAGCTGTCGTTAGTTCTTTGCCAATTGATGAGCGGGATAACAAACGGAAGTCCGTGCAAATCGGACGCGGTCGCGCCGCTGTAACCGGCTGCGAAACCCGATCACGCCACTGTTGCGACGAAGTCGTCATCACGAATCACTGCTGACCGATCACTGGTCACTGATGACCGATGACTTCTTCCGAGGAATGGGAAGGCCGGGGAGTAGGTCAATGCCGGGAGCCAGAAGACGTGTTGTTCCCGCACTCAGGAGGCGGCGCCGGATGGCGTCGTCGCTCTTTCGCGGTCGAAGAGGATGAGACGAATAAATTGCGCCTTCGGTTCATGCTTGGAAACCGGAGGCTTTTTTATTGCCGCCGAACCTCTTGGCCGCGAAGACGGAGAACGGGAAAAGAAGCCAAAGCACAAGGAGTCAGAAGTCAGTAGTCAGGAGACAGAATAGCGGCGGCCATGGGATTTATCCGCCGATGTCATCTATTCTGAATTCTGGATTCTGAATTCTGTCTACTGTGCTTATCAACGCGGAGAAAACATCATGCAGCAGCCATTGATCGGTATCTTGGCCGGCCTGGTGGCGTTCGTCGGGGTCGCCGTAGCCCAGACCAGCACCAATCCGGTCGCCGAGGAGATCGTCGTCACCGCCAGCCGCGCCGAACGCGCGGCGGCGGACATGCCCGCCAACGTCTCGGTCGTCACGTCCGGGGACATCCAGCGCTCCGGCGCGGCGAATGTTGTCGAGGCCCTGCACAGCCTTGGCGGCGTGCAGTTCCGCTCGACCTCCGGCAACGCCTCGCAGGCGGAGATTGCCCTGCGCGGCTTCGGCGAGAACAGCCACGGCCGCGTGCTGATCCTGCTGGACGGCCAGCGGCTGAACCGGCCCGACATGGCGGGGCTGAACTGGCTGCAGATCCCGCTGGCCAACGTCGAGCGCATCGAGGTGCTGCGCGGCGGCCAGAGCGCGCTCTACGGCGACAACGCCCTCGCCGGCGTGATCAACATTGTCACGAAAAAGGGCACCCCCGCAGCGCAGACCACCCTGGCCGTCAGCGGCGGCAGTTTCGGACAGCATGACGAACGCGCCGGCACGCAGGGCGCCGCCGACCCGCTGACGTACGCCGCGAACGTCGAGCGCGACGCGACCGGGGGCTACCGCGACCGCTCGGAGTATCGCGCCTGGGGCGCCGGCGGCAGCCTCGGTTACGGGGCCACCGGTCGTTTCCAGGCCGACCTGGGCCTGGCCTACAACGAAATTAATTTCCAACTGCCCGGCTACCTCACCAAGCCGGAGATGGACCAGAATCCGCGGCAGAGCGTGTTTCCCAACGACGACGCCCGCACCACCGCGTGGAATGTCAATCTCGGCCTGCACGCGCCGACCGTCCCTGCCGGACGGTTCGACCTCCGGGGCACCTACGGCCGCCAGGAGATGCAGAGCAACCTCGAAAGCTGGACGAGCTGGTCCGACGTCAGCATAGATAGCTACGGCGCGATGCCCCAATACGTCCTCGCACACGACCTGTTCGGACGAAAGAACACCTTGCTGCTGGGCCTCGATACCGGACTCGACCGGCTGCGCGTCAACCGCTTCGCCGATCCCAACCGCGCCGCGGAATTGGTGCATGCCCAGGTGGATAAGGAAACCATCGGCCTGTATGCCCGTGACGAGTTCGAGGTCATGGATCGCCTGACCCTCGGCCTCGGCGGCCGCACCGAGCAGGCGCGCATCAGCGCCGACGTCAGCTCGCCCACCGGCCAGCTCTTCGATCAGGCCAAAACCCACCAGGCCCAGGTGGCGGACGCGTCGCTGAATTACCGGCTTGGACCGCAGTCCAAGCTCTTCGCCCGCGTCGGGTCGGTCTTCCGTTTCCCGTTCGTGGACGAGCAGGTCAGTTATATCGGCTTCGGTTCCGATGCTTTCAATGCCAACCTCGACACCGAACGGGGCGTCAACGTCGAGGCCGGCGCCGAAATCGCCCTGACCACCAACGGCCTCGCTTCCGTCACGGCCTTCCAGCTCAACATGCGCGACGAGATCGCCTACAACGCCGTCACGATGCAGAACGAGAACCTGGATGACACCCGCCGCCAGGGCGTCGAAGTGGCGCTGAACTATGCCGTTCCGCGCCTGCTGCGGCTCAACGCGTCCTACACCTACACCGACGCGCGCTTCTCCGCCGGCCTCAACGACGGCAAAGAGGTTCCACTCGTCGCCCGGCACAAGGTCACCGCCGGCGGCGAGGTGGCGCTGCCGCTGGATTGCGCGGCGGGCGCACGGTTTACCTACGTCAGCCATCAAGTGCTCGGCGGCGACGTGGCGAACCAACGTCCGCAACTCGACGCTTACACCACCGTGGACCTGCTGTTGCGGTACGCGCCCCGGCGCGTCAGCGGCTTGGAACTCTTCGGCGGGGTGGACAACGTCTTCGACACGCACTACGCCGGCGTGGGCTACCAGGGCCTTGCCGTGGACGGCTACTATCCGTCGCCCGGCCGGTCCTGGAAAGCCGGCGCATCGTATAGATTTTAGATCACGGAGCACACGGAGGAAGGCGGGGAGGACATAGCCACGGATCCCGACCCCGTCTGAGTGGCGTGGTCGGGACGGATTTTCACGGAGGAAGCGGTTAACGCCAAAACGCGAAGGTTGGCGGAAGGCGCAGAGAAGAGTTTTAGCTAGGGATTGCGCGGATGGGCGCGGATTTGGAACTGCGGAAATGACATGCAATCCGTCCTGCTCTGAGTCGTGACGAAATAAATGTCTATGCCCTCACTGCCCTCCAGCGCCGGCTGCCAGTCCGGATTCGGTTTGCACCGCCTGCCGTCGTTGAAGGTGATGCGCAACGTGCTGGACGGCTACAGCGGCCGGCCGGTGGCCTTGCAGCGGACACATATTGGCTGGCTGGGGCTGGCGCTCTCCGTGCTGCTGCACAGCCTGGTGTTCGGCGCCGTGGTGCTGTGGACGCCGCCGCCGGCGGTGGGGCCATCCGACAGCTACACCGTTGCGCTCTGGCAGGAACCGCCGGTGATCCGCCTGGCCGAGGGCGCGCCCGGCACGCCGGAGCCGAAACCTCCGCCCGCGCCGGAGAAAATCAAAGTGGCGCCTCCTCCTCCACTGCCTGTGGTTGTGAAGCCGGAACCGGTTGAGCCGCCACCACCTGCGCCTGCTCCCGTCGTTGTGCCGCCGGTGCTCGCACCGGCTGTGATACCCCTGTCGTCTCCACCCGCAGCGGCCATGGGGCTGAACACGGGCGACGCCACGTCGGCCACGAACAACGCCGGTGCCGCGGGCACCGGATCCGTCGGCGGTTCGGGATCAGCGCCAGCGTACGGCGAGGGTGGGGCGGGCGGTGAACGGGGTGCGGGCTTGCAGATCCTGGATCCGGCGTATTGGCGCACGGTGCGCGCGGCGGTGGCCCGCCGCGTGCGGTATCCGGAGGCCGCGCAGCGCACCGGCGTGGAAGGACTCGTGACCATCCGCCTGACGCTGGACACCGCCGGCCGCGTACTGGCCGCCCAGCCGACGGAGGCGTCCGCTGCTCCGCTCCTCGTGCGCGCCACGCTGGACGCCATCCACCGCGCCGCGCCGTTCCCGGTCTATGCCCAGCCCCTGCCGCCCGGCGCCAAACTCTCCGTCCTCCTGCCCATCCGCTTCCAACTGGAGGATCACGCGCCTCCCGCCGGTCAGCGGTGATTGCCGCACCTTAGACGCTGCCTAAGCCAAGTGGTCTGGCTCGTAAATATGGTGACGTATTCTGTTGTAGGCCGACTCTCCGAGTCGGCGCGCCGGGTCGGAGACCCGGCCTACACCAAAGATGTCGGAACGCTCACGCGTTTCGCTCCGAATTCACGAAGCGCCGGTGGCAGGCGGAGGATGAGGCGGAGTTGCTTGTTCAACGTACACCTTTAATTCCTGTATCGAATCAGCATGCCGCCGGAACAGTCCCTTATAAAAACTCAGAAAATAGTGCCGCGGATTTGTTGCCAGGTGCTTGGCGGCCATTTTCGGATCAGCATCCTTCCAAGCGCAGAAAATCGCCAGCGCGAGAGAAAGCGCCTGTTCCGACAGGTAGCCTTTGCGCTTCGCCGACCAGCCCTGATATTGATTGTCCTGCCACACATTATCGCAGAACGTCAGCTTGTTGAGCGGGTTTCCCGTCGCGATCAGTTGCTGGTTGGATTTGATCGATATCGTACTTGTACCCCCACTTCCTAAGTATAGGGCCGACCTGGGCGATGGTAAGGTTGTGTGCATACTGACTACCCTTGTTCCCCAGTCGCGAATCCGGGCCCGAGTAACTGATGGCGGTCCCGTCCAGGTTGGTCCCGATGAAAGAAACTTGCTCCGTCTCGCATGCGATGGAGATGTACTCGTTGAATGTCCCATCCACCGTTGTGTAGCGCTTGGGTCCGTAGAATAACATGGACTCATGCACCCATTTGAGTCCCCCGGTACTGCTTTTCAATGCGACTCCATGGGAGACGTTTGGGTAGAACTGATCCGTGTTGTTGTAGAAGTGCAGCATCACATCATAGTTCGGTGGTGGGTATTCGTAACCCCAGTGGGCTCGGTCCACGATATCGATCTTGACCATGCCATTGGTCGGCAGCGGTGAAAACCCAAGGGTTCGTCTATCTACCGCCAAGGCTTTTTGATAAGGAGCCAGGGCCTTATCAGTCACCTGGATGATTTGGTCGGTTCGTCCCGCCGGCCTGGAAAAGAACTTGATCGTGCCCGCCACACCAAGGACCATAACGCCGACCGACAGGATGGCGGCAGTCCATGAGGCTCGCGGATAGGCTTTCTGTCTTATCCCCACCAGTGCAAAAACAAGGCCCGGCAATGCCGTCAACCCGCAGGTGAGCAACGACCCGAGGGCGAGAATGAGACCCATCAGGCCGGAAGAAGGTTGCTTGCTCTTGCGAGCAGTGATGATGCAGGCAATCGTCAGCAATAGGCACACCACGCCCACCACGCCGGCCGCAGCCAAGGCAAAAACGCCCATCATGAAGAAAGAATAATCCGCCATGGATCAGTTCGGCCTTCAGCCCTCGGTCTCACTCTTACCGCATTTCCTGGCCGCCGGTGATGTTGAGCGCCTGGCCGGTCAGGTAGCTGGAGAGGTCGCTGGCGAGGAAGACCACCACGTTGCCGATGTCCTCGTAGCCGCAGCCGCGGCGCAGCGGGACCTGGTCCTCGTAGAACCGGCGGACGTCCTCGACCGTCTTCGCGCCCGGCACCTTGCCGGCGCGCAGGTACTGGACGAACAGCCCGTTCTTCGCGTCGGTCCACAGCGGCGAATCGAGCAGGTTGCCCGGGCAGACGGCGTTGCAGCGGACGTGGTACCGAGCCATCTCCAGAGCGACGCTTTGCACCAGGCCGATGCCGCCGAACTTGCTGGCGGCGTAGGCGGAGTTCGCCGCGCTGCCCTTTTTGCCGGACTTGGAGTTGATCTGGATGATCGCGCCGCCCTGCTGGTCGCGCATGATGCGGCAAGCGTGCTTGAGCACCAGGAAGTTGCCGAAGAGGTTGACGTTCATCACCGCGCGCCATTTTTCCGCGCTGGCTTCACAGATGGGCTCAGCGATCAGGATCGCGGCGTTGGAGACCACCACGTCCACGCGGCTGAAGGTTTTCAGCGCCACGCCGAACAACTGCTGCACGTCGTCCTCCTTCGTCACGTCGCATACGACCGGCAGCGCCTGGCGTCCGGTCTCCCGGGCGACGCTCTCCGCCGTGCGCTTGAGCTGGTCCTCCTTGAGGTCGGCGATCACGACGTGGCAGCCTTCCGCGGCCATCCGCGCGCTCAGCGCCTGGCCGAGGCCCTGCGCCCCGCCGGTAAGCACGCAAATTTTATCCTGCAGTAGTTTCAAGCTCATGCGCTATTTCCTTTCATCCTTTTGTGGGCGGGACCTCCCGGTCCCGCGCGCGGGGCTGGAAGCCCCGCCCACAGCCGAATTTCCGCCGCGCCGGGTCGGAGACCCGGCCTACAACCTGTAGGCCGACTCTCCGAGTCGGCGTCTTCATTGAATGATCCGTCATCTATGAAATCTTTGTATTGCTAACCGTCCAAATCATACTTTCCGGAGAAGATTTTGACAGGATGTACAAGATTCTACAGGATTGGCTACTTTCGACGTGCCAGCCTATCCGTCCACAAACTAACATCCTTCCTGTAAAATCCTGTTAATCCTGTCAAATATTCTTCGGTTGCGACTCTGCTGCGCCGCGGCCAT
>JAPLSZ010000264.1 GCA_026398385.1 Kiritimatiellota bacterium | reverse complement strand
GAGAGATGGCAAGCTGCGTGCCCATAAGCGTGAGGGCCTCATGAAAATCTCCAAAGCCGTGATCACCGCGGCGGGGCGCGAGCAACGGACCCTGCCCCTACACACCCTGGTGGACCGCGACGGCGTCCAGAAAACCGCGCTGCAAATCATCCTCGAGGAGGCCTTCGCCGCCGGGGCGGAGGAGATTGCGATCGTGCATGGGCCGGGCGATCAGGCCGCCTACCGGCAGGTGGCGGGCAGCTACGCGGGCCGCTTGTGCTTTATCGAGCAGTCCGCGCCCCGCGGCTATGGCCACGCCCTGTTCTGCGCGCGGGACTTCATCGGCGCGGCGCCGTTCCTGCATCTCGTCAGCGATCATCTCTATGTCAACGCCGGGCCGCAGCGTTGCGCCCAGCAGCTCGTCGCGGCGGCGCAGGCGGCGGACTGCGCCGTCTCCGCGGTGCAGGCGACGCGCGAAAGCATGTTGCCGTTCTACGGCACGATCGGCGGCCGGCGCGTGCCGCAGAGCCCGAACCTCTACCAGATCGAGCTCGTCCGCGAAAAACCGACGCCGACGCAGGCGGAACAGGAGCTGATCGTGCCGGGCCTGCGCGCCGGCCACTACCTCTGCTTCTTCGGCATGCACGTGCTGACGCCGGCGGTCATGGAGCTGCTGCAGGAGCAGTTGCAACAGGCGGGTGACGCCCCTATTTCGCTTTCGCCGGCCCTCGCGGCGCTGGCGGCGCGCGAGCGCTACCTGGCCCTGGAGGTCGCGGGCCGGCGCTACAACATCGGCGTTAAATACGGACTGCTCCAGGCGCAACTCGCCCTGGCCCTGGAGGGCCACGACCGCGCCGAGGTGCTGGCGGACCTGGTGGACCTGCTGGCGGCCAGGCAGAAATGAGCGGGAATTAAGATTTGAAGAACCTCGTGGACATCATCACGTCGGCCGATCCGGCCCTCCGCGACCTGTCGCTGGAGACGGCGGGTCAGGGCGCCACGCTGACCGAGTGGCTGGAGCAGTGCCGGCGGCTGGACGCCTTCCGGCGGGACTGTCCGAACCTGTACGAGCGCGTGCGGGCGCTGTTTTTTCTGTACGCCATCCATCGCTTTCATCTGCCGCGGCAGGCGGGCCTGCCGGCGACCGGACACTTGCCGTTCGAAGGTTATATCCACCTGCGCGACCGCCGCTTCGAAGAGGCCGTGGATCTGTTCCTGCAGGCCCAGGCGGAACAGGGCCCCAGCGATGCCCTGGCCAGCGCGCTGGCGGAGGCGTACCACCGGCTCGGTTTCCAGACCCTGGTCAACCAGGTGCGCCGCAGCGTGAAAAGCGTCCGCGGCAACCAGTGGATGTTCCGCACCGGGCATCCGGCGGACCAGCCGCTGCGCATCCGGCCGGAACTCAAGACGCGCTCCGCGCCGCAGGCGCCCTACCCGATCCTGCGCGAAGTGACGCCGGTGCGCATGGATCTCAGCCATAGCGCGTGGAGCGACATTTTTTTCCTCGGCATGGACTATCCCGAGGGCGCGCGGGTGTTGAACGTATCCATTGACCTCGGCGTGCGCGGCCGCGATGCCGCGCCGCGGCCGCCGATCGAGGTCTATTTGCGCGTGATCGCCGAGCCGGTGCTGCGGCTGGTGAGCGTGGACCTCGGCGCCCAGGCGGACGTCACCAGCCTCGCGGAGGTCTTCGATTTTGCCCGCGATTACCTGGGGCTGCTCAAGGCCGCGGTCATCGCCGCGGGCATCGTGCCGCCCGGCCTGGAGGGCTCGGGACAGGCCTTGGCGGACCTGCTCGCGCGGCTGGTCGGTCCGGGCCTCGGGCTGGAGCTGGTAAGCTGCGTCAACGGCATCCCCAAGGGCTCGCGTCTGGCGGTCTCGACCAACCTGCTGGCCGGGCTGATCTCCGCCTGCATGCGCGCCACGGGCCAGACGGCGGCGTTAACCGGATCGCTGAGTGAGAACGAGCGGCGGCTGGTCGCCGCGCGCGCGATTCTGGGCGAATGGCTCGCCGGCTCCGGCGGCGGCTGGCAGGATTCCGGCGGGCTCTGGCCGGGCATGAAGCTGATCTGCGGCGTGCCGGCCGCGGCGGGCGACCCGGAGTTCGGCATCAGCCGCGGCCGGCTGCTGCCCCAGCATCGCCTGCTCGACGACCGGGAGGCGTCCCCGGCCACGCGCGCCCGGCTGCAACAGAGCCTCGTGCTGGTTCACGGCGGCATGGCACAGAACGTCGGACCGATCCTCGAGATGGTCACGGAGAAGTATCTGCTGCGCTCCGGGCCCGAGTGGCGCGGCCGGCAGGAAGCCCTGCGCGTGCTCGACCGGATTCTCGCCGCCCTGCAACAGGGCGACATCCGCGAAATCGGCGCGACCACCACCTATAATTTCGAGGGCCCGCTGCAAGCCATCATCCCCTGGGCCAGCACCTGCTACACCGAGACGCTGATCGCACGGGTGCGCGCGAAATTCGGCGACCAATTCTGGGGCTTCTGGATGCTGGGCGGCATGTCCGGCGGCGGCATGGGTTTCATCTTCGATCCGGCGCGGCAGCGCGACGGCCAGGATTTCCTCGGCGAGGTCATGCGCGCCACGAAGCGCGAACTGGAGCATGCGCTGCCGTTCGCCATGGAGCCGGTGGTCTACGACTTCGCCATCAACACGCAGGGCACGTCCGCCGGCCTGCTGGCCGGAGACGACGCGCTGCTGCCCACCGGCTACTATGCCCGCATGGTCCCGCGCTGGCTGCGGGCCGACCCGCTCGCGCTGCCGGCGACGACCCGGTCCGAGCTGGATCGCTTGGGCGCCGCCTGCCACGTGCGGCCGGAGCTGCGCGGCATGATGGAAACGCTGTTCGAGCAGTTACTTCCCCGGACCCGGACGGAAAATCAGGGCGGCCAGACGCTGGCCGCCCTGCTGGAGCAGTGCGGGTTCGACGCCGCCATGCACGAGCAGATCCGCACCGACGTGCGCAGCGGCCGGCTGGGCCTCGCCCAGAACCGGTTGCCGGCCAGCACGACCCTGGAGGACGTCCGGCCGGAGGACGTCGTGGATGCCACGGCTGGTTTGGACGACGCCTGCCGGCTGGCCGGACAGGCCGCGCTGGCCGGAGGCGCCGTGGCGGTCGTCAGCCTCGCCGCGGGCGTCGGCAGCCGCTGGACCCAGGGCGCCGGCGTGGTCAAGGCGCTGCATCCCTTCTGCAAGCTGGGCGGCCGCCACCGCAGTTTCATCGAGGTGCACATCGCCAAGAGCCGCCGCGCGGGGCGCGCCGCCGGCCGGCCTCTGCCCCACCTGATCACCACCAGCTACCTGACCCACGAGCCGATCCGCGCCCAGCTCGCGCTCCGCCGGAACTACGGTTACGAGGGCCCCCTGCTGCTGTCGCCCGGCCGCGCCATCGGCCTGCGCATGATCCCGGCGGAACGCGATCTGCGCTTTGCCTGGGAGGAGTTGATCGAGCAGCGCCTCGACGAGCAGGCGCAGAAGGTCCGCGACAGTCTGCATGCCGCGCTGATCGGCTGGGCGCGCCAGGCCGGCGAGGGCAACGACTATACCGACAACCTGCCCTTCCAGTGCCTGCACCCGGTGGGCCACTGGTTTGAGGTTCCCAATCTGCTGCGCAACGGCGTGCTGGCCGGCCTGCTCGCCGAACAGCCGCAGTTGCAGCACCTGTTCCTCCACAATATCGACACCACCGGCGCGGACGTGGATCCCGCGCTGCTCGGCCAGCATATCCGTTCGGGCGCCTGCCTGACCTTCGAAGTCATCGCCCGCCGCCTCGAGGACCGCGGCGGCGGCCTGGCGCGCGTGGGCGGCCGCGCGCGGTTGGTCGAGGGCCTCGCCCTGCCGCGCGAGGAAGCGGAATTTACGCTCTCCTACTACAACACGCAGAGCACCTGGATCAACATCGCCCGGCTGCTGGCGGTCTTCGGGTTAACCCGCGCCGACCTCGGCGACGCCGTCCGGGTGACCACCGCCATCCGGGAGCTCGCCGGCCGCATACCCACCTACATCACGCTCAAGGAAGTCAAGAAGCGCTGGGGCCACGGGCAGGAGGACGTTTATCCGGTGTCCCAGTTCGAGAAGCTGTGGAGCGACATGTCCGCGCTGCCGGAGGTGGATTGCCGGTTCGTGGTCGTCCCCCGGCTGCGCGGCCAGCAGCTCAAGGACCAGGCCCAGCTCGACGGCTGGCTCCGCGACGGCTCCGCCGCGTATGTCGAAGCCCTCTGCGCCTGGGAATGATCGCCCTTGCCCCGCCTGCTCCTGCTCTTTATCCTCTTCCTGACCTCGCGCCAAACCGCGAGGAAGTCGCAGGCCGAAGCTGAGGCGATTATCGAAGAGTGTGTCGGCGGAAGTCTCACGGGGGACGTCCCGCCTCATCGCTTGCGTGGGCAGACCTTCTCGTGGGCAGGGCTTCCACAGCCCCGCGATTATGCTGCGGTTGCTGGCGCGGTCATGCGGCGCCGCGCTATCCCCTGTTCTTCACGGGCTCATTTTGAACGCGCGGGCGCCGGCGCGGCCGGCGGCTCAGTGATCTTGATGCCGTACTTCGTGACGATCGCTTTGGCGTCGGTATCGGTCTGGGCCAGCTGCAGGAGGTCGCGCATCATTTTTTCAAAATTAGCCGCAACCTGGCGGGACTGCAGGACCCCCTGATCTTGTTGAATCCCGATTTGTTTCAACATCACCTTCTGCTTGCTGGAAACGTACAAATCGCGCCCGAGCACGAGAATCAGGCTCAGGGCGACCAAGGCGATGGGCCAAAAGGCTTTGTCGGAGGATTCGGTGATCTCATTCATTGGTTTTCCTCGCATTCTTGGGTGCCGCATCCGAGGCACTGCCGCCGGACGTGGGGTTGACGTTAATGGTGTAACCGTTATCAGTCAGCAGCTTGCGCATACGCTGGTCGCTCAGGGCCAAGTTGGCCATATCGCTCAGAATACTTGAACCCAATTTCTGGCCGGTCTGACCCAGCAACCCGCTGTTGATCTCGTTCTGCTTCTGCTGCAGTTGCATTTGCAACTGCTGCGCGGTTTGACCGATCCAGACCACTGCGATGGCCAGGACCAGACACACCGCCCCGAGTGCCATGCTTACGGTGGACTTCCAATTCTTCATTAGATTCTCCCTATTTGGACTGGCGGTAGTTTACCCCTGTCCGTGCGCCGGGTCAATCGAATATTTTCAGCCCTGGATTGATATAGCGAAAAGGGTTGCGCGTTGTTGTCGGCCGGTTGTAGGGTAATCCGTAGCGAGCGACCAGAATCATGCAGCGTTACCGAAATTGCAAGTTGTGCCCGCGGCAGTGCGGCGCGGATCGCGTCGCCGGACAGACCGGCTTCTGCGGGGAGTCGGCCGTGTGCCGCATCGCCTTCGCCGGGCCACACTATGGCGAGGAGCCCTGCTTCAGCGGCGCGCGCGGCTCCGGCACGATCTTCTTCTGCGGCTGTTCCAGCCAGTGCTTCTTCTGCCAAAACCACCAGATTTCCCGCGGACGCGAAGGCCGCGCCGCCACCGAGGACGGCCTGCTGGACCTGGCTGAGAACCTGGCCAAGCGCGGCGTCCACAACCTCAACTTCGTCACACCCGACCATTTCTGGCCGCACATCGAGCGGCTGGGCCGCCGTCTGCGCGAGCGCGGCCATACCCTCCCTTTCCTTTTCAACAGTTCCGGCTACCAGGAGCCGGCCATGGTCCCCGCCTACGCCGGGATCATGGACATCTTCATGCCCGACTTCAAATTCGCCGATCCGGAACTCGCCCACACCTGCATGCGCGACCGCCGCTACCCGGACATCACCCGCGAGGCGATCCGCCGCATGGTCGCTGCCAAGGGCTTTCTGGAGCCGTGGGACGACGAAGGCCGGATCATCGCCCGCCGCGGCGTGCTGGTCCGGCACCTCGTGCTGCCCGGTTACGTCGAGAACACCCGGCAGGTGCTGCGCCTGCTGCGCGCCGAATTCGGACCGCTGCTGCCGCTCTCCGTGATGAGCCAGTTCCGGCCCGTCGAGACCTGCCTCGAGCAGGGCCACCTCGACCGGACCGTCACTGCGGAAGAGTACGACCAGGTTTGCGACCTGGTCGGGGAAATGGGTTTCGAGCGGGTCTTCATCCAGCCGCGCGCGGGCGATCCCGATTTTCTGCCGGATTTCTCCAAGCAGGAACCGTTCGCCGGCAACGTCAAGCAGGCGGATCCGGCTCATCTTCCGGCAGGTGATGCTTTTCCTCGAACTTCCTGAGCGGCTCACGCAGCGCGGGAAAACGCCGCTGAATCCAATCCGCGAACCGGCGAAAAACCTTGATGTAGGGCGCCAGGATCAACGCGCCCATGCCGATGATCAGCCAACCCGGCCCGGGCAGCGGCAAGTCAATGATCCCCACAACGATCACTGTCCAGCCGATGATTTGCCGGATCACATGCCGCCGCCAGTGCGGCCCGCGCCGCGCCCGCTGTTTTAAAGGTTCGTTATCCAAAACTTGCCACCTTCCCATAATAATCCGGACTTTATAACACTAGCCGCGGCCTCTGGCCGCGTCCGGAAGCGGCGGGACGCCGCTTCTACGTCTTGTAGATGCCATCCATCCTGTAAAAAATTACAACCGCGGCGCTGGCGGCGGCTGTTCGGCCGTGGCCGCGTCCGCCTTGCGCTCCGGCGCCCGGGCCATAAACCGGTCGCAACTGTCCGTGGCTTCGACATCCCGGCGGTGGTGCGCGCACCACTGCCGAAAGGGGTTGACGATGTAATGGGTGCAGAAGCGGCAGAGCCGGCTGATCTCGCCCGCGGCAAAAAGCTTGAGTTCCGGCGAACGGTCAGCCGCGGTAAAGAGGCTGACCGGTTTCTGTCCTTTGAACGGCACATCCTGTTCGGCGGCATAG
>JAPLSZ010000127.1:23536-24761 GCA_026398385.1 Kiritimatiellota bacterium | reverse complement strand
CCAATGCGATCCAAATAGGCTTCTTGGGCCGCGACCAGCGCCTCAAACTCCGCCAGGTCCATCTCCCGTTTGCGCGTGAGGCCTGACAAATTGCGCAGCACCCGGCCCTGCGAACCGGGCTGAAATGCCCCTTCCGGTCCGCTCGCGCTGCGATACCGCACGCCGCTGGACATCTTGGTCTTCACGGAAATTCCTCTATCAAAACCATCCCCGCTCCAGGTTCATTCTTGGCGGCTTGGCGACTTGGCGCGAAAACTCCGAATTCATCTGTCCGCGTCATCCGACTCGGTATTCATGTCGCACCGAGGAATTACCACAGCCCGGCTGAAAAGGAAACCCCGAAGGCGCCGCAGCCCAGGGCAGCCGCATCTAAAATGCAAAAGAAGTGGCGCGGATCGGGCCGCGCGGATCACGCGTGATACTGTCCCGACTCTCCGAGAGGTCGGGATCATCACGGAGGGCCGGCATACGTATACACGTCCCCCCGCTCTTCACCGAAATTCAGGCCAGTCTGACGCGCTCCCGCGCGGTCCGCCTTCCGCCGTCGCCAAGGCTATGGCGGACAAGCCGGCGGGAAACCCGATCCGCACCACGTTTACGCCCCCATCACGAGGCGCGATGGGGAGAAAGAATTAGACAACATATGACCCGTCTCAGGGCATCGGCAACCACTTTATCTATCCGTTTACAGGCGTCTGCCCTGCACCGAAGCCATCGCGACCGGTGGTCAGCGCCATCAGGAAATGCTCCGGCTCGACGCACTGGCTCCGCCGCCGCGCGCACCGCCACCCGCCCGAGCAGATCAACCGCCGGAGAAAGTTTCATATAGCCCCCGCTTGTTCTACCACAGCTCTTGTCCTGGCCGATTTCTAAGAGCCGATTGAAGTGTTGAGATGCTCATCTCCAGCCTACATGGGATGATGCAGACGTCAGCAAATCCGCATATGTCGCCAATCCAGTAGTCTGATATTCGTTTCCATGTAAGCGCAGCCGATGGATCGAGGATGATGAGGCGGCGGCGAGATTTTAAGGAGCAGTTCAGGAAACGTGTCAAGAGAAGCCAGAGGAAGTTGTCCTCACGCCGCATTCCGCATCCGATGATTACGAAATTCCTGACTTCCAAAGCAATGTTCAACAGGTCGAGCATCATTGCCGCAATCTCGACATGAGGTATTTTGACGAAACTTGGGGCAATGATAAAGGGCATCTTCCCGCCACCTCCAAA
>JAPLSZ010000127.1:18168-23496 GCA_026398385.1 Kiritimatiellota bacterium | reverse complement strand
CGATGCGTCCATGCGGAAGCTGAGACCGGTTTGTGCAGGATTATTTCCTACAGCCGATGATTCGATAAAATTCTCGGAACCGTGGATTTTGTATACGCGTATGTTGTGAGGATTTGGCGGAATGTTGCTACAAAGAGAATTCTGGATCCTTGCATACCCGCCATACGGCGACCACACGCCAAATGTATCCAAGGCTCCTTCAAGAAAACAGTCATAGTTCAAGGAGACTAACGCATCGTTGGCGCACACCACTTCCTTGATAAATGCGTTTAACCAAGAGGGAGCCTTGGAACCGAACGCCGTGATACGGAACTGCGAGAAGAAGGACGCCAGATCGCCGTTTATCGCACACCTGTCCACCTCGGCTTGATGGTTGTGCCCAGCCTCGAGATCGAGGCGGGTCAGAAGCACTTCGATATCGTCGGTCTCATATCTCTGACCGTACTTCGGAATGATAGACCGCGGTAGTTTCGATAGTGCTTGAACGAGTTCTGCGTTCAGTGGACATTTCGGCATAGCCGCTCTTGTGAAACCCGCGCCAAGAAGAAAAAGCGTTTCTGGTTCAGCTTTCATAATCCGTTTTGTCCCCCACGCCCCGTTTCAGGCGGTGGGTTCACCCTTCGCTTGAAAACAGTGAGAAACCATCTCATTAGTCGGAAATCTTTGTTAATCGAGGGGAGAAGGAAACATTACTTGTGAATCAGACGCATGAACTCCAATGAGATCAGGGTCAATTGCACTATGATGATTGCCATATCAATGGTTTCCTTCATAGTAACCCCCTTTCTCCGTAAGATTCGATCTTAAGGGATCGGGAGTACTGACTCTCTGGCCTTCAATGAGGCTCCGGTGTTCTGACTCCTATGTTTTTGTTTACCTTGCTCCCCTCTTCTTTATTTATCCGAACAACATATTATGCGCCAAACGTCTCACTCCTGCACGCAGCCCAAATCAATTGAATGCAAAACTACCGTGTTACTCGGACTGCGTCAAGAAACATTTTCACGGCGATGCCGGATGGACGACCATGCGGCTGCCCTATTTGTGCAATCACCGTCAAATAATATCGGTAAGATATTTCTGCGCCCATTGCACAACGTCTTGCAGGTCCGCACGTCCCGTGCGCTTTACTTCATCTTTCAGCAACGCGAAAGCCTTCTTTGCATTGGCAATCTCGACATCTGATAATTTACCGAGCCATCGCAACACTTCAGCACGATACAGTTGCGCCTTAGTCAAATCACCAGCCAGTTCGCGCCGGCCTCCCTGTTCTACCAGCCGTCGCTGAATCTCAATGCACTGATCATAGAGCGTAACTGCCCCGACCAGATCGCCGATGGAATAGATCGTATTGGCCTTATTCAAGAGGACCGAGACCAGATTGTTGGCCAGTTCCCGCCGGCCTTCCTGCTCGACCAGCCGCCGCAGAATCGGGATGCATTGATCAAAGAGCACAACCGCCCCGGTCAGATTGCCCATGGAAGAGATCGCAACAGCCTTGTTCATGAGAACGCCGGTCAGATCAAAGGCCAGGTCCCGTCGGCCTTCTTGCTCCACCAGCCGCTTGTAGATCGCGATGCTCTCGTCATAGATCGTAACCGCGTTAGCCAGATCGCCTATGGAATGGATCGCAGCAGCCTTGTTCATGAGCGCCATTGCCAGATCATTGGCCAGTTCCTGCCGGCCCTCCTGTTCCACCAACCGCCTGCGTATCGCAATACACTGGTCGCAGAGCGCATCTGCCCCGGCCATATCGCCCATGGCTTTGACCGCCATGGCCTTATTCATGAGTGCCCCAGCCAGATCATTGGCCAGTTCTTGCCGACCATCCTGCTCCACCAGTCGCCGCAGAATTGCGATACACTCATCGAAGAGCGTCACCGCCGCAACCAGGTTAGCCAGATCGCCTATGGAATGGATCGCAGCAGCCTTGTTCATGAGCGCCATTGCCAGATCATTGGCCAGTTCCCGCCGGCCTTCCTGTTCAACTAGTCGCCGCAGAATCGAGATGCATTGGTCATAGAACACAACCGCTCCGCCCAGATCGCCCATGTCTTTGACCGCAACAGCTTTGTTCATGAGAGTAATGGCCAATCCGCCAGCCAACTCCTGCCGGCCCTCCTGTTCGACCTGCCGTCGCTGAATCTCAATGCACTGGTCATAGAGCTGAACCGCCCCAATCAGATTTCCCATGTTTTTGATCGCATTGGCCTTGTTCATGAGGGCACTGGCCAGATCATTGGCCAGGTCCCACCGGCCCTCTTGTTCCACGAGTCGCTTGTAAAGCGCTACGCCCCGGTCGTAGAGCTTCACCGCCCCAGCCAGATCGCCCATGGCAAAGATCGCAGCAGCCTTGTTGATGAGGGCACCAGCTAGAACATTGGCCAGGTCCCACCGACCTTCCTGCTCGACCAGCCGCTTACGGATCGCGATGCTCTCATCGTAAAGCAAGCCCGCCCCGGGCATATTGCCCATAGATTGGATTGTATTGGCCTTATTCATAATGGCCGTGGCCAAATCGTTGGCTAGGTCCCAACGGCCCTCTTGCTCCACCAGGCGTCGGCGAATAGTAATGCATTCATCGTAGAGCATAACCGCACCGGCCAGATTGCCCATGGAAGAAATCACAACGGCCTTGTTCATGAGAGTCATTGCCAGTTCCTCGGCCAGTGCTCGCCGGCCTTCCTGCTCTACTAGTAGCCGTTGTCGAATCGCAATACATTCGTCGTAGAGCGTAACCGCGCCGACGGTATCGCCTATGCGATAGACCGCATTGGCCTTATTCATGAGAGCTTTCGCCAGTTCGTCAGCCAGATCTCGCCGTCCGTTCTGCCTTACCAATTGTTCATAAATCTTGATACATCTGTCTTGCGACTGAATAGCTCCAGGTAAATCAGAAATGCTTTCCTGAATGAGAGCCTTGTCAAAATGCAGAGGAGCTAAACGTTCCTTGTATTCAGGATGTCCAGTCTGAATGACACCTTCGAAGATGCGTTGTGCTTCTTCATAAATCGCCAGTTCGCCAATACCCGCCGCTTTTCGACTGCGGACAACCACAGGCTGAAATTCATCGGCTTCCTTGGGATCGCGGCCTGCGGCGGCATAGGCTTCGCGCAACCATTCGCGCGGATCGCGCCATTGCACGCTCAAAAATCGCCGGTCGTGTTGAACACCCTGTGCAACAGATCTTTTGACTTGCGGTGGCGTTCGTCCATATTTCTGCGGCAAAATGCATTCCAAATGCCTGATTATCGTTGTGGCAATAATATCGAGTTCATATACACGCGCCGTGGGATCACGAATGAAGCATATCGCCAGAATCCCAGCCACCACACCCGGCATTTCCGGCAAACCCACCTCGGTCTGCCCATTTTCAAGAAAGCTCTCCAACACTTCCGCCGCGATATTGCCGCCGTGCGGACAGGACACGCTGCCCATAAACATATCGAGCACGCTCACGCCCCAAGACCAGATGTCTGTCTTACGCGAAAGCGGCTGGCCTGCCCGCTGCTCGGGAGAGGCGTAGGCCGGCGTCATGCCCCCGGAACTGACCAATGCACTTTCCTGCCCGGGTGCTGCAACCGGCGAAACGAAATCCCCTTCTGCCGCTCTCTTCCGTGCCCGTGCAAGCCCGAAGTCCGTCACCATCGGCACCCCACCTGCTGTCATCAGCACGTTACCAGGCTTTACGTCCTGGTGAATTAGCCCGCGCTCGTGGATGGCATGCAGGCCCCACGCAAATTGAATCGCCACGTCCAGAATCTGCTCCAACGTGGTCAGTTTCCGCTGGGCAATCCAGTCGGCCAGCGAACCACCGGCGATGTAATCGGCAAAAATGACGATCTCGTCGCCCACCGTGCGGAAGAATCGGCAGGGGACGATGTTGGGGTGTTCCGGCAGGTCAATCCAGGTCTGAAGCTCCGCCAGAAAAGCTTTGCGGTGTTTTTCTTCCTTCAGCAGCGCCTGCTTCACGGCAAACCGGCGGCCGGTCGAGTTGCTCTTGACCAGCCAGACCCGGCCCATAACGATGCTTCACAGTTGCCAGTAAGATAAAGAATCTCGG
This sequence comes from Kiritimatiellota bacterium, assembly GCA_026398385.1. Classification (GTDB taxonomy): domain Bacteria; phylum Verrucomicrobiota; class Kiritimatiellia; order CAIQIC01; family CAIQIC01; genus CAIQIC01. The sequence goes on along the minus strand of JAPLSZ010000127.1, from coordinate 19,433 downwards.
CTTTGCCACAGTGCGCTTCGGCAAGCTTTTCAAGGATGTTGATGTGGCCGGGCTGTTGAAGCAGCGCATTGAAGCCTGAGATTGCCTCATCAAACGTGGTAACAGCTCTGTCATACTCGCCCTGCTCTGCTAATATCACCCACCACGTTGCGGACAAGCTGGGCCGGATCCTGCTGCATGCTCTGGCGGCAGGCGTTGCAGACATAGGATCCGGAACGGCCAACGCCGGCTTCCGCCGCCACATCCTTGCCGCAGCGGTGGGATAGGCGCGTTTGGCGCCAGTTTCCGGCGTCTCGCCCTTCGCGCGCGCGCCGATCTTGCGGCCGTTGACGTGCGTACCGTTGAGGCTGCCGAAGTCGCGGATACGCGCGTCGGGGGGATTGACCTCCATGAAGAAATGGTGCCGCGATACCAGCCGGTCGTCCGGCAGGCAGCAGTGACAATCCGCCTGCCGGCCGAAGACGAAGGTGTCGTGCTCGGCGAAGGTGAACTCCTTGCCCTGCATTGCCCCTCCCGTCACGCGAATCTTGATCTTGGCGCTCATGGCTGACGCGATTCCAGCAGTTCGCGGGCCTTTTCGATCTCGGCGGCAAGGGTTTTCTCGGACGGCAGCGGGAAGTATCGTGTCAAGTCAGCCACGGCACCGGACGCTGCCAAGCCGGTTTTTCTCGATGCTGGCCAATGCGGCGGATTTCCCAATTTGCCAGACAGTGTCTGGCAAATTCGGAAGGAAGGCGCAGCTAGATAAAATTGCCGCATATTCTGCAGGTTTTGGCGCGAAAAACCGCGGCCAAAGCGGGCCGTCAGATCTACGGACAACCGGTCGAGCACCTGCGCGCCATAGGCCGCGCGTTTGTCACCACCCTGCTCAAACTCCACAATACGGCGGCCGATGTCCCAGTAGGTGGCGGTCATGAAAGCGTTGACCGCACGGGCAGCGGCATGGCGGGCGGCTTCCAGCAAGCCAGCAATATCGCCGATAAGCTGGTCGTAATCGTTGCCGGATGTTTTCAGCGCCCTGGTCATGTTCGCCCCTCTTTGGTAGCGCTTCAAACGCTATGCGCTCGGGATGATTGCAGATTTCAACCGGATAATGAGTCTGCGTGCAATGGCGTTATGCTCAATTCGCACAAATGCTACACATTTTATTGCATTGGTTCAAGGAGTCATTCTCGCCGTGACGGCTTGGCAGGAGGGAATTCCGGATTGATCTCGCGCAAGGCGTAAAGACGCCAAGAAGAACTTCTGCATATCCTTTAATAGCC
>JAPLSZ010000127.1:11951-18149 GCA_026398385.1 Kiritimatiellota bacterium | reverse complement strand
GATCTGAATCCTTTGCGACTTGGCGTCTTGGCGCGAAAACGCTGAATTCCTCTGTCCGCTGCATTTACCACTTGTGGCCGATCATTCCCGTGTGCGGAAAAAGCTCGAAATCGGCGGCGCTTTGGGCTTTACTGCCCGCCGGCCATAGCAGAGGACAGCATGATGGATTTGCAGCAACTTTTCGCCAAGCGCATCGGCGGCGCCAGTTTCGGCCTGACGAACGAGATCTACAAGTTCGAGAAGATCAAACGCGCCAAGGCCGCGGCGCGCCAGGCGCGCCCGCAGGTGGATCTGCTCGACTTCGGCGTCGGCGAGCCCGACCAGATGGCTCCGGCGCCGATCCGCGCCGCGCTGAAACAAGCCGTGGACGACCCCGCCAACCGCGGCTACGCCGACAACGGCATCGGGGCGTTCAAGGCCGCGGCGGCGCAGTACCTGGAGAAACTGTTCGGGGTTACCGGGCTCGACCCGGACACGGAGATCAACCACAGCATCGGCTCCAAGCCGGCGCTGGCCATGCTGCCGCTGTGCTTCGTCAACCCCGGGGACGTGGTGTTGATGACCGTGCCGGGTTATCCCGTGCTTGGCACGCATACCCGCTACCTGGGCGGCGAGGTGGTCAAGGTCCCGCTGAAGGCGGAGCACGGTTTCCTGCCCCAGCTCAAGCGCCTCGATTCCGCGCTCGCCGATCGCGCCAAGCTGTTCTATGTCAATTATCCCAACAACCCCACCGGCGCGGCGGCGACGCCGGAGTTTTTCGACCAGTTGATCGCCTTTGCCCATCGGCACAACATCCTGATCGTGCAGGACGCCGCCTACGCCACGCTGACCTTCGGCCGCGAGCGGCTGTCCATCCTCAGCCGTCCCGGCGGCAAGGACTGCGCCGTCGAGCTGCACTCGATGAGTAAGAGCTTCAACATGACCGGCTGGCGGCTCGGCTTCGTCGCCGGCCACGCCCAGGCCGTCAGGGCCTTCGCCGAGGTGAAAGACAACGTGGACTCCGGCCAGTTCAAGGCGATTCAACTGGCCGCCTGTGCCGGCATTGCGGACCTCCAGCTCGCGGAAACCATCCGCGCGCATTACCGCGAACGGCTGGAACGGCTGGTCGGCGTCCTGCAGCGCGCCGGCTTCGCCGCGCGAATGCCCGGCGGCACGTTTTACCTGTATGTCCCCGCGCCGAAGGGCGCCGGGCGCGAAGCCTTCGCCACGGCCGAGGAAGCGTCGCAGTTCCTGATCCGCGAGCATTCGATCTCCACCGTGCCGTGGGACGACGCCGGGGCCTTCCTGCGTTTTTCCGCCACCTTTGAGTCCAAGGACCCAGCCGACGACCAGCGCGTGCTGGCGGAACTGGAACGGCGGCTCAAAGCGGCCAAGCTGGTTTTCTAGCCTGAGGATCATTCCGTTCGTTTTCGGATATCGCCGAGGGCTGGCTTGGCCGTTGGCCCGTGAATTAATTCCGCTTGAAAGGCATCTTCGCCTTGCCGTATGATGAAACCGCGATCAAGTCATGCTGAACAATAACTTTTTTGCGTGTTGGAGAGGTGGCTGAGTGGCCGAAAGCGACGGTTTGCTAAACTCCCCGGACGATTTACGCAACTCCATCATTTCACGCTAATAGCATCAGCGGTCGGGCTTTGCGTTTTCTTGCCCTGTTTCCATGGAAACCGATTCCACCCCATTTTGACCGCCTGAATTGTTACAAGTGTGACAAGTCTCATGGTAAAATTTCCCAACGAGCCATTCGATCAGGCCGGATGATCTTCGGCCAACTCCTCGCCCCCCCCGCCCCCCTGTCGAGATTACGCACAAGCCGGGGAAAGGGAGTGGCAAGCGCCGGCGTCACGGCAGCGGCGAAGGTGTGGGAGAACACGGCCGGCGGGGTGATCGTGGCAAGGTGAAGCGGCTGGCGGCCTTGGCGGGTTAGCCGGCCGCCGCTTGGTTCAGCGCCAAGAGGCGTTCAAGAATGGCCTCGTCGGCCAGGTCGGCGGGCCAGCCATAGGCCGCGGCGACGGCCGCGTCAAGGCGGGCGTGACAATCGGCAAGCCACGGCGGGCGCTCGTTGTAGAGTTTCGTCAACGTGCGGTCTTTCAGGCGGGCGGCGCAGTCGGCGTCACGCGCCACAAGGCGAGGATAACGCACGGTGCCGACCTTGAACGCGCCCCGGTCCGTCACCGTCGCCGGGTCAATGTAGCGGTCCCACGGGCCGCCGACCGTGCCGGGAAACTCCATAACTTCCGTGCGCATCCAGTCCGGCGGGTTCAACCAGGTTTCCCGGCGTTCGTTCAGTTCCTTGGCGGCGGCGGCAATCGCGGCATCCGCTTCGCCGTGGGCCTCGGGAAAGGGGAATGTCTCAAAACAGGTTGTCGGCGTGTAGCGGAAGCCGCTTTCTCTCTCTCGGAGTTGCGTCCCCTGGGAGAGTGCCCAGACTTCATGAGTGTGTGAGTGCAGGACGCCGAAGGAGTAGTCATCGGCACGGGCGAAAACGACAATGGCGCAGTCGGGATACACTGGCGGCGTGAGCCAGCAGAACAAGCGATGCTTGGACACGCGGGGCGTAGTGATGAAACGGGGAAGTGGGGCGATTGCCGCTGTGAGTTCGGGCCGGGTGCGCCAGTGCATCCACCATGTCTTGATTGCCTCCGGGTCTTCCGTCGCGATTCTCTCGGGTTGAACAACGGTGCGGACATGGGCGAACGGGCGTTCGTATTGCATCGCCTCGTTTTCCGGCATCCGTGCGAAGTCAATGATCCAGACTCCGCGCCCCTTCGTGGACAGGTCGGAGGCGTTGACGTAGGGAAACATAACGTCACTGTTCGGCCGTCCGTGTGGGTTGCCGCCGCATGTCAGCAGGTCGAAAGATGCTTCTGGGGGAAGATCGAAGGAGCCGCGTTTGATGTTCCCTTGGAAGGCAATGCCTTGGTTCTCCGTCCGTGCGTCGGCGGCGGTCACGTCGGTTCCGCCTGTCAGGTTGGCGTTGATCGTGGGCACGGCAACGCCGTCGAGTGTGCGTGTCGTTTCCTCGCCCATGTCGAAAGCAATCATGGAGACATGCACAACCGCGCCGTCTAGCATCCAAGGCCGATCCGTCATGGCCCAGAAGATACTGCCCTTGTCCTTGATACGTTGGAGAACCTTCCGATTGGTTCCGCCACGGATGCCTTGTGTTGCCAGAAGTCCGGCACGCTTACACTTACCGGCGGCGACATGGGCACAGGCCTTCTCAAACCAGTAGCAACAGAGGTCGGGCCGGCCTCCGAGTCGGTCCTGATAGAGCCGGAACAGTCGCTTGCAGTAGTCTTCGCTAAGTTCGCCCCGCATGAAACGGGAGCCAAGGAAAGGCGGGTTGCCGATGATATAGTCAACGGTGGGCCAGTCCGGTTCGACAGGCTCACGGTTGGCGGGTTCGCCTGCCTGCGCCGTGCCCCTGTCTGCCGTGTCGGCACAGGCCGGCGGCGCGACCGGCAGTCCGCCGTCAGCAAGGATCGCGTCCATAAGGCGGATATTTTCGGAGAGGGGCCGCAAGATGGGATCGGCGGGGGTGCCGAAGCCGTTGGCGCGAATCCATTGCAGCCAGCCAATCCATACGGTCATCTGTGCAAGGTCGTGGGCGTAGGAGTTGATTTCGATGCCATAGAGTTGCCACGGACCGACCATCGGTAAGAACGTGCCCAGGCCATTGAGGTTGGCGAACAGAATGGCCTCTTTCTCCAGGTCTTTCAGACGGATCAAGGCGACGTAGAGGAAATTCCCGGAGCCGCACGCGGGGTCGAGAATGCGGACATGCTGGAGGTGGTAAAGGAAACGATGGAGGATACTTCCGGCTTCACCCCGCGCCTTCTTCATGGCGGCGGCGTTCAGCGTCTTTGCCGGGGTCTTGGCGTCCGCTTTCGTCTTGCGACCGGTGGCCAGCAGGTTATTGATGATCTGCCGGCTTTCGTCCCATTCCCGGCGCAGCACGGCCACGACCACGGCGTCAACCACGAGTTCGATGTCCGCCCGGCTGGTGAAGTGCGCCCCCAGTTGCGAGCGTTTGGCCGGGTCAAGGCCGCGTTCAAACAGGGTGCCGAAAATGGAAGGATCAACGGCGCTCCAATCAAGTTCGGCGGCGGCGGCGATGCGCTTCATTTCGTCGGCGGTGAGGTCCAGGACGGTCCGGTCGTCAAACAGGTTGCCGTTGAAATGGCGGATGGATTCAAGGCCAAAGTCGCCGCCGGTCGCCATAGTATCGAATAGTTGGCCCAGAATTTTTCCGAAACGGACGGGGTCGCCGCCGGATTGCTCCACGATGCGGCTGAACACCATATCGGGCAGAAGGCGGGTGTCTTCGGCAAACAGGCAGAAGACAATCCGGTCCAGGAAGTGTGCGACGGCGGCGGGGTCAAGGCCGCGTTGGCGCAGGGAGTCGGCGATTTCGGCGAAGTGCTGGGCGGCGTCCTGGGTAACAGCGGTACTCGTGCGGCCGGGGCGGAGGGCCTCGGGGTTGTGGAAGACCGCCCGCATAATTTCGATGTTGCGGGGTTCGTCCAGGGCTTCAAGCGGGATGTCGTAGGTGGCGGAAACGGTGCCGGTGAAGTTGGTATGAATGACGATCCGGTCGAGGTCGCATACTACCAGCAGGGGCGGACTTTCCAAGGCGTCGCGGTAGCGTAGAAGCTGGTCGTAGGCTTCGGTCAGGTCCTTGTGTTTGCCCTTGTACTCCCAGCCGGAGAAACCGCGTTTCCACACGTCGGCGAAGCCGTCGCCGCCCCCGTGTTTGGCCGCGCCTTTCTCAAAGCAGAACGTCGCGCCGGTGGGATCGGCGGCGGCGGGCGTGGGGTGGTCAAAAACGTTGCATAGGTCAATGAAGTGTTCTTGCGCGGCAGACCGCTCTTTCAGTTCCACCTTGCGCCACTTCGCTATAAACTCCGGGATGGTCACGCGCAACTTTCTACCACGTAAGCGGGATGAAAGACAAGTTGTTCAGCGGCGGGCGAAGTTCAAGACAGCCCTTTTTAATAAAAATTTCTCTCGCCTCCACAGATCAGTCCCCAGCTCGGCCCCGCGACGTGCTGACCCCCTCCCCCCCTGCCAGCCTCTGCACCGTCCTCCGGCTGGTCGCGGTCCAACGTGGTATCAACATAACGTCGCGGTTATATTAACCGCTGTCAATGTATCGAAACGCCTTTGTATACGCTCGTTGACGGGTTTATGCTGGCACTTGTCACGGTCTTGTAACGGTGTTTGACCCGTTTTCGCCCGGAATTCATCCGAAAGAGGGGCGCGTTTTTTTTGGGGAATCAACTCCGGCATGGGCGCAGATGTCGCCGCCGCTGCTCCGCCGGCCAGCCGTGGGCGCCCCCAGGACGGGCGCAGTGGGCGCCGCGCGGGGCGGTCGTGGCTCCTCTTCACGTCTGGCGTCAACAGCCGGATCGTGGCTCGCCGATCTTCCGCAGACGAAAGGGGAATACATAGGGGTTTACTTCTCCTTCTTCTGATTCTCTGTTAGTGGTCGGTCAGCTTGTCGGTTTCATGTCGCCGGGCTTGTCGCTGCGGTGTGCAGCGCGTGCGTTTGACCGCGTGAGGGCTGGCGGTTCCATGCGGCGGCGGCTTGCCGGTCAGCTTGTCGCCAGCTTGTCGGTCAGCTTGTCGGCCCTCTGCCGCACAGATTCCAGCATGAACACCCGGCCCATCGGCATGACCGCCAGGCCGTCCAACTTGGCCGCCTTTTGTGGGAAGTTTTCCCGCCAGTGGACCTGTTCCGCGTCCACCATTGGGGCTGCATCATGCCATCTGAACCCATCTTCCGGGCGAGCTCGCGGCCCGCCCTGCCCTGATCGCGCCGCCATCCGATGTCCGTGCCCTCCGGCCGCCGAATCGTCGGCTCTCGGTCCTCCGGCGTCTCTACAGGACCGCTCTACAGCAATGGCCGTGTCTGCCTTTTTGCCCGCAGGCGTGCTACCCGGACGGCTCGGGGGCCTGTGCTGGCGCGCCAGGCCCTCGCGCGCGTGGTGTGCTACACGATTGCAATGGGGCTGCATGGGCATTCTTAAAGCATGATGGAACGGAAAAGGACGTCTGTAAAAAAACCGCCCCGCCCGCCGCGCCCCGAAACGTTCGCCACGCTTCACCATTCCTTTGCCCCGAAAAAACGCCGCTGCTGGCCCGCTGTTCAACGATCTGCTGCCGGTCCGATGTCCAGGGCGCCCACGGCACGAACAC
>JAPLSZ010000127.1:8805-11928 GCA_026398385.1 Kiritimatiellota bacterium | reverse complement strand
AGCCTGCCTACAATCAAGGCAGATAAACGGTCGGCACGGCCCGGAGGTCGTCGCGGAACTGCCAGGAGCCATGATCGCCCGCGTCGAAGTACAGTTGCTTGATAGGCGTCTCGCCGGTCTTGCGCTGGCCCTGTACTTCAAAAATGCTGTCGTGGTTGCCTAGCTCGCTGTCGAGCTGCGCCCGCAGTTCCATCAGCTTGTCCTCATGGCGACCGGTTTTGGCGGACAGTATGCGGATCTCCTGCTCCAAGGCCTGAATGGTCTTGGTCTTCATCGAATTCCGCCAGACGCACACGATGTTGTCCGCCAGGTTGACCAGGTAGGACGCGCCCATTACGTCATAAATCCCCGGCCAGTGCTTTTCCACCGGATGTTTGCTGTCCGGCTTTTTGGAATGCGCCACCAGATGGACGTGCAGTTTGAATTCGTCGGCGAATTTGCCCAGGGTGTTCAGCAGCGCCCGCTGGCCGCTATAGTCATCGCCCTCCACGTCCACGATCTTCATCAGTGAATCCAGCACGACATGCTGCACGCCGTACTTCCGGGCCGCATACTCAAAAACCGCCATCACGTCCGGCGTCCGGCAGTCCCCGACGTAGTCGTAAATCAGGAAATGCTGATCCAGCCACCGCAGCCGGCCATCCAGTTCATCCAGCGTATCGCACTCGCGTTTGCACGTCGCCTGCCGCAGAAGGTTTTCGATGGTGTAGGCTCCTGAAATCTCAAAGCTGGCCACCAGCGCCTTGTGACCATGCCGCGCCGCCCAATGCGTCAGGGCGTGCGAAAGGCACGTTGTTTTGCCGTGCTTGGTGTAACCCTGCCAGATGGTCACTTCACCCGGCCGCACCAGAAACGGCATGGCCCAGGGCAACGGCACGCCCTCGCGTTTGCTGTCGCTGGGATGCCACAATTCCCACACCTCGGCCCGGAAAGCCGATGGAAATTTCAGTTCATCCGGGTCGCAGGACTTCGCGGCGCGAATCAGGTCGCAAAATTCGCCGTCGCCCATGCCCGCCATCCGGCAATCATCCGCATCCTTGCGGCCTTCCGGCCAGCGCACCACCGAGCACCGCATCCGGCCCAGGCGCGGCACCAAAATCCGGGTGGCGTTCTGCCCCGGCTGGTCGGCGTCCAGCGCCAGCTTGATCGAAACGAAGTCCTGTAGCCGCTCAAAATCCTGTTCCAACCATTCGTCATGCGGACTGGCCCCGGTCGCACTGGCCGCCGCCGCCTTGGAGGGCTGCGCCCCCAACGGCAGCGACACGGCCGGAATGCCGTAGGAGTGCAGCGCCAGGGCGTCTAATTCACCTTCGCTGATTGTGATCTCCTGCGCGTCCGGCGGCAAGGACTGCCATCCGAACAACAAGTCGTGCCCGCCCTCGGCCTTCTTTGGCTTCACAAACATTTTTTTCTTGTCGGTGATGCTGCGAAATTTCAACCGCGCCGGAATTCCGCCGGGCGTGTACGACGGGAATACCACGCAATCATGCTGCATACCTTCAAAAGTGATCCGCTTCTCGCCGATCCGATAGGCGCGGATGGACTCCGGCTTGATCTTCCGCGTTTCCGTCAGCCAGCGCCACACGGCGGACCCCTCCTGCACCGGCGCCAGTTCGCCTTCCAGGCTCACGGGCCGCTGCCGGGCTGCCGGCGCGGCCGTGGCCCTGCGCCACTCGCGATCTTCCTTCACGCCCAGCCAATCCTTGGCCTCGGTAATCGCCTGCCGGAAATTGCAGTTGCGGACCGCCATCCATAAATCCAGCAGCGATCCGCCTTTGCTGCCCGCCTGAAAATCCGCCCAGACGCCCACCTTGCCTTCCAGATTTATGCGGAGCGATTGCCCCGGCGTTCCGGCGAGGTCGCCCACCGCCCATTCGCTGCGTTCGCGATTGCCCGTCGGCAATAGATGCCGGCAAACTTCCTCCGCCCGCGCGTTCAACAGCTCTTTGACCTGTTTCGCATCCATGTTCAAGCTCCTGTAAAAGTTTTCCGATACCGCTCCGCCGCATCATCCGCCGTCCGCGCCGATCCCGGCGCGGCGCCGCTCTGACCTGGCCGCTGTCCCGGCTGGTCGGGGAAGTACCAGCCGCGCCAGCCCGCCCCGACCGCCCGATCCATCCGGTTCTTGATCTCCACCGCGGCGCCGCCCGCGTCCAGAATCGCCAGCATATGCTGGCAATCCATCTCCACCGCCCGGCTGGTCACCGGCTTTTTGATCTCGTGCCGGTACTGGCACCAGGCGGCATACGCGGCCCGCATCTCCGGCGCGTCCAGCCGCCGGAACCGTTCTTCCGCCAGCAGAGCGGCGAACACCTCCACCGGCGCGGCAGCGCCCTCTTGTTTTCGTTCTTTCTTTTCCCGTTTCTTTTTTAGGTTAGTGGTCGCCGGCTGGTCGCTGGCTGGTCTTTCGCTGGTCGCTTCCGCGCCGGCTGGCTCGTCGGCATTGATGCCCAGCACGCGGAAAACCGTATCGCTGGCGAGCGTGGCAATCGTGCCCCGGTTTGTCGCCTTGAACGTCACCAGCCCGCCTCTTTCAAGCGTGGCTTTGGCCGTCCGGTAACGCCGCGCCGTCAACCCGATGCTGCGAAAGTCGCCGATCAGCGCTTCGCCGGGCTGGAGTTCATCCAGCGCCAGCGAGCCCCGCCGCCGCGCCCGCAACGCAATCTGCGCCAGCATGACAAATGCATCCGGCCGGCGCATCAGCTCCAACGTCTCCGGGCTGGCCATCTGCTGGATATAGAAGCCGCTCACGGCTGCAAATCCTTACGTGCCTCGGCATTGAGCCGATCAAGAATTTTGAGCAAATGCTGCCGCAAAGGCGGCAGCACGAGCCAGTGGCCGTTACCTTCGACCAGCTCCGCAAAATCACGGAATCCCTTTATCCAAGGCGGCAGTACCGCTGGGCGCATTAGAAGCCGCCGCCCCTCGGACGTGTAGCTGCACTCGAAACACACGAATCTTCCATTCCCCTCTAGGCACTCGCTGAGCGATTCCCACTGGCCGCAAAGCGCACATTGTTCCGTAATCCTCACGGTCCACCTCCACGCCGCTGAATTTCACGCCAATGCCGCGACCGCCGCGCCTCGGCCCAGCACGTCAACCCGTGGAAACACCACACCAAGG
>JAPLSZ010000127.1:0-8764 GCA_026398385.1 Kiritimatiellota bacterium | reverse complement strand
CACACCAAGGCCGACCAAATATTGAACATGAGCTTATTCATGGGCGCCACCGCCAGTCCGCAGCGCTTCGATCCGCCGCTTGGTCAAGAACGCCTCAATATCTTCGCGCCGGTAAAGAATTGTCCTGTGACCGATTTTGCTAAACGCGAGCTGCCGCGTTTGGCGGAGATGGCACTGAAACCGCCGTGTCATCTTCTTTTCGACGTGAACGTCTTTGGGGGTCATCATGTCGTTCATGGCTTCCCTCACCGGCTGAAGATTTCCCACGACCGTTTGCCCAGCACCGCCGCCACGCGCTCGCGCGTCGCCGCGTCGGGCACCAGCCGCCCGGTTTCCCACTTCGAGACGAGGTGTTCCGACACCCCGACCCGCAACGCCAGGTCGCGTTGCGACAGGCCCGCCTGAATCCGGGCCAGCTTGAACCTGTTGTCCATCGTGCGCATCTGCTCCATCCGTTTCTTTTTTCTACTATGGCGGACAAAAAATATTGGCCCTTCGCCGCGTCCGCAAAAACGAAAAGCCGATTACCCAATCGGGCAACCGGCTCCTCATATAGACCAAGGGATATATTTTGCAGCAAGGCGAGTTGATGAAAATAAGTTACGGAAATCCGCAGCTAATTTTCCGTAGTTTTGGTGGTATCCTGTGAATCGGGTTTTGAGGCAAGGCGGGCCAGTTCGTTTTTGATGTCGGAGAGGCAACGGCTACGGATCAGGCCGCCGCATTTCTTGAAGAATCGCACCATGTCATCAGCCGAGGTGTCGGGTGCAATCTTGCCCGCGACTCTTTGAAACTCTTTTCGCGACCAGGTATCGCGCCACGCGGGCGATTTCCAGAATTCGGGACATTCGGCGTCCAACATCGCTGATAAAACTGTCCCCCATTTTTTTAGGGCCTTCTCGCTTGGGCTGAACGGCGGCAAGGTTTTGCTGGATCGCACCCAGTCCGGTGGCGGAATCCACTGCACCCAAGGATATTTTTGGCGCAAATATCTCATGGCGGCTTTTGGTTGGTCGTCCAGCAGGTGCATGATCTCGCAGTTGCGGTCGAGGATGTTGAAACAGTGCAGCGCCCACCGGCGGGTAACGGATGTAGTTTCATCCCATGCCTTTTCGGAAAGCCCTTTCTCGCTCCGCCACTCGTGGACGTTGTGACCAAAGCCGACATCATCCAACAACTCCCGCGCCTGTGTCGCCCAGTCCGTATTCACGCCAGCCAATACGGGACAGAATTCCGCATCCTCGATGATGCCTTTGAAAAGGTCCGGCCGCTTCCTCAGCAACCGTTCAAGAGTTTCCGCGGCGAAAGTCGCCACCTCCAAGACGTGGCGTGCGGCCTCTTGGTCGCCCCGCTCCGCGTGTTGCTCCTGCAATGCAAGTCCGATAGTGTCGCTGACTATTTCCTTGAATGCTCCGACCGGTTTCTTGTGTTGCCTGATCTTGCGGAAATCTCTTAGCGACTGGAGCAGCATTGTGAAATGAAACTCCCGGCGTTCCGCAGATTTATCGGCTGTCCACCCAGGTAAATCCGATTGGAAAAATGGCGGGAGATAAAGCGGCAGCCTTTCCGGCGGTGGCTGTTTCGGATGGGGAAAATATACATTCCCATCGCTGCCAAACGGTGTGCCCCAAAAGCATTCAATCTCTATCGGCGCAGCCCGATTCGCGCTTTGCTGCTTGGCGGGTTCGACCTTCCCGCCGCCGCGTGGATTCTTTTTTCGATTCATGTTGGCGTTCTGCTCCGTAACCTGTTCTTCCAACACCTAAGATTTCAACCCCTTGAAGCCGTCAACCGAGTCTATTCAATCCCTTGGAACCCCTGATTCAGCGGTCTTGTGGGCTTTGATAGTCTTCACGACCCGGCGACAAAGCTTCATATTCAATCAGCAAACTGGCAAGCGTCTTCGGTTCTATAGCGAATTTCCGGCTCATCTGTTGCACGATTTCAACTGCATTCGATATGCTGCATGGTTTGAAAATGGGCATAGGGGGGCCATCCTCCCCTTTTGGCGCATGATTCGACCAATAAAGGGTATCCCGTTCTATCAAGTAATCGCTCGCAAGTTTCTCCATCACACTTTGCTCGATTCCGTATTTGACCGCCAGATACCCGAAGACGCGATATTTATAGGCAAAGATGATGTTGTCTTCGGCCAAGTCGGGTTTCTTTTCGCTTGCTTTTTGGAAGGCACTCGCTTCGGTTTTAGTCTGTTCGCGCCCGCATCCAACCAAGACGCTTAGGACACAGCCTACCGACAGAATCCAGACCATTATTTTCATTTTATGATCCTCCACCATTCCATCTTGTCGCTTGCGCCATTTACCAGCCCCTTGGAACCCCGTGTTCATCCGCCGCTTGAAACCGAGCAGAATCTTTGGCGGCCCATCCACCATGGTCCGCAGTTTCGGCCCGCAGACCGCATACCAGCAGTTCTTCGGCGGTGGGCGGCGCCAGTACACGGAATAGACCGCCGGCAATTTCTCGGACACCTCGCAGTCAATCAATTCCCGCGCGAGCTTGGCCCGCGCAATCGCCGCAGCGCGGACGCGGGACACCCCCACTCCCCTGCGGAGCCGCCGCGCCTTTGTCCGCCTGCTATGCCTTTTCGTTTTCACGTCCTGCGCTCGCCGGCCCTTGGATGCGTCCACCCGCGGCTTTTTCGATCCTGGCGCCGCGGCAAGCGGGGATTCGTCTTGACCGCCGCCCGTGGCCGATATTCAATACCGTCAAGCGGCATCGTAGTCGGGAGGCGATATGAGTGCAAAGAAATTGTGTTTTGTCGTCATCGTGGTTGCGCTGATTCTAGGCGCGGGCTTCTATCTGGGACTGCGAGACCCCTACCCGCCGGGAACCATCGTGAAGCTCATCGCGCAGGTTGCGCCAAATGAATGGCTGGCAATCTCGAATCTGGAGGCCAAGGTCATTGACTATTCCACTATCGCTCTTCCCACTTCCAAGAAAGTCAGCGAAGACAACACCAGAGCGGTCGTGCAATGGCGGTGCCTGGTGCGGAATATTTATATTGTAAAAGGCCAAACCCCGCCCAAAGGCGACATCTTCGATCAAGTCGCCAGAGAAAATTCTGCAATACCACGGAACCAAAGCAGCCCAGTCAAGCCGTTTGACCCTGAAACTGCCGGTGTTCCATCAATTGGTTACACGGTGTTAGCGCCGGATGTCCGATGCAGCCTGAAAATTGAGTTCACCGACAAAGACGGCTTTGTCCTCGCAGAAACAAGCTTCGACAGCAACAACGGCACGGGGGACATTGTTGACGGTCAGACGAAAAGCATTTATGGCGACGTGTGGATTCCCCGGTCGCGGATCAAGCAACTGGCCGCGTGCAAGATCACGCCAGCGGCGCTCAAGACGGATGCACAGCTTGCGGAAGAACGGGTGCAGGCAGCACAAGCCGACTTTGCGCGGCGTAAGACGGAGACAGAACGTATCGACGCGGAGCTTGCGCAGCGCCGCGAAGAAAAAGCCAGAGAATATGAGGCCAAGCGTCAGGCAGAGCAGGTTGAAAAGGAAAGCCGCGCTGCCGAAAGGGAGCAGCGCCTTACCGAAGAAAGGGCGAAGTGGAAACGGCTCGTAAAGGGTATGAGCCAAGCGCAAGTTTTTCAAATTCTCGGCGAACCTGTAAAGACGACGGCGTCATATAGGCTTTTATCCTGGTTCTATAAATCTGATGCCGGTGCATACTACGTTCCCAAAGTTACGTTTAGTGACAGCACTCTTTATTCGTGGGACCCGCCCTAACCGCGCGCTTTCAAATTCACGCTGTGCCGTCGTCGGTTGACTTCATATCACAAAGTCGGCCGTCACCGCACGGCATTGCGCCATGTCCGCACGCGGCCCGTCCATCATACGCCGCCAGCCGGGTTTGACGAATACGCATTCGCGCACGGTGTCCTTTTTCAGGCAGGCATGGAAATTCAGCCAGAGCCAGCCCCAGGCCGCCCCGCGCTCCGGCGCAAGCTCCTGCTCGCGCGCCCAAAATTCTGGCGGATGCATAATGGCTTTCCCGTTCACGACGACCGGCGGCACGACGCTGTGCAGGAGTTCATGCGTCAGGATATAGCGCCAGACCGCTGCGGGTGTGTCCGGTCGGTTCAAGAGGGCGTGCAGGCCGATCCAGCCGGGCGGTGCGTCGGACAGCGTGATGCTCGCAAGCGTATCCTGCACAAATAGGCCGACGCGCAATGGGTCCGTGGCGTCGGGTACGCGCTCCCGGCGCAGCGCGTCCAGTAGCGCCGCCAGCGGCGGCACGCCGCAGGGCAGTAAAGGCTGCATGGCGCCATTCATCGGTTTCCAATCCTTGGAAAACTTCTGCATGGTGTTTTCCAATCCTTGCAAGCGGCAGCGTGCGCCGCCTCACGCCGCCGCGATGCTCACGCGGGGGACAAAGCCCATGTCGTGACGGATGGCCTGCAAGATGGCCGCCAGGCTTTTGGCGGTAGGGTTTCCGCACCGGCTCAACATTCGATGCAGAGCCTTCTCGCCAAAGCCGGTCTGCCGCGCCAGTTCCTTGAACGTGATCTCCGCATGCACCAGGTCGCGCAGCATGGCCAGACCTTCCGCCGTTTCGCCGTCCAGCAAGGCATTGACCGCCTCGGCATAGAGCGCCTTGGCAAACTTGCGGTCGCGTTTGATTCGCGCCATGACGGTTTGTTTGTATTCGCGTGTAAGCGCCATGATTTCACCTCTTTGTCTTATATCGTTCCCACCGTTCCACCGCGGCGGCAATATCGGCGGATTGCCGCCGCTTCTCGCCGCCGCCCAGCAGGATGATGATCGTTTTGCCATCCCTGCCGTAATACACCCGATAGCCGGGGCCAAAGTCCATCCGCAGTTCAAATACGCCCGCGCGCAAGGCTTTGGCCGCGCCGAAATTGCCCGCTTCCAGACGGCGGATATGCCGGTCAACCCTGGCCGCCGTCACCGCGTCCAAATCGTCGAACCAGCCGGCAAACGGCGAGCGACCCGCCTCGGTGTATTCAAGAACCTTGTAACTTTCGGTCATATAGTATCCTATGCGTTACTATTGTCAACCATCCAAATTTAGCGCCGCTCACGCGCTCAATGCCGGAAAGCGGATAATGTTGGCCTCGGCCGGCGGCCGGATGTTGAAGTAACGCTCCGCCTCCTGCGGCGTCACCAAGCCCCGGTAATGGTCAAAGAGCAGGTGCGTGGTGGTGTGCCCCAACTGCAAGGCCACCTTGGCCGCATCCTGCTGCTTCGTCAAGGCATGGCTGGCGTAGGTGTGACGCGCCGCGTTGTGCGGCCAGTCGCCCGCCTTGAACCCCGCCGCCGTTCGCGCCGCATTGCTCGATTCCGTCTTCATCCTCCCACAGCATGTCCTGGCGACACTGCCAGAACGCCAACCCAAAAAGGCAACTTCACAGCGAGCCAGAGAAACAGAGCGAAACCCAGGACTTGCAGCACTCCGATGACGAAGGCAGGGATTCCAACGGCGTCCCGTTTCACTGCCGAAAAGACACTCAGCCCAAGATTCCCCAGCGCAGAGATTCCGAAAATCCACAGGAGTTTCAGCAGGAGGATCTCAACGACCACCAGCAGCACCAGTCGCATCATGTGTCATCCTCCGGATGGAACGTCACGCCTCACCGGACGGCGAACCCGCCGCGGGTGAGCCGTACGGTAGGCGATGGTTGGGCTTCCTCTGTGATCTGCCACATCCTGATGACAACCGATTCCGAGAGTGTCACATCCTGCCTTTCCGCGTGCGGGAAATCGCAGGCCGTCAGCCACCTCCCGAGGGATGTCTCTGGGTGTCTGTTGTCCACGATCAGAATCATGAAACGTTGCCCGACATCGCCGGCGCAGGCCAGTTTGTGGACATCGTCCTGAATGAAACCCCGCATCTTGGGGGCGTAGTCGCCACCGCAGATCTTAATTTCGGCAATCATGGGCGGTTCGGGACAGAGAAGATCGAACTTGGAGCCAGTTGCATTCGTCTTCAGGTGGAGATCTCGCGCATGCAAGAACATCTCGCCTTGGATCCACCCTTCGCGACACCCGGCGGCATCGAGTATGGCTTGGACGTGTTCCGAGCGGCGTCGGAAGAAATCAGCGAAGTAGGTTATCCAGTTCATATCTCTGCAAGCCCAACGATAGGGTAAGCTTACGAGCCGTAACCTCCGAGGCTTGGTTGGGCAAGCCCATCATCTCAACCACACTGCGAACGGTTCAACCAGTCTTCCGACTGCCATGACTCGGCGGAGGTGACTCTTCATTCGATCGGAATGCTCGGATGTGTCTCCGCGCACCACACCGACAGTTGAAGCGCCTTGCCGAATCCTGACAGACTGCTGGGCATTGAAGAAGTCAGCATACTGCCACAGATCAACCACTGACGATTCACAGAGGCAAAGATGATCGAATACGAGCGCGCAGGTACTTCGTGTCATTTGTCCGGTCACGGGGGTGATGCCGGAGGGAAGTGCTTGCCATTCGGATCTGTCGGTTGAGTACTCAGTGGCGGCGCAAGATGTCTTGGTTGGA
This sequence comes from Kiritimatiellota bacterium, assembly GCA_026398385.1. GTDB lineage: Bacteria > Verrucomicrobiota > Kiritimatiellia > CAIQIC01 > CAIQIC01 > CAIQIC01. The sequence goes on along the minus strand of JAPLSZ010000127.1, from coordinate 2,239 downwards.
ATAGCCCCGCCGGGTGACGATGGAGCCAGAAACGCGCAGAGCGGCGCGCCCGCTCTGGCACGAACGGTAGAGCCGATCGTCTGGATCATGTCTGGCTTAGCTTGGTGGGAGCGAATGACCCAGAACGTTCGTCCCGCTTTGCGAATGTCAGCGATCTTTCGCGCGAAGATCACGTCAGAGTCTTCGCCCGCGTGGGGTCCCATTACGCTGAGCACGCTGTATTCCTGTGTTTCCATTATCTCCTTGCCCAACAGTATCTTATGCCTCAATAATATTGGTTTGCCTAGCCCGCCAAAACATGCTATGCCTCAAAAGTGGCCTTGGAAATACGCGACTTACGCCGAATTTTGAGGTTAAGTAAAATATTGCAGGAGGTGTGATATGCCTCAGACGGAAAGCAGGGCGGCAGTGCCACTGAACGCGGAACCGTAGTTGCCAAGGGGGCAGGCGGGTCTCCAGAAGGCCGGGGCCAGCGACATGGTGGCCCGCTCGATTCGCGACCGGACTTCGTTGTCCGCCCTGCGTCATCCCCGTGTCCTCCCGCCGTACGGCAGTCCGTCCATCCGGCAGAGGACGAACCCCGCGCAACGAAACAGACTATCGCGCCACAGCGCAGCCTGTCAACCGCAATTCACAGGCAACGCGGGCGTCGGCCGAGCGCCCGGTGGTGGGCCGTCCGGCGACGGTTCGCGCCGGCGTCAAGCTGTCGCGGGCGGAGCTTCATGCAGAATGCGGCTCTCGATCCACGCCAAGGCGGCGCGCACAGCCGCCAAGGCCACGGCGCGTTGCTGTTTCCACGTCTTGGCTGTCATGTCCTCCAGGTGCCCCACGCCGGTGCGCAAGCGTGCCGCCAGGGTGGGTCCCGGCTCATAGACCATACCCGGTTCGCACTCGGCGCCGGGCAAGAGCTTCCGGCCCTTGGCGCCTTCGCCCATGACGGCCACCAGCACAGCGCCCACCGGCTCGGCCCACCATCGCCCCGTCCCGTCATCCACCGGAGCGGATCTCCGTCCGAAACAGAATCCGCCCCGTCCGCTTGGAAATGCAGAGCAGCACCTTCGCCGGCCCATCCAGCATATTCCGGTTCACCGGGCCGCAGATGGCAAACCAGCAGTTCTTCGGCAAGGGCGGCGCTTGATACATGCACCAGCCGGCCGGCACCTCGTCGAAGACTTCACAGCCGATCATCTCGCGGGCGAGTTTCAACCGGGCAATCTCCGCGGCGCGCGCGCGGGACACCCCGGCGGCCGGTTGCCGCCGGCGCTGTACCCATCTCCCCTGCCCCTTCGCCTTCATGTTCGATGTTCGCCCGCCCGTTGGAACCCGAGGATCACCCGTTCAATTTCCTTCCGACAAATCGCTTCCGACTGCCAGAAGGGCGCCTGCATCGCCTTGACACCGTGTTCCTCGACGTACTTCAAGCGGTCCCGATACTGCTCCTTGAAGGATTCCGGCGGTGTAAAGGAGCGCGCGAAGGCCAGGAAGCTTTCCGGCTTGTCGAAGAACCGGGCCGCGAGACCGGCCGCCATGAACGGCCCCGCGAGTGTATCCGCCAGATTATTGAGCAATCTAACGGCGGCTTCGACAGGATTCAGCCAGGAAAACGCAAACCAGCCGATCTCCATCATCCAGCACCGGATTGATGATTTATGATGGTCCAGGTTGGCGGTCAACTCCTGTACTGCGTCTCTTTCCGGCGGCGGTCCCATGATGTTTGCCGACTGACACAGCCTCCACGGAAGCTCATTCATCCATGATGGGTGCTGGCGTTCCGCGGCCGTCACCCGGTTCGCCTCCATTTGCTCGCGGGCAACGCCCGTGAATTCCTCGCCCCACTCGACGGCCAACAGCAGACATGCCAGGGCGCGAATGTCAACGTCACGAGGCAAAACACTGGCCTTCGGCGCCTTCTCAACTTCCGCCTGCCAATCGCGAGCCAAGGCCAGAAAAGCACGTTCGGCCACCGTTGGCGCAAGAGGCATCTCGGATGTACCCGATAGCCCGGCGCGACCACGTTCGATTTCTTCCCACGTCAAGACCGGCGGCGGCTGTTCCTGCTGATTGTCCGGGATCTGTATTCGGAAATTGTGACACAATGACATAATATCCGGGTCGTGGTAGGCTTCCTTTATCAGCCATTCGTAAGTGTCGTCGTCCCCGTTGATAGCGTCCTCCTCCAGTTGCGCCAGGAGTGAGCGGTCAGGGTCTATCAGGTCGTGCGGCAGCGGGTCCGGCGTAC
>JAPLSZ010000126.1:3229-10694 GCA_026398385.1 Kiritimatiellota bacterium | reverse complement strand
GCGTGGAAAGCAAGGCGCTGAAGCTGTACCTCGGCGTGTTCCGCCAGCACGGGGCGTTCGCCGAGGCCATCGTCAACCGCATCCTGGACGATCTGGTCCAGGCGTGCCGGCCGCGCCGGGCGACCGTCACCGGCGACTTCACCCCCCGCGGCGGCATCGCGCTCCGCGTCACGGCCAGCCATCCGCGGTAAATCAACGGCCTGGCCGGCATCGGTACACAGGTCAAGAAGCTGCACAGGTCAAGAGGCTACGCGACAAGACGAAGCACGAGCCGTCGTGGCAGTCTTTTCCGTGAGTTCTGTGTATAATGCCTCGGCCACCGGGCGGCGAGCAAAGATGACCATGACGGAAGAACTTTTTGACATTGTGGACGAGCAGGGCCGGGTGCTCGGCCGGCGGCCGCGGCGGGAATGCCACAGCCATCCGGCGCTCATCCACCAGGCGGTGCATGTGCTGGTCTTCAACCGGCGCGGCGATCTTTTTCTGCAGCTCCGGGGGCTGCAGAAGGACCTTCAGCCGGGCAAGTGGGATACCTCCGTCGGCGGGCATATGCAGCCGGGCGAGACGCCGGAACACGCTGCGCTCCGCGAGGCCGCGGAGGAACTCGGGTTGCGCGACCCAACCCTGCACTTTGCCTATCAATACCTCTGGCGTTCGCCCCGCGAGACGGAACTGGTCCGCACCTTCGCCGCCCTAAGCGAAGGACCGTTCCAGTTGCAAGCCTCCGAGATCGCCGAGGGCCGCTTCTGGTCCCTTGAAGAAATCCGCGCCCGCCTCGACGCCGGTGGCTTCACGCCGAATTTCGAGTTCGAATTCTCGAAATTCTCGGCCGAAGCCCGGCCCCTGTTGGAGCGGTTGTTGCTAACCTTCCCATAATCATCCGGACATTGGATAAGCGACGGGACGTCGCTTCTACGTAGACGCGGCCGCCGGTTGCGTTCTGTAGCCGGGTCTCTGACCCGGCGAGAAGGTCGCTGGGCTGCAAGAATTTCGCAAGAATTTCGCGTTGACATTGGGGGCCCTTGATAATAATTTTATCGTTGTTGCTGTTAAACACGAAAGGGAGGAGCGGATTATGCGTCATTTAATATTCCTTGCGATTATGGTGGGCATCATTGCCGGTTTCTGGAAGGTCTTCACGAAAGCTGGCAAGCCCGGCTGGGCGGCTATCGTCCCGATTTACAATATTATCGTCCTCCTTGAGATTGCGGGCAAGCCGCTCTGGTGGATCATCCTGTTTTTCATTCCGATCGCCAATCTGGTCGCTATGATCCTGGTCGGCATTGCCGTCGCTGAGAAATTCGGCAAGACCGGCGGTTTTGGAGTTGGGCTCGCCCTGCTGAGTTTCATTTTCTATCCCATTCTCGGCTTTGGCGACGCCAAATACCAAGGCGCGCCGCCGCCGCCGGCCATCCAGTGATGTTCCGGATTTCGTGATCCCCATTCGGACGACGACGGCCGGGGAGCGCTCGGGAAAAGATCGTCATTGATCTTCCCGCGGTTCCATAACCGGCCACGCCTGATAGCCCGTGGACGCGGCCTCCCGCCGCGTTGCAAAGCGGCGGGACGCCGCTTCCACCTTGTGCGCTTTACCCCAAGAACCATGTTGATGACGCGGGGCGAGCGCCCCTGGCCTGTGCGAAGAGCCCGCCTCATGATCAAACGCGTGACGGCTGGATTGGCTCGCCGAATTTGATGGACAAGCAACGATTTTCCGAGTAAATGAAAATTGGGGTGTGAGTTTTCAAGGATAGGACATGGTGCGCAGGGTGTCACCGGTGCATCTTGGGGGAAGTTGAGCCGACAATAAAATCCACTAAACATCAGGCGCGCGTCCGCGTGAAGGAAGTGGTCGCTGACATGGATAGCCACGGAATAACCGATAAGGGGACCATGAAACTAGCGGCGTCGTGGGCGGCGGCTCTGGTGGTGGGTACGGGCGGCATGGTCCTCGTCGGTTGGGCGCTCGATGTCACCGCGCTGAAGAGTGTCCTGCCGGGCTGGGTAACCATGAAGGCCAACACCGCGCTGGCCTTCATCTTGGCCGGCGCTGCGCTCTGGCTGCTGAACCGCGAGCGGTCGGCCGCTTCGTCCCGGCTGGGCCGTTTGTTTGCGGGTGGCGTGGCGCTGATCGGGTTACTGACAACCATCGAATATGCGTGCGGCTGGGACTTGGGCCTCGATCAACTTCTCATCCACGAAGCCTCCGGCGCGCTGGCCACTTTCAGTCCCGGCCGCATGGCGCTGGCGACGGCGGTCAACTTTGCCTGCCTGGGCCTCGCCTTGGTGCTTTTCGACGCCCGGTCGCGCGGCGGTCGCCAACTGTCATCGTATCTGATGCTGCCGCCGACCGTCCTGTCGCTGCTGGCTCTGCTCGGCTACTTGTTCGACCAGCAGGCCCTCTTCCGCCTCGGTCCGTTCACGGCCATGGCGCTTCACACCGCGCTGGTGTTTCTCGCCCTGAGTGCCGGGATTCTTCTGGCCCAGCCCAAGCGCGGATTGGTGGCCCTGCTCACCGACCCGGGGCCGGGCGGCATGGTTGCCCGGCGTCTGTTGCCGGCGGCTTTTTTGGTTCCGGTGGCGGTGGGATGGCTCCGGATTTGGGGAGAAAAGGTCGGACACTTTGAGAGTGCCATCGGCGTGACGTTGGTGGCTGTCTGCTACATCATCGCCTTCGTTGTCCTCATTTGGTGGGTGGCGTGTTCCCTGAACCGGGCGGCGGCGGCCTTGGCCCTCCGACTCCGCATCGCCAACATCTTCGTGACGATTCCCGACGCGGAGATGTTCAATGAGGTGTTGAAGGTCATCCTGGACGTCATGCACAGCCCGTTCGGGGTTTTCGGCTTTATTGATGAAGACGGCGCGCTGATGGTGCCGACCATGACCCGACAGATCTGGGACAAGTGCCAGGTGCCCGAGAAGGCGATCCGATTTCCACGAGAAACGTGGGGGAACAGCAGTTGGTGCCGCGCCGTCCGGGAGAAGAAGGCGAACTACAGCAACGAGGTCTCGACCAATACGCCCGCGGGCCACGTCACCGTTACGCGGCACATCAACGTGCCCATTTTGTTCCAAGGCGAAGTCATCGGCATCTTCGAGGTGGCCAACAGGGAAATGGATTACACGGAAGCGGACATCCGCACGTTGGAGGCCATCGCCGGGCAAGTCGCCCCGCTCCTAAGCGCGCGCTTGCAGCGCGAGCGGGCACAAGAGAACCTCCGCAAGCTCAACGTCGACATGGAACGCTCCAACAAGGAACTGGAACAGTTTGCCTACGTGGCTTCGCACGATCTCCAGGAACCGCTGCGCAAGGTGGCCAGCTTCACGCAGTTGCTGGCGGAACGCTATGCGGACAAGCTGGATGCCGAGGCCACGGAGTTCATCGCTTTCGCCGTGGACGGCGTTCATCGCATGCAAAGGCTGATCAACGACTTGCTGGCCTATTCCCGGGTGGGCACCCGCGGCAAGCCTTTTGCGCCCGTTGACTGCGAGGCGATATTTGAGCATGTTGTCGGCAACCTGGAACTGGCCGCCCAGGAGAGCGGCGCCGAGGTGACTCACGAGCGGCTTCCGACGGTCACGGGCGACGACCTGCAACTGGTCCAGTTGTTCCAGAACTTGATCGGCAACGCGATCAAGTTCCGCGGGGCCGATCCCCCGCGTGTGCATGTCTCCGCGGCCAGGCAGGAAAAGGAGTGGATTTTCCGGGTGCGCGACAACGGCATCGGGATTGACCCGCAATATTTCGGCCAGCTCTTTGTCATTTTCCAGCGCCTGCATTCCAGGACCGCGTACCCCGGCACCGGTATCGGACTCGCCATCAGCAAGAGAGTCGTCGAACGCCACGGCGGACGCATCTGGGCGAAATCCGAGCCGGGCAAAGGTTCGAGCTTCTATTTCTCAATTCCAGCGGGATGAAGATGGAGACGGATACCGACGAAAAGGAGGAAGCCATGCGAGCAGAAACGCGCAGTAAGCCGATTGAGATTCTGTTGGTCGAGGATGACCCCGGCGACGTACGACTGACGCTGGAGGCGCTCAAGAGCGCCAAGGTGCTCAACCACCTGAGCGTGGCGGAAGACGGGGTCGAAGCCATGGCCTTCCTGCGCCGGCAGGGGCCGTACGCCCAGGCGCCTTTCCCGGATCTTATCCTGCTCGATCTGAACATGCCCCGGAAGGATGGCCGCGCCGTGCTGGCTGAAATCAAGGAAGACCCCGACCTGAAACACATCCCCGTTGTGGTGCTGACGACGTCGCAAGACGAGCGGGACGTCCTGCAGGCGTATAACACGCATGCCAACTGCTTTATCACCAAACCGGTTGATCTGCAACAATTCCTGGCGGTGGTGGAAGCCATCGACAGCTTTTGGTTGACGATCGTGAAACTGCCGCCCAACGGGTTAAAATGAAAAGGAATCGCGAGTGAGCGACGCTTCCACCATCGAGAAGGCGAAGTCCGAGACCGTCAGAATACTGCTGGTGGAGGACGACGATGGCTGTGCCCACCTGCTGCAGAAGCTGTTGTCACTCTGGCAATACGGTGCGTTCGATATCCGGCGGGCTGAGAATCTGTCCGCGGCGCTCCGGGAAGTGGCCCAGGGGGGGCTTGATCTCGTGCTGTTGGACCTCGGATTGCCCGATAGCCGGGGACTGGACACACTCATTCGCATGCGCACGGCAGCGGAAACGGTGCCGATCATTGTGCTCACCGGCACGGATGATGAGGAACTGGCCGTCCGGACGCTTCAACAGGGCGCCCAGAACTACATCGTCAAGGGACGGGAGGACGGCCCGTCGCTGGCGCGGGCGATCCGTTACGCCATTGAGCGGTGCCGCGCGCAGGCAGCGCTGGCCCAGGAGCGCGATCTGCTGCGCAGTCTCATGGACAACATTCCGGATCAGGTCTATTTGAAGGATATGGATAGCCGCTTCGTGTCCGTGAACCCGGCCACCGCCCGTTTATTTGGCGCCGCCGCTCCTGGCGAGCTCATCGGCAAATGCGATTTTGACTTCTTCCCGCGCGAACTGGCCGAGCAGTTCCGGGCGGAAGAGCAGACGCTCTTGCACTGCGATCAGCCGTGCGTCAACCGCGAGGTTCCCATCACGGACTCCGCCGGTAACCCGCGGTGGGTGTTGACGACTAAGGTGCCTTTGCGCGACCACGCCGGCCATATCACGGGACTGCTGGGCATCAACCGCGACATCACGGAGCACAAACAGACGGAGGTTTATCGAGAAATGGGCTTGGAAGTCCTCCAGATCCTCAACGCGCCGGGAGATCTTCGGGGTTCCATCCAGCGCGTCCTGGCCATATTGAAAATGCGGACCGGATGCGATGCTGTGGGCATTCGCCTGCAAGACGGGGATGACTTCCCGTATTACGCGCAGCAAGGCTTTCCCAAGGCTTTCCTGCTGACGGAAAACACGCTGATCGCGCCAACCGCGGATGGCGGGCTGTGCCGGGATAAAGACGGCAACGTTTGCCTGGAATGCACCTGCGGTTTGGTCATTTCTGGCAAGACCGACCCGTCTAATCCGCTTTTCACGCGCGGGGGCAGTTGCTGGACCAACGATTCCTTGCCGCTGCTTGAACTGCCGTCCGATCAAGATCCCCGGCTGAACCCACGCAACCAATGCATCCATCAAGGCTATGCATCGGTGGCCCTGGTGCCCATTCGGGCCCAGGATATGATTGTCGGCCTGCTCCAGTTCAATGACCGCCGCAAAGGATGTTTCACCCGCGATACGATTGAAATCCTGGAGGGCATCGCAGCGCACATCGGCGTGACGCTGATCCGCAAGCAAGCGGCTGAGGAAGTGCGTTTTCAGAAGATGTTGCTGGAGTCTCAGAACGAGGCGTCCATTGACGGGATCCTGAACGTGGACGAAAACGGCCGGATAATTTGGTTCAACCGCCAATTCTTGGAGATGTGGGGGATCCCTGCTGACGTGGTCCAGTCGCGCTCGGACGAAGCCGCCCTGCGGTCGGTTCTGGACAAGCTTTTGGATCCACAAGCCTTTTCCGACAAGGTTGAATATCTTTATAAACACAAGGACCTCAAAAGTAGGGACGAGATTCAGTTGAAAGACGGACGGGAATTCGACCGGTACAGCGCGCCGGTCAGGAGCAGCACAGGTTCCTACTTGGGGCGTGTCTGGCTGTTCCGTGATATCACCGAGCGCAAACAGGCACAGAAAATGATAACGCAGGCGCTGGCGGATCTCACAACGGAGCATGAGAAATTAATAGCCACACAAATGCAGTTGATCGAAGCGGCCAAGATGAAATCAGTGGGCCAATTGGCGGCCAGCGTAGCCCACGAAGTCAAGAACCCTTTGGCCATCGCTCTTATGGGGCTGGAATACCTGTCCAGCACGGTCGCCATAAACGATGACCGGGTGGCGACTGTTGTGAAAGACACGAAAGAGGCCATCCAACGGGCCGATATTATTATCCGCGAGTTAATGAACTTTTCCGTTCCCGCCAAACTGGAGATGAAACATCAGGACCTGAACAGGATTGTGGAACACACGGTACATTTAATGCGACATGAGGCGCGGAAACGGAATGTTACCTCCAACATGGACCTGGGGCCGAGCCTGCCGCACCTGCCGTTGGATGGAACTAAAATCGAGCAGACGCTGGTGAATCTCTGCATGAACGCCATCGAAGCCATGCCCACGGGCGGGACCTTGCTCGTCAGAACCCGTGCCAACCAGTTGGAAGCCGGAGCTACAGAAGTCATCGTGGACATGGAAGACACCGGCGCAGGCATTCCGGAAGCAGATCTGGTAAATATTTTCGAGCCGTTCTTCAGCCGAAAGCAGGTAGGGAAAGGATTCGGACTTGGCCTGTCCGTTTCCAAACAGATCATCGAGTTGCACGGCGGCACGCTTCAAATCGGCAACCGCCCCGCGGGCGGAGCCAAGGTGACCATAACGCTCAAAACATAAGGACAAGCTATGACCAAGAAAAGAATCCTGATTGTAGATGACGAGCCGAAGTTCACGTTGATGGTGCGGCTCAACTTGGAAAAGACCGGTTCTTACGAAGTGAAGGAAGTAAACGCCGCCAAACAGGCGGTGGAAACAGCAGAACAATTCAAACCGGATTTGGTTCTGCTTGATGTCATGATGCCGGGGATGGACGGTGGCGATGTCGCCGCCCGGCTCAAAAGTCACCCCGTTCTCAAAGATGTGCCGGTCTTGTTTGTCACGGCGGCCGTTTCGCAAGGCGAAGCGGGCCGGCAGGGCTATAATAGCGGCGGTCTGCTCTTCCTCGCCAAGCCGGTTACGCTCGATGCTTTAATTGAAGCCATCGAAGCAAATCTGCGCTAAGTACACGTATTCGTAAATACGGTGACGTACTCTTTGCATCTCTGGTGTAGGCCGGGTCTCCGACCCGGCGCGCCGACTCGGAGAGTCGGCCTACAACAGAATATGTCAGCATATTTACGAGCCAGAT